>NZ_WSFU01000119.1 GCF_016820635.1 Anaeromonas gelatinilytica | reverse complement strand
ATATAATAAATAAATTAGATTGAACCTGTAGCTTGACTACATGTTCATTATACAAGGAGGATTAAATGTATATTATTCCAATTTTAATTATTTTATTAGATCAAGTAACGAAGTATTGGGCTGTAAATGTACTTAAAGAACAAGAGGCTATTATAATTATTGATAGATTTCTTCAATTGAATTTTGTAAAAAATTATGGTGCTGCATTTGGAATAATGCAAAATCAAAGGGCTTTTTTTATAATAATTACTAGTTTAATAATTATAGGTATTGTATATTACATAAAAAAATATAATAATACAAAAATAATGAATTATAGTTTATTAATGATAATTGGAGGTGCTATTGGAAATTTTATAGATAGATTAAGAATTCAATATGTAATAGATTTTATAGATATTGATTTTTGGGGATTCTATGATTTCCCAGTATTTAATATAGCAGATAGTTTTATTGTAATTGGTACTATATTATTAGTTATACTAGTATTAACTAATAATCATGAAGTAAATTAGAAAGAGTGATTTAATGGATATTATTGAATTAATAGTAGATGAAGAATCAGAAGGGAGAGTGGATTCATTTTTAGCTTCTGAATTAGATGAAGTATCTAGATCTTTTATACAGAAACTTATAAAAAATAAGAAGGTAACTGTAAATAATAGATTTGTTAAATCTAAATATAGTATTAATGAAGGAGATAGAATAGTAGTAGAGGTACCAGAGCCTAAAAAATTAGAAGTAAAGCCTGAGGACATTGATATTGATATAGTCTATGAAGATGATGATGTAGCTATAGTGAATAAACCTAGAGGAATGGTAGTGCATCCTGCACCAGGAAATTATAGTAAAACTTTAGTAAATGCTTTACTTTATAAATTGAATAACTTATCATCGATTAATGGTGTTATAAGACCAGGAATTGTACATAGAATTGATAAAGATACAACTGGCTTGCTTATGATAGCAAAAACTAATTTGGCTCATTTAAGTTTATCTCAACAACTTAAAGAACATTCTATAACAAGAAGGTACCAAGCTTTGGTTGAAGGAAATATAAATGAAGATAAGGGAACTATTAATGCTCCAATAGGTAGAAATCCAAAGGATAGGAAAAAGATGTGTGTAATAAGAGAAAATAGTAAGGAAGCAGTAACTCATTTTAGAGTATTAAAAAGATATGGTAATTATACTTTGATTGAAGCTAGACTAGAGACTGGTAGGACTCATCAAATAAGAGTTCATATGAAATATATAAATCATCCAATTGTAGGAGATCCTATTTATGGGACTAGAGATCAGAAGTTTAATTTAGAAGGGCAACTTTTGCATGCTAAAATAATAGGATTTAATCATCCAAGAGAAAATGAATATTTAGAATTTGATTCCAACTTACCAGAAGATTTTATTAGAATATTAAACATATTAGAAAAAAGTAGACAAAATATGTGATTTATGATATTATATAAAAAATGAATTAACCTTTAAATCAGCACGAGAGGCTGATAAGGGATTATAAATGTTAAATTGGCATTGCATATTTAACTCCTTATCAGTGATAAGGAGTTTTATTTTTGAAATAATATATTATTATAGAAAATTAATCTCAGGAGGTGATAATATGAAAACTAAAGCAATATTATTGGACCAAAAAGCTATAAGTAGAGCTACAACTCGTATTTCTCATGAAATTATTGAAAAAAATAAAGGTATAGAAGATTTAGTTTTAGTTGGTATAAAAACAAGAGGAGTTCCTTTTTCTCAAAGAATTGCAGAGAAAATAAATGAAATAGAAGGAAAAAAAGTTCCTGTAGAAGAATTGGATATTACATTGTATAGAGATGATTTATCTGAAATATCAGATAGTCCTTTAGTAAAAAAATCTCAATTCAAAACGGATATAAGAAATAAGAATGTGATTTTAATAGATGATGTATTATATACGGGCAGAACTGTTAGAGCCGCATTGGATGCTATTGTTGATAATGATAGACCTAAAAAAATACAATTAGCAGTTTTAATTGACAGAGGACATAGGGAACTTCCTATTAGACCAGATTATATTGGAAAAAATGTACCAACTTCAAAAAGCGAAGTAGTAAGTGTTAAATTTAATGAAATAGATGATAAAGATGAAGTTACAATTAAAGAAAAGGCGTAACCTTTTAACTCAGTCCTGAGAGACTGAAAAGGGAGATTGTTCTCCCTCCTAAATTAGTTAAGGAGGTATTTTTATGGCAGAAAAAACTATGGTAAACAGTAAAGAAATTAAGAGTGTAAATACTACTGGTATATTTAGAAAAGGGATTTTGAGTATACAACACATTGTAGCAATGTTTGGAGCTACAGTATTGGTACCTATGATTACTGGTCTTAATCCAGCAGTTGCATTATTTTGTGCAGGAGTAGGAACATTATTATTCCATCTAGTTACAAAGGGAAAAGTACCAGTTTTTCTTGGTTCTAGTTTCGCATTTATTCCTGTGATTGGGGCTGTAGCATCTAAATTTGGCGATTTAAGGTATGTTCAAGGTGGCATAATGGCAGCTGGATTATTGTACCTTATGTTTGCATTGCTGATTAAATTATTTGGAGTAGAAAAGATTAAATCTTTTTTTCCTCCTATTGTAACAGGACCAATGATTATAGTAATAGGATTGATATTGAGTCCTACTGCACTTGAAATGGCATCTACTAATTGGCCAGTGGCATTAATTGTAGTAGCAACAGTAATAATAGTATCAATTTTTGGAAAAGGTATATTTAAGATAATACCAATACTTTGTGGAGTGTTAGTAGGTTATATTTTATCAATGATGTTAGGAATTGTAGATTATACTCCTATAACAGAAGCTTCAATGATAAGTGTACCAGAATTTACTTTACCAAAGTTTAGTATAGAAGCAATAGCAATAATTGCTCCAATAGTACTTGCAGTATTTATGGAACATATTGGAGATATTACTACTAATGGAGCAGTTGTAGGTAAAAACTTTTTAGAAGATCCCGGATTACACAGAACACTTCTAGGAGATGGATTAGCTACTTTATTTGCTGGATTTGTAGGAGGACCTGCAAATACAACTTATGGAGAAAATACAAGTGTATTAGCAATGACTAAAAATTATGATCCGTCTATACTAAGGATTTCTGCAGTTATAGCAATAACAATTAGTTTTATTGGAAAGATTGGAGCTATATTACAAACAATTCCTGAAGCTGTAATGGGAGGAGTAAGTTTAATACTTTTTGGTATGATTGCCAGTGTAGGAATAAGAACTTTAACTACAGCTAAAGTGGATTTTTCTAGCAATAGAAATTTAATAGTGGCTTCATTAATACTTGTGATAGGGATAGGAACGGAAATATTAAAAGTTAAGCAAGGTCTCTATACTGCTGATGGAGTTCAAGCATTTACTGGTTTGATCAGTATTCAAATAACTGATAGTATACAAATAGTGGGTTTAAGTTTAGCTGCTATTGTGGGTATAACAATTAATAAATTATTGCCTGAAAATGATTAACATAACTATAAAAATAAGATATAATTAATGAAATATAGTATAAATAATAGGTTATTTAATATATATTAAATAACCTATTACTTATGTGTAATATATAATAATTAAATTGATATATATGATTAGAGGTGTATATATGCAAGTAAAAATATTATTAAAACTTCAAGAAATTAGTAATCCAATATTGGATAAAATTTTTGTATTCATAACTAATATTGGAGGAGAGTTATTTTATGTTTTTGCATTAACATTGGTTTATTGGTGTATAAGTAAGCGTGCAGGGGTGAGAATGTTTACTATTCTTATATTTTCTGTATTTGGCAATAGTATTTTGAAAAATATATTTGCTACAGAAAGACCATTTTTTACGGAAGGAATAAATCCCTTGTATCAGGAGTCTGCTCCAGGGTATTCTTTTCCTAGTGGGCATACCCAAAATACTACAACTTTTTGGTTTTATACAATGAGAAAACTTAAGAGAAAAAGTATATATGTATTGGGGATATTTGTGATATTATTAGTAGGATTTTCAAGATTATATCTAAGAGTTCATTGGCCTATTGATGTGTTAGGAGGTCTTATTTTCGGTATTTTATTTGCCCTAATAGGTGATTATCTAATAGAAAAAATAACTCCATTTAATTATAATCTTTTAAATGTATTTATATTTTCTATATTGATTCCTAATTTACTATTAATTGTATTTATGAGTGAAAATAATTTGAAATTAATTGCATTAATCACAGGAGCGTTATTGGGTTACTTTATTCAAGAAAATAAAATAAAGTTTGAAGTTAAGAACAAAATGTTTTTTCAGATAGTTAAATTTATATTTGGTATTCTTATATTATTGTCTATAAGAACAGCTCTTAAAGGTATATTTCCTGAAACTTATGCTTTTGACTATATAAGATATTTTATTATAGGAATATTTATTACTTTAGTTATTCCTATAATATTTATAAAGACAGGACTATCTAAAAAGCCCCTTTAATTAGAGGAGCTTTTTAGATAGTAGTAATGAAATCCTATTTATTTTTTTCTATTTTACTTATTTCTTTTTCGGTTGGAGTAACATATAAGGTATTGTTATTTTCATATATAACCATTCCTGGTTTTGCTCTATTAGGTTTCTTTACATTTTTCTTTTCTGTATAATCTATTGCTACATTACTAGACATCTTGCCCTTACTGTGGAAGGCTGCTAAAAGGGCTGCCTCGTATAGAGTTTCTTCTGGTACTTCTTTATTATTTTTTCTTATAATAATATGGGAACCAGGGATATCTTTAGTATGAAGCCATATATCTTCTTTATCAGCAAATTTTAAAGTTAAATAGTCATTTTGTCTATTATTTTTTCCCACATACATATCAAATCCATCTGAGGATATAAAGTGAAGAGGTTTAGATTTAATATTTTTCTTTTCTCTTGATTTGTTTTTTCTTCTGTATTTAACATATCCTCCATCAATTAATTCTTCTTTTATTTCTTCTAATTCAGATAAATCTGTAGAATTTTCAATACTTAATAAAATATGTTCTAGATAATTAATTTCCTCTTTAGTTTGAGAAATCTGTATAGAAACTTCATTAAATGCATTTTTTAATTTGTTGTATCTTTTAAAGTATTTTTGAGCATTTTCTGAGGGAGTAAGATTTGGATTCAACTTTATTTCAATTAAATTATTATTATCATAATAATTTTCGGTGGTTAGAATATCCATTCCCTTTTCAATTTTATAAATATTAGCTGTTATTAATTCACCGTAGATTTTATATTTTTCTCTATTTTTTGCATTAAATAATTCTTCTTTTTGCTTAGCTAATTTATTCTTATCTCTATCTAGTTTTGTTTTTATGTGTTTTTTCAATGATAAAGATTTTTGTTGAATTCGATCTAATCTATCTTTAGTTTCATATACAGTATTTAGAAGGTCACTAATTGAATTAAAGTATACTTTTTTGGATTCTTTAAATTGAGTAAGATCAATACTTGAAAAGCCTAAAATTTTAGTTTTATATTCATTGTAAATCATACTAGGTTTATTATTGTTGTTTATAACATCATTAATAAGTTTTTTAAAGGATAAAAATATTTTCTCTTTATCTTCTTCATTTAAACCACCAATTAAAGAATTTTCATATATATTTTCTCTAGAACAGATTTCTTTAGCAATTAATGGACTTATTCCTACAAAATTTTCATATATAAACTTATATATTTTATTTCCTTCATTTACATTATTTATTATATTAAAAAATTGTTCTTTATTTAACTTTAAAGGATTAAGTTTATTTTGATTAGGAGGAAGTTGATATTTTACTCCAGGTAAAACTTGTCTTACACTACTAATATCAGGGGTTATTCTTTTTATAGCATCAATTATTTTTTTAGTTCTTTTTTCAATTAAAATAATATTACTGTGACGTCCCATAATTTCTATTATAAGTTCTTTTTCTGATAAAACTCCTAATTCATCATAATTAGAGATTGTAATTTTAATGATTCTTTCTAAATATTGTTGTTTTATTGATAAAATTTTTCCGTTTTGTAAGTGTTTTCTTAATAACATACAAAACATAGGGGGACTTTGAGGGTTTTCTTTAGTGCTATTAGTAAAGTGTATTCTAGGATTATTACTACTAGCTGATAATATTAATTTTTCATTTTTTCCTTTATTTCTTATACTAATTAATAATTCATCGTTTTCTGGTTGATAGATTTTATTTATTTTTCCTTCTATCAATGTATTTGAAAGTTCATGCACTAAGCTTCTTAATGTAATTCCATCTAAAGACATAAGTATTCCTCCGATAATTGTTTTTATAATGTATTATAACATCTAAATAGGAATTTATAAAGAAGGATATAATCATATATTAAGTTTTAGTAACAATTAAAAGGTTTTTAAAATATTTAATATAATTATATGAGGTATAATTAAAATTAGAGGAGAAATCGTATGATTGAAAATTTGTAATTTACTTTAATGATTGATAGAGTTTTTTATAAGGATAAGGGATAAATATTAGATGTGTAATTTAGTAGAAGATATCTTCTATTTCTAAAAATTGACTTTAGTCTAATTTATGGTAAAATTGATTATAATATTTAGGAGGATGATAATTTGATTAAAAGTATGACTGGGTTTGGTAGAGGAGAAAATGATGATGGAATAAGAAAATTTACAGTTGAAATTAAATCTGTTAATCATAGGTATAATGATGTAATAGTTAGAATGCCTAAACATTTTTCATATTTAGAAGAAAATATTAAAAATAGAATAAAGGAAAAAATTAAAAGAGGTAGAGTGGAGGTTTATATAAACTTAGAAAATTTACAAACATCAAATTTAGATGTAAAGGTTGATATGGACTTAGCAAAATCATATAAGAATGCTTTGGAGTTATTAAATAAAGAGTTGTATTTAAACACATTAGTAACTCTAGATCAGATAATAAAATATCCTGATGTTATTAATGTGGAAAAAGAAAAAGATGAAGAGGATGTTATTTGGAATGTATTGTCAATTGCTTTAAATCAAGCTTTGGAAAATCTTTATAATATGAGAATAAAAGAAGGTAAGAAATTGGCTGAAGATATTATAAAAAGATCGGAATACATAGAATCTTTGGTAAAGGAAATAGAAAAAAAATCACCTATTGTGGTAGAGGAATATAAGGAAAAGCTTGAAGATAGAATAAAATCTATTTTAGATGAATCTGTTGAGATTGATGATATGAAATTAGCAAATGAAGTAGCATATTTTGCAGATAAATCAAGTATAACTGAAGAAATTGTTCGATTATATAGTCATATTGAACAATTAATTAATACATTAGAATCAAAAGACTCCGTTGGTAGAAAGTTAGATTTTATAGTACAAGAAATGAATAGAGAAGCAAATACTATGGGTTCTAAAGTTGGAGACATAGAAATCACAAATAATGTTGTTGAAATTAAAAGTGAATTAGAAAAGATAAGGGAACAAATACAGAATATTGAGTAGTTAGGAGGTAATATCTGTGACAATAAAATTGATCAATATTGGCTTTGGTAATGTAGTATCTGGTAATAGGGTCATAGCTGTTGTTAGCCCAGAGTCTGCTCCTATAAAAAGAATTGTGCAAGAAGCTAGAGATAGAGGGATGCTAATAGATGCAACCTATGGTAGAAGAACTAGAGCAGTTATTATTACTGATAGTGATCATGTTCTTTTATCTGCTATTCAACCAGAAACAGTAGCTCATAGGTTAGATAATAAAATAGAATATGATAATATTAAAGAATAGGAAGGAGACTTTGATGCCTAAAGGATTATTAATTGTAGTTTCAGGACCTTCAGGTGCTGGTAAAGGAACTATATGTAAAGAATTATTGAAAGAAATAGATTTAAACATATCAATTTCTGCCACTACAAGAGAACCAAGAACAGGGGAAGTTGATGGGAAAAATTATTTTTTTATTTCAAAGAATGAATTTAAGGAAATGTTATTAAGAAATGAGTTTTTAGAGTATGCTGAGGTTTATGGAAATTATTATGGTACCCCTAAGAAATATGTATTAGATATGTTGGAAGAAGGTAAGGATGTTTTATTAGAAATTGATATTCAAGGAGCTCTTTCTGTAAAGGAAATATATCCTGATGGTGTATTTATATTTATACTTCCACCATCAATGGAAGAATTAAAAAAACGGATAGAAAAAAGAGGATCCGAGACAAAAGAAGCAATGTTAAAAAGGCTTGATGCTGCATATAGAGAGTTAAAATATGTATTTAAATATGATTATGGTGTGTTAAATGATGAAGTAGATTCAGCAGTTGATAATATTAAAGCTATTATTAAAGCTGAAAAATGTAAAGTGAATAGAAAAAAAGATATTATTGATAATATAAAGGAGGTATAGAAAATGTTATATCCATCAATAAACGACATGTTAAAAAAGGTAGATAGTAGATATACATTAGTATTATTAGCATCAAAAAGAGCGAGACAATTAGTGGATGGTAAGGAGCCGCTTGTCGATGTGAAGATTACAAAACCAGTATCTATTGCATTGCATGAAATTGCAGAAGATAAAGTAACTTATACAAGATCAGATATTTTAAGTGCTAAGTAGGGAGTGAAATTTAATGCTTAAAAATAAAAATATAGTTTTAGGAGTTACAGGTGGCATAGCAGTATACAAAGCTGTTGATGTAGTAAGTCGTTTGAAAAAGTTAAATGCTAATATTGATGTTATAATGACTGATTCGGCTTCTAAATTTGTTACTCCATTAACATTTCAATCAATGTCACAAAATCATGTTACAGTAGACATGTTTAAAGAGCCTGTTAATTGGGATATTGAACATATAAGTTTAGCAAAAAAAGCCGATATATTTTTAATAGTTCCTGCAACGGCTAATGTTATAGGTAAAGTTGCTAATGGAATTGCAGATGATATGTTAACAACTACAATAATGGCTACAAAAGCAAAAGTGATTTTTGCTCCAGCAATGAATACTCAAATGTATTTGAATCCAATATTTAAAAATAATATGAAAGTATTGCAGGAATTAGATTATGAATTTATATCTCCTGAGGAAGGAAGACTTGCTTGTGGAGATATAGGACCAGGTAAGTTAGCTGATCCTGAATATATTGTTAAATATGTAATTGATCATTTTAATAAAAAAAAAGATCTTGAAGGTAAAAAAGTATTAATAACAGCGGGACCTACGATAGAAGCATTTGATCCCGTTAGGTATATTAGTAATCATTCTAGTGGGAAAATGGGATACAGTATTGCTGAAGAAGCAAAAAATAGAGGGGCAAATGTTACATTAATTAGTGGTCCTACAAAATTATTAAAACCTGTAGGTATAAATATTATAAATGTAACAAGTACCGAAGAAATGTATGAAGAGACAATAAAATACTTTAAATCTACAGATATACTTATCAAGGCTGCTGCTCCTTCTGATTATAAACCTATATCATATAATAAGAATAAAATAAAAAAATCAGAAGGATCTATGCATATAGAATTAACTAGAAATCCTGATATATTAGAGAAGTGTGGAGAGATAAAAGATAGTCAAATAATTATAGGATTTGCAGCAGAAACAGAGAATATTGAAGAATATGCAATTAATAAAATGGAAAATAAAAATCTTGATATGATAGTAGCAAATAATATTGCAGAGGAAGGTGCTGGATTTAAAGGAGATACTAATAAAGTTATAATATTTAATAATTCTGGCAAGAAAAAAGAATATCCTTTAATGAGTAAGAAAAATTTAGCTAAAATAATATTAGATAATATTAAATAAAAAATTGAAGCTAGTAGTTGGCTTCAATTTTTTATGATATTGTTTTGAAAATATTTAATAAAGTTTTGATATAATATATATAGAAAATTTGGAGAGGCTGATATATATGGGTTTGTATGCAGAAGTAATTGTAGATAATCAGAGCTCTAAGACAGATATTCTTTTTACATATAAAATACCTTCAAATATGATAAAAAGAGTTAATATTGGTATGAGAGTCATGGTTCCATTTGGAAGAGGAAATAAAACAGTACAAGGTTTAATAATTAATATAAAAGAATCGATAAATTTTGATAAAAAGAAATTGAAAGATATTATTGCTTTGATTGATAAAGATCCTATTATTTCTGAAGAATTAATAGAATTAGGAATATGGATGAGACGGGAATATTTAGCACAATATATTGAAGTATTTAAGACAATTATGCCTTCTGGCATAACTCAAAAAGTAAAAAAGTATATTTCTATAAATGATTTTACTGTAGAGAAGATAAAAAAAATTAATTCCAATAATCAAAAAAAGATATTGAAATATTTGATGGAAAATAATGAAGAATCATTTGAGAAATTAAATAACGAATTAAATATTAAAAATATTCATAGCAGTATAAAAGCATTAGTAAATAAAGGAATTATTAAAGTTGAACATAGAATAGAACAGGAAGTTAATAGAAAATCCGAAAAATTTATTATAAAGGAATTTGATAATGAGAGTATGCCAAAAATATTAAAAAATATAAGTAATGGAGCATACAAACAAAAAGAAATTATCATGTTTTTAGAAGATAAAAAAACAATAAAATTATCACAATTGATAAAGGAGACTAATTCCAGTAGTTCATCGATAAAAGCCTTAGAGGATAAGAAATTAATAAAAGTAGTGGATAAAGAAGTAATAAGAGAAGTATTAAATAAAGAATTTAAAAGAACAAACAATAAAATACTTACTAAAGAACAGAAAAATTGTTATGAGATTATATATAATAGTATAATGAAAGAGAGAAATGATAAATTTTTAATCCATGGGGTTACAGGTAGTGGTAAAACTGAAGTATATTTACAGTTGATTGAAAAAGTATTAAAAAAAGGTAAACAAGCAATAGTATTAATACCAGAAATTTCTTTGACTCCACAAACAGTAGAAAGGTTTGTTAGTAGATTTGGTAAGAAGATAGCTATTCTTCATAGTAGACTTTCTTTGGGGGAAAGATATGATCAATGGAGAAAGATAAAAGAAGAAAAAGTAGATATAGCTATAGGAGCTAGGTCTGCTATATTTGCTCCTTTTAAGAATTTAGGAATCGTTATTATAGATGAAGAACATGAAAGTAGTTATAAGTCTAGTATGAATCCTAAATACGATGCAATAAAAGTAGCAGAAAAAAGATGTGAATTAGAAAATTCAGTATTAGTTTTAGGTTCAGCAACTCCATCTATAGATTCATATTATTTAGCTTGTAAGGGTATTTATAAGTTAATAGAAATGAATAAAAGAGCTAATAATCAAAAAATGCCTAAAGTTGAAGTTATAGACATGAGAGATGAACTTGAAAAAGGTAATAAATCAATTATGAGTGAAGAATTATATAATGAAATCAAAAATACTTTAGAAAATAAAAAACAAATTATATTATTTTTAAATAGAAGAGGTTTTTCTACTTTTGTTTCTTGTAGGGAATGTGGATATGTAGAAAAGTGTCCTCATTGTGAAATAACACTTACTTATCATAAAAATGAAGGTTGGCTTAAATGTCATTATTGTGGTTTTGCCAAAAAACCCCCCAATGTATGTCCAAATTGTGGGAGCAAATATATAAAGTTTTTTGGTATTGGGACACAGAAAGTTGAAGAGATAATAAAACGAGAATTTTGCAATAACAAAGTAGAGAGAATGGATTTAGATACTACTGGTAAAAAAAATAGTTATGAGGAAATATTGAATAGATTTAGGATGAAGGAAATTGATGTATTAGTAGGAACTCAAATGATTTCTAAAGGCTTAGATTTTCCAAATGTTACTTTAGTAGGTGTGGTTGCAGCTGATTTGACTTTAAATCTTCCAGATTTTAAAGCACCGGAAAGGACTTTTCAGTTGATTACTCAGGTTTCAGGTAGATCAGGTAGAGGAGAAGATGAAGGTAATGTAATAATTCAAACTTATGATCCTGAACATTATAGTATAATTCATGCAAAGAATCATGATTATAAGGGCTTTTATAAAGAAGAAATTAAATTAAGAAAAGCATTTAATTATCCCCCTTTTACTAATATAATGTCTATTGTATTTTCTAGTGTAAGTCAAAAATTATTAGAAAAGATTACAAAAGAAGTTTCAAATGTTATAATAAAAAATATAGAATATAAAAATAAGGATTTTGATATTCAAAATAATATAATAGGTCCTACACCATCGCCTATTACTAAGATAAAAAATAAATATAGATGGCAAATTTTAATAAAGGCTAATGATAATGATTTAAATATGATAAAGAATATTATTTATTGGGTATGTATAAATAATAAATATAATATACCTATTGATGATATAACAATAAGTATAGATGTTAATCCAAATTCAGTTATTTAGGAGGTAAAAAATGGCAATTAGACAATTAAGGTTTGTAGAGGATCCAATTCTAAGAAAAAAATGTAGGAAAGTTGAAAAAATAGATGATAGATTACTTACTTTGCTAGATGATATGTTAGATACAATGTATAAAGAAGAGGGAGTTGGTTTAGCTGCTCCTCAAGTTGGCATTTTAAAAAGATTAGTAGTTATAGATATAGGAGGACGACCAATAAAATTAATTAATCCAGAGGTTATATATAAAGAAGGAGAAGTAATAGATGTAGAAGGATGTTTAAGTATACCTAATAAATCTGGAAAAGTAAAAAGACCAGAAAGAGTAAAGGTTAAATATATGGATGTAGAAGGAAATGAAAAAATTATAGAAGGAGAAGGGTATTTAGCTAGAGCTTTATGTCATGAGACAGATCATTTAGAGGGAATATTATATACGGATAAAATGGAAGAAGAGGAGTAGATTGTAGTGAATATAATCTTTATGGGTACGCCAAATTTTGCAGTTCCTTCGTTGGAAAGGCTATATAATGAAGGACACAATATAGAATTAATAATAACACAACCGGATAAACCAAAGGGTAGGGGGAAAAAATTACTTCCTACCCCTGTTAAGAGCAAAGGGTTAGAATTGAGTTTGGAAGTTTACCAACCTGATAATGTAAATAATGAAGAGAGTGTAGATAGAATAAAAAAAATAAATCCGGATGTAATTGTTGTAATAGCTTATGGTCAAGTCTTAAAAGAAGATATCTTAGATATACCTAAATATGGATGTATAAATATACATGCTTCTCTTTTACCTAAATATAGAGGAGCTGCTCCAATAAATTGGACTATTATAAATGGAGAAAAAGAATCAGGTATAACTACTATGTTAATGGAAAAAGGTCTTGATTCGGGAGATATGCTTTTAAAAGAGAAGATTTTAATAGATAAATTTATGACAGCAGAAGAACTTCATGATAAATTGATGATTATGGGTGCTAGTTTAATCGTTGATACATTAGAAAAATTAGAGAACAATACAATAATTCCTAAAAAACAAAATCATGATATATCTTCTTATGCTCCAATGATTGATAAAACTTTAGGAAAGATTAATTGGAATAGTTCAAAAGAGAAAATTATGAATTTAGTAAGAGGAACGAACCCTTGGCCATGTGCATATAGTTATTATGATAAGAAAAAATTTAAGATATATAAAGTTAATATTTCAAATGAAATTCATAGTGGTGTAAACGGAGAAATTGTTAAGGTGAATGATGAAGGTATATTTGTAAAGGTAGATAATGGTACAATAATAATTGAAGAGATTCAATTTCCAGGGAAGAAAAAAATGCAGGTAGCAGAATATATAAAGGGGAATATTATTGAGACAGGGAAAAAATTAAGTAATTAAACTTGGATGTGATAAGATGAAAGAAGAAAAAAGTTTTATATTAGTATTATCTTATATTGTATTAATAACCTTAGCTATTTTAATAAGTAGTTTATATATTGGATTTACAAATAACACTACATTAATAAATAGTATTATATTGTTAGTTACATTTGTGTTTTCATTGGTAATTATAAATATATTATTGATTATTATATTGATTATAAAATTATTTAAAAAGAATAATTTAAATAATATAGAGTCTAAGATTTTATATTATTCTGTATCTCTGTATTATCCTTTAGTACTTACGATAACTAAGATAACTAAAATAGATAAAAATAAAATTAGGTTAATATATACCAAGATAAATAATCTTTTAATTCAATCAAAGAATGTAAAGCTAAAGCCAGAAGAGTTATTAATACTTCTACCTCATTGTCTTCAATGGTCGGAATGTCAATTTAAAATAACTAACGATATAGATAATTGTAGGAAATGCGGCAAATGTGATATACATAAAATTATAGAGCTTAAAGATAAGTATGATGTAAATGTTGCAGTAGCTACTGGAGGCACATTAGCAAGAAAATGGATTAAGGAAACAAAACCTAAGGCTATTGTTGCTGTTGCTTGTGAAAGGGATTTATCTAGTGGAATTAGTGATGTAAGGGGATTACCAGTGATAGGAGTTGTGAATGACAGACCTAATGGACCATGTATAAATACTAAAGTAAGCATAGAAAAATTAGAAGATGCAATTAAATTTTTTATAAAAGGTGAATAATAAAATTCTAAAGGGGGGTCCCCTTTTTTTTTAGGTGTAAAAGTATTAAAATTAAATAATTAGAAAAGAATATATAATAGTGATGGGAGGAATTATATGAGTTACAATGCTAGGAAAATTGCAGTAGAAATATTAAATTCAATAGATGAATCAAAATCATTTTCTAATATTGAAATAAAAAAGAGGGTCAAAAGAGTTAAAGATATAAGGGATGAGAATCTTATTCGTGAATTAGTTTATGGAGTTTTAGAAAATAAACTTTATATCGATAATATAATTAAAAATTATTCAAATACTAATTATAAAAAAATAAATAATATTATATTACAAATTTTGAGGATTGGTATTTATCAAATTTGTTTTGTAGATAATATACCTGATAGAGCTGCTTGTAATGAATCTGTTAATTTAACAAAAATTTTTAATAAGAAAAGACTTTCTGGATATGTAAATGGAATATTAAGAAATGTTGTGAGAAATAAAGATAAGGATTTTTTACCTGATAAAAATAATAATATTATAGATTATTTTTCTATAAAGTACTCTCATCCTAAATGGATCGTAGAAAAATTCATAAATGATTTTGGAGAAGATTTTACAGAAAGACTTTTAAAATCAAATAATGAAAAACCTTCTTTGAATATAAGAGTAAATAAGATAAAAATTAATAGAAATAATTTAATTGAAGTTTTATCAAAACATGGTATCTCAGCAGAGAAAACTAAATATGCACAGGATGGTTTAATAATCAACAATCCTAGAAATATAACAGAGTTGACAGAATTTAAAGAAGGATATTTTAGTATACAAGATGAGAGTTCAATGTTAGTAGCTCAAATAATGAATCCTGAAGAAGGAAGTACAGTATTAGACATTTGTAGTGGTCCTGGTGGTAAGGCTACTCATATAGCTGAGAAAATGAAAAATAAAGGTAAAATAATATCTAGGGATATATTTAATCATAAATTAGATTTGATTAATAAAAATGCTACAAGATTAGATATTGATATAATTGATACTGAAAATTTTGATGGTTTGAAATTAGATAATAAAATGAAAGAAAAAGTAGACTATTGTTTAGTTGATGCACCATGTTCTGGATTAGGTTTATTAAGAAGAAAGCCAGATATAAGATGGAATAAAGATATAAAAGATTTAAATATTTTAGTAGAAATGCAATTGGAAATTTTAAAGAATGCATCACAATATGTGAAAGTTCAAGGTATTCTTATTTATAGTACATGTACTATAAATAAAAAAGAAAATTTAAATATTATAAATAAATTTCTTCTAATGAATAATAATTATTCATTAGAAGAAATAAAGAATGTTGAAATGAAAAGTAATGAAACATTAAAAAAAGGTTATATAGAATTATTTCCTAATATACATGGAACTGATGGTTTCTTTATTGCAAAATTAAAGAGAAATATATAAATAATAATTAAATATGATATAATATTTGAAAAAGAATTTAGTTAGGAGAATATATTTGAAAAAATTAGATTTAAAGTCGTTTGATATTAAAGAATTAGAAGATATAATGATTCGTATAGATGAAAAATCATTTAGAGCAAAGCAGTTATTTAAATGGATTCATGGGAAATTAATAAATGAATTGGATGAAACAACTGTATTTTCTAGTCAATTAAAAGATAAATTAGATAATAGATATTATATAGGTAATCTTAAATTATTAAAAAAATTTGAATCTAAATTAGATGATACAATAAAATATTTATTTTTATTAGAAGATAATAATATAATTGAAAGTGTAAGAATGAAGTATAAACATGGAAACTCTTTATGTTTATCTACACAAGTGGGTTGTAAAATGGGCTGTGATTTTTGTGCATCTACGAAGGAAGGATTAGTAAGAAATTTAAGTTCTTCTGAAATTTTAGACCAAGTTTATAAAATAAAGAAAGATATAAAT
The DNA here is from genome assembly GCF_016820635.1 of Anaeromonas gelatinilytica. Classification (GTDB taxonomy): domain Bacteria; phylum Bacillota; class Clostridia; order Tissierellales; family SIT17; genus Anaeromonas; species Anaeromonas gelatinilytica. Next base: position 134,494 of record NZ_WSFU01000119.1, on the reverse strand, counting down.
GAAGAAATAAATAATATTGTATTAATGGGATCTGGTGAACCGTTAGATAATTATGATAATGTGATTAAGTTTATAAAATTAATAAATAGTAGTGATGGGCAAAATTTAGGTATTAGAAATATAACATTATCAACTTGTGGACTAGTTCCAGAAATATATAAGCTTGCAGAAGAAGACCTTCAGATGACATTGTCAATATCACTGCATTCTTCTTCTAATGAAGAACGAAAGAGAATAATGCCTATTGCTAATAAATATAGTATAGAAGAAATAATAGATGCTACAAAATACTATATAGAAAAAACAAATAGAAGAGTAACTTTTGAATACACACTTATAAATAATATAAATGATAAGAAGGAGGATGCATATAAATTATCTAAATTATTAAAAGGAATGTTATGTCATGTGAATATTATCCCATTAAATCCTATAAAGGGAAGTGAGCTAATTAAATCAAATTATGCGAAAGAATTTAAAGATTTATTGGTACAGAAGGGGATTAATGTGACAATTAGGAGAGAAATGGGTTCAGACATTAATGCTGCTTGTGGACAATTAAAAAGTGACTATATGATGAAATTATAAATATTAGGGGGGTTTCTATGAAATATGGAGGATGTACTCATGTGGGAAAGGTGAGAGAGACAAATCAAGATTCTTATTATATAAATTATAATGATAACTTACCTGTTTTTGCAGTAGCAGATGGAATGGGTGGACATAATGGCGGAGAAATAGCTAGTGATATTGCAATCGATGTAATAAAGAATAATTCTGAAATTTATTTAAATAAACTTTCAGAAGAAAAATTGTCTATTGAAAATTTTATTAGACATACATTGGAATTAAGTAATGAACAAATATATAAAGCTGCTATAGAGGATGAATCATATAAAGGAATGGGTACAACTGTAACTATGGGATGTATATTTAAAGATGAGTTATTTATAGGTAATATAGGAGATAGTAGAGCTTATATTATTAAAAATAATAATATAATTAAAATAACAGAAGATCATTCTTTAGTAGCAGAGTTAGTAAAAAATGGTACGATAACAAAGGAAGAAGCTATTAATCACCCACAAAAAAATATAATTACAAGAGCATTAGGTACTGATGAGAATGTTAAAATTGATATATATAATTATCATATTCAAGAAAATGATGTTATATTATTATGTACAGATGGATTAACTAATTTGGTTAGTGAAGCTAAAATTATGGAATATATAGAAGAATTTAATGATATTCAAAATATATGTGATAACCTTATTAATCATGCAAATGATAATGGAGGATATGACAACTCTACAGTTATAATAATCAAGGTTGATAAGGAATAAAGGGGAGATATTATGATAGGAAAAACATTAGGTAATAGATATGAGATTATTGAAAAAATTGGCGGCGGAGGTATGGCTTTAGTATATAAGGCTAAATGTAATTTGTTAAATAGATACGTGGCAATAAAAGTATTGAGAAAAGAATTTGTGAATGATGAGGAGTTTATTGAAAAATTCAATAGAGAATCTCAATCTGCTGCAAGTCTATCTCATCCTAATATTGTAAATATCTATGATGTTGGAGTAGAAGATAATATTTATTATATTGTAATGGAATATATAAATGGTATTACATTAAAACAACATATAAAAAATAAAGGGAAACTTAGTCCATTAGAAATGTTAAAAATTTCTATCAATATAGCTAAGGCTATTAATAATGCTCATAAAAATAATATTATTCATAGAGATATAAAACCCCATAATATTATGATCACAGAGGAGGGTCAGATTAAAGTAACCGATTTTGGAATAGCTAGGGCGGTAACAAGCTCCACTATTACCCAAACTAATAGTATGATGGGTTCAGTCCATTATTCGTCTCCTGAGCAGGCTAAAGGAAGATATACGGATGTCAAATCTGATATTTATTCATTGGGTATAGTCATGTATGAAATGATAACAGGAAAATTACCTTTTAATGGAGAAAGTCCAATTTCTGTAGCCTTAATGCATATTCAAGATGAATTAAAGTCTCCAAGAGAATTAGATGATTCTATTCCATTGAATATAGATAAAATCATAAGAAAGGCTACGGAAAAAGAAAAATCATTAAGATATGAGAATGTTGAAGAGTTATTGAAGGATTTGGAATTAGCTAAGAATAACTTAGATGAAGATGTAATCATTATGAATAATTTTGAAGATAGTCCAACACAAGTTATGCCAATTATTGATAATAATAATGTTAAAGATGAAGAAAAGAAAGAGCCTTCCTTAGAAAGGAAAAAACCCAAAAAAAAGAAAAAACCCCAAAAAAAGAAAAGTAAAAAGTGGACTGCTATATTAGCTATTTTATTAGCATTGTTAGTGACTGCAGGAGCAGTAGGTGGATTTTTAATTTTACAAAAGAATTCAAGTGATGATGAGGTAGAGGTTCCTAATTTTGTTGGAGATACTTTAAAAGAAGCTGAAGCAAAAGCAGAGGAATTAGGATTAGAAATATTAGTTGTAGAAGAAAAATTTAGTGAAGAATATGACGAAGGTTTAATAATGAGTCAGAATAAAGAAGAAGGAAGAACTGTTGTTGTAGGAAATGTAATCGAAGTTGTTGTAAGTAAAGGTATAGAATTAGTAAAGATACCTAAAATAATTGGACAATATTATAATAATGCAAAGATACTTTTAAACGATGTAGATTTAGAAGAGGGAGAAGTAACAGAAGAATTTAGTGATTTGCCAGTCAATATAGTAATTAGGCAATCACCAGAAGCTGGTGAAGAAATAGCGAAAGGAAGTAAAGTTAATTATGTTATTAGTAAAGGACCAGAAGTTAAACTTACTACCGTTCCAACATTGATTGGATCTAATGTTGATTCAGCAAAGAATAGTTTATCAGCTTATAATTTGAAATTAGGTGAAATAGAGTATGAGTATAATAATGAAGTACCAGAAGGTATTATATTTAAACAAAGTCATGCGTCAGGAGAAGAAATAGAAGAAGGAAAGTCAGTAAATATTAGTATAAGTAAAGGTTCTGAACCAAAATCGGATCCAAAACCAGATCCAAAGCCAGTAACAAAAAGTTTTAAATTTACATTACCTGAATCTGATGAAGATCGAGATGTTCAAGTTCAAATTTATAAAGAGCAAAATGGGAAAAGAGAATTAGTATATGAAGACACGCATAATACTTCGGAAGGAGAAACACCATCAATTTCTATTACAGGTCAAGGTACCATGATTATTACCGCTTATTATGATGGTGAAAAAGCAAGTTCTAAAGAAGTAGAATTCTAGGAGGTCGATATATGTTAGAAGGTATAATCATAAAAGGAATTGGTGGATTATATTATGTGAAAACAAATGAAGGATTATATAAATGTAAGGCTAGGGGATTGTTTAGAAAGAAAAAAATAAAACCTTTAGTTGGGGATAGGGTAATAATAGAGTTAAATGAAATAGATAATATGGGTTATATTATGGAGATAGAAGATAGAGATAGTGTATTAGTACGGCCTGCGGTTTCAAATGTTAATCAAGTTATAATAGTATTTGCAGTAAAAGATCCTTTTCCAAATTTATGGTTATTAGATAGGTTTCTTTTATTATCAGAGAAAGAAAATATAAATCCTATTATATGCTTTAATAAAATTGATCTTATTGATGAAGACAAATTAAAGCATATAAATGGTATTTATAAAGATACAGGATATAAGATTATAAATACTAGTACAAAAAAGATTCATGGAATTGAAAAATTAAAGAAAGTTTTAAAAGATAAGATTTCGGTTTTTGCAGGGCCATCTGGAGTAGGTAAATCTTCCTTACTTAATTTTGTACAACCTAATTTAAAATTAAAAATTGGAGAAATAAGTGAGAAAACTAAGAGGGGAAAGCATACTACAAGAAGTACTAAGTTAATGGAGCTAAATTTTGGTGGATGGATAGTTGATACACCTGGATTTAGTTCTTTAAATATTGATTTTTTAGAGGAAGACGAGTTGGAAAGTTATTTTCCTGAAATAGTAAAATATAGTGGGAATTGTAGGTTTAACGATTGTAAGCATGATAAGGAACCAAGCTGTGCAGTTAAAAATGCGGTTGAAGAAAATTTAATTAGTAAAGAACGATATAATAATTATCTAATGGTTTTAAATGAGATAAAGAATTTTAGGAGGTATTAAATATGTATAAAATTTCACCGTCAATACTTTCTGCAGATTTTAGTAATTTGGAATCTGAGATAATGAAAACTGTAGAAGGAGGGGCAGATTATATTCATTTAGATGTTATGGATGGAATATTTGTTCCTAATATAACTTTTGGAGCTCCTGTTATAAAGAAATTAAGGAAGATTACAGATAAACCTTTTGATGTACATCTTATGATTGATAGGCCTGAAAGGTTTATTAAAGATTTTGTAGAAGCAGGTGCCGATATATTAACAGTACATCAAGAAACTTCGATACATCTTCATAGAACTATACAAGAAATAAAAAGTTATGGTATAAAAGCAGGAGTATCTTTAAATCCATCTACTCCCGTAGAAACGATAGAACATATACTTGGAAATTTAGATATGATATTAATTATGACAGTAAATCCTGGATTCGGTGGTCAAAGTATAATTAAAGAAATGAAAAATAAAGTGACTAAATTAAAATCAATTATAGAGGAAAAAAATTTAGATATAGAAATTCAAGTTGATGGAGGTATTAAACTTGATAATATAGAAGAAGTTAGGAATTGGGGAGCAAATGTATTTGTTGTGGGTTCAGGTATATTTGGGTCTGAAGATATAAAATTAGAAACAATAAAATATAAAAAAATATTATAGAATTAAGCTCTTATCTTTATGATAAGGACTTAATTCTCTTAAAAATAGAGGGGTGATAAATATTAAAGGTCTGATAGTCGGTGGAGGAGAATTTTTAGATGAAGAATTGGTAATGGACTTGATTAATGATTGTGATATTATTATTGCAGCAGATGGAGGAGGTAAATATTTATATGATATAAATGTATTACCTGATATTTTAGTTGGAGATTTTGATACTTTAAATCCTTTTATTTTGAATTATTATAAAGATACTAATATTACTATTTATTCTTTTCCTCCTGAAAAGGATAAAACAGATTTAGAGTTAGCTATTGATTGTGCTTTAGATAATCATATAGATGAATTAAAATTAATAGGTGTTTTAGGCACTAGGATAGATCATTCGCTAGGAAATATTATGTTGTTATTTAATTTAATAGAAAAAGGAATTGACGCAAGAATTATTAATGATAAAAACGAAATTTTTGTAGTGAACAAAGAGATGATTATTACAAAAAATAGATTTGAGTACGTGTCTATATTGCCTATATTAGAAGATTTAAAAGGAATAAAATTAAAAGGATTTGAATACGATATTGATGATTTGAATTTAAAAATATCTTCTACTAGAGGAATCAGTAATAAGCTTGTAAATGATAAAGGTATCATTAAAATAAAATCGGGTAAGGGCTTAATTATTTTATCAAAGGACTAATTATAGTCCTTTTTTTTGTAACATAAATTTTAAATATTAATATAATGAAATATAACATCCTATTATTAGGAGGACTGAGGATATGAAGAAGTTTAATAGAAGAGGTTATTATCATAAAAAAAAATATTATAAAATATTAGGAATTATCTTAGGAGTAGTTGGAACGATAATAATTATACAGGCTATTCCAGTGACTTTTTGGTTAATTATTCTAGGAATATTATGTATTTTATTAGGCTGGACTTTTTTTAGAATGATGTAAATTACATAAAGAATATAAAATGGCTTCCTTTTGGAAGCCATAATGTATTATAAAGCTCTTTGAACTTTATCAGATCTTAAACATCTTGTACATACATATATTCTTTTAGGCGTGCCGTCTACTATTGCCTTTATCTTTTTAATATTAGGACTCCAAGTTCTTTTATTATGACGCTTTGAGAATGTTACATTATTTCCACTTACTTTACCTTTTCCACATACTTCACAGTATTTAGCCATTTAAAACACCTCCTAACTTCCTTTGGTTCAAGAAGCTATTTATATAAACATCAATATTTTATCATAAATTTAAATGTATTTGCAATAAAATGTTGAAATTTTATTTAATTTTGATTATATTATTAGATATGGGTAAATAGTTAAAGAGAATGATAAGTTGAAGAATAGGTAATAATAGGATAAAATATATATATACTAAAGTTTAAAAGGAGGCTAAGTGATGCCTGGAAAAATTAATAATAAATATGGTAACATTAATATTGATGATAATGTATTAGCTTCTATTGCTGGAATGGCAGCTATGGAGTGTTATGGGCTTGTAGGTATGGCAATAAAGAATGCAAAGGATGGATTAGTTGAATTATTAAAAAAAGAGCATTTAACTAAAGGTGTAAAAGTTTATAGTGATAATAGCAAAATAACTATTGATTTATATATAGTAGTTCAATTTGGAACTAAGATTTCCGTAGTAGCTAATAATATAATTGATAAGGTTAAATATAATATAGAAAATCTTACTGGGATGGAAGTGGATAAAGTTAATGTACATGTACAGAGTGTAAGAGTTCAAAAATAGTGTTAGGAGGAAGTGGTTTTGAAAGTTGAATATTTAGAAAGTATCATTGTAAAAAAAGCATTTATTAATGCTGCAAATAAATTGGATAAAAATAAGGAAGTAGTAAATTCATTGAATGTATTTCCTGTACCAGATGGAGATACGGGTACTAATATGTCCCTTACTATGCAGTCTGCAATAAAACATATAAGAAATAATAGTGATAACACAATAGAGTCTATAGCTTCAGCAGCTTCCAGTGGTTCTTTAATGGGAGCTAGAGGAAATTCAGGAGTTATATTATCTCAATTACTTAGAGGATTTGGAAATGGGTTAAAAAATAAAGAGCAACTAAATATAGCAGATATTGCTAATGCGTTTAAATTAGCTTCTGATACAGCTTATAAAGCTGTTATGAAACCTATTGAGGGTACAATACTTACGGTTGCAAGGGAAGTTGCAGAAAAAGCTCTTGAATTAGTTGAAATTGAAGATGATATACAATTATTTTTAGAAAAAGTAATAGAACAAGGAGAAGATGTATTAGAGAGAACTCCAGATATGTTAGATGTATTAAAAGAAGCAGGAGTTGTTGATGCTGGGGGAAAAGGACTTATTTATATACTTAAAGGTGCATTAGAGGCTATAACTGGAAAAGAAGTTATAATAAATGATATAGATTTTGAAAAAGAAGGAAAAAAAATTCATAAAAAAGCTACAGAAGATAGTGAAATAAAATTTGGATATTGTACAGAATTTATTATTAATAATACTGATTATGATCCAAATGTGTTTAGGAATAAAATATCAAGACATGGTGATTCAATGTTGGTGGTTGGATCAGAAGGGATTATAAAGGTTCATATTCATACTAATAATCCAGGGAAAGTCTTACAAGAAGCATTAAAAATTGGTGAATTAATTGATATAAAAATTGATAATATGAGGTATCAACATAGAAGTAATTTGATTGAAGAGAATGAAGATACTGAGAAAAAGAAATCGAAATCTAAAAAGTATAGTTTCATTGCTGTTTCTATGGGAGAAGGAATAAAAAGTGTATTTACTGATTTAAATGTAGATCATATTATCTCTGGTGGACAAACTATGAATCCAAGTACAGAAGATATTTTATCAGCTATTGATAAAGTAGCTGGAGAGAATATTATAATATTACCTAATAACAGTAATATTATATTAGCAGCAAACCAAGCAAAAGAATTGAGTGAAAGAAATATTGAAGTAGTACCAACAAAAACTATTCCTCAAGGAATTTCTGCATTATTAGCTTTTGATGAAGAATTAGATATTGAAGATAATATTGAAAACATGAAAGAATCCATAGCTTATGTAATGACAGGTCAGATAACTTATGCAGTAAGAGATACAAGTATAAATGATAAGGAAATTAAGCAAGATGATATTATAGGAATTTCTGATGGGGATATAAAGGCTGTAGGTAAAGATATAAATACTGTTGCATTGGAATTATTAAGAGAATCTATAAATGAAGATAATGATATAATAACATTATTTTATGGAGAAGATATTAAAGAGGAATATGCTAATGAATTAGCTGAGCTATTAGAAGAAGAATTTGAAAGCCTTGATATTGAAGTTGTTTTTGGAGGTCAACCTTTATATTATTATCTAATATCTGTGGAATAGGAGGAGATAGTTTACTATCTCCTTTTTCTAAATAGTATAAAAATATTATATATTTGATGAAGGAATATATAGATATTGAAAATATTGTTTCTTAAAATTAAGAGGTGGTTATATGAATCTATCGGATTCTGTCCAATATTTGAAAGGAGTAGGGCCTAAAAAAGCTGAAAGACTTAAGAGATTAAATATAAAAACAATAAGTGATATTTTATTTTATTTTCCTAGAAGTTATGAAGATAGAAAGAGTATAAAAAAGATTAGAAATTGTGAAAATAGAGAAAAAGTTACTTTAAGTGTACAAATTTCTGGTTCAGCAGTAACATTAAGACCTAAAAAAGGTATAACTATTACAAAAATACCTGTAAAAGATGAAACTGGATTGGCTTATTTAGTTTATTTTAACCAATCTTATATCAGTAATAATCTTAAAATTGGAGATAAAATTAAAGTAAATGGGAAAGTAAATATATCATATGGTCAAATCCAAATACAAAATCCTATATATACTAAAGGAAATGATAAATCTAAGGTGGGAAGTATTGTACCAATATATTCATTGACTAACAAGATTTCTAACAATGAAATGATAAAGATAGTTAAATATAGTCTTAATAATTATTTAGATCAAGTAGAAGAAATTTTTCCTTTGACAATGAGAGAAAAATTAAATCTAATTTCTATAGATGAAGCTTTTAAAAATGTACATTTTCCAATTGATAGAGATGCATATAAAAGTGCTAAATATAGATTAGTTTTTGAGGAATTCCTTATATTACAGTTAGGTCTACTTTTAATTAAGTCTAAGTTGCAAAATAATAAATTAGGAATTAAGTTTAATATACAAGATCGAAGTAAAGAGTTTATTAATACTCTTCCTTTTAAACTGACTTCAGCTCAGTTAAAAGTGTTTAAAGAAATACAGAAGGACATGGAGTCTACTAAAGTTATGAATAGGTTAGTTCAGGGTGATGTTGGATCAGGGAAAACTATTATTGCAATATTAGCTATGTTGAAATCTACTGTTTCAGGTTATCAATCAGTTATGATGGCTCCTACAGAAATTTTGGCAACTCAACATTATGATGAGATTAATAAATTATTAGAATTTTTTGGTATTAGATGTGAATTGTTAGTGGGAAGTTTAAGTTCAAAAGAAAAATTAAGAATTTTACAAGAATCTAAACAAGGTAATATAGATATTTTAGTTGGAACTCATGCATTAATTGAAGATGGTGTGGAATTTAAAAGATTAGGATTAGCTATAACAGATGAACAACATAGGTTTGGAGTAAGACAAAGAGCAAAATTATCAGATAAAGGTATTGCACCAGATGTGTTAGTAATGACTGCTACTCCAATACCAAGAACTTTAGCAATGATTCTTTATGGAGATTTAGATATATCTATAATAGGTGAATTACCACCAGGAAGAAAAAAAATAGATACTTATGCTGTTAATAGTGGAGCAAAGGCAAGAGTATTTGAATTTGTTAAAAAACAGATAGAAGAGGGAAGACAAGCTTATATTGTTTGTCCTTTAGTAGAAGAATCGGAAAGCTTAGATTTAGAATCTGCTACAGAAATATATGAAGAAATAAATGAAGTATATAAAAATAATTATAAAATAGGATTATTACATGGGAAAATGAAATCCTCAGAAAAAGAAGATATTATGAATAGATTTAAATATGGGGAGCTTGATATATTGGTATCTACCACAGTTATTGAAGTTGGGGTAAATGTACCTAATGCAAATATTATGGTGATAATGAATGCTGAAAGATTTGGATTAGCTCAATTACATCAACTAAGAGGTAGAGTTGGTAGAGGGGAATATAAATCTTTTTGTATTTTAATAAATGAATGTAATAATAAAATTGCTAGGGAAAGAATGAGAATAATGGAAAGAACAACGAACGGTTTTGTTATTTCAGAAAAAGATTTAGAGTTAAGAGGACCTGGAGAGTTTTTTGGTACCAGACAACATGGATTGCCAGATTTGAAAATAGCAAATATATTTACTGATATAAAAATACTTAAAATGGCGCAAAAGGTTGCAGAAAATCTTTTGCATGAAGATTCTACGTTAAATTTACCTAAAAATATAAGGATAAGAAATAGAGTAGATAAATTAATTAATGAAAAATTAAAAAATATATCTATTAATTGATATATTTATTTTGGTTAAAATAAGTAAAAGAGAAAAAAATAAAGAAAGATTATATAATCTTTCTTTATTTTAAAATCCTTATTTTATTGATTTATAAATCTTTAAATTAATATTAATAGATTTTGTCGTATAGTATTTAGTTATGAAAGGGTTTAGTGATAGATGAAGGTATAGTAAAAGGGGAATAGATTTTACTACTTAGTTATCTTACACTATTTTCAACAAAATTATTCATAATTTTTAATTAAACTTTGTAAGTAAAAGTATAATATGCTAAAATAAAATTATTAAACAGTGGAGGAATTAAATTGAGAGTAATAACAGGAATTGCAAAAGGGCATAAATTAAAGGCTCCTAAAGGAATGAATACTAGACCTACTACTGATAGGATAAAAGAAAATTTATTTAATATTATTGGAGATATAGATTGTAATTCATTGGTATTAGATTTATTTGCTGGAAGTGGTAATGTAGGAATAGAATTTTTAAGTAGAGGAGCAGAAAAATGTTATTTTATTGATGTTAATATTTCTAGTTACAAAGTTATATTAGAAAATATAAAGAAAACTAAATTAAATAAGAAATCTGAAATCTATAGAACTACATATGATAAGGCATTAAGAGTTTTAGGAAATAAAAATATAAAATTTAATTATGTTTTTTTAGATCCTCCTTATAATAAAGACTTAGTTAAAAAGGCTTTAAATTTTATAGATGTATATAATTTATTAGCTAAAGATGCTTTGGTAATTGTAGAACATGAAAAAAAACTAGATTTAAGTGAATTTAGTAGTAAATATCATATAAATACAAGAAATTATGGAGATACAAGTATTTCTTTTTTAAGTATAGGGAGGTAGTAAAATGACAGTAATATATCCAGGCAGTTTTGATCCAGTTACATATGGACATTTAGATATCATAAAGAGAGCCAGTAAAAAATTTGATAAAATTATAGTGACTGTACTTAATAATCCATCAAAAAAATCAATGTTTGATGTGAAGGAAAGAGTAGAATTATTAAAGAAAACTACTGAAGATATAAATAATGTAATGATCGATAGTTTTACAGGATTATTAATTGATTATGCAGAAGAAAAAGATGTTTCAATTATAATAAAAGGTTTAAGAGCTATTTCAGATTTTGAATATGAATTTCAAATGGCTCATACCAATTCAATGCTTGATAAAAATATAGAAACAATTTTTTTGATGACAAGCAATAAATATTCTTTTGTAAGTTCAAGTGTAGTAAAAGAAGTTGCTAGATTTAATGGAGATATAAAACAATTAGTACCTAATATAGTAGAAAAAGCTATAAATGAAAAAATAAAGGAGGAATAATAAATGGATTTATTAAAATTATTAAATGAGATTGAAGATATTTTAGAAGAAAGTTCAACAATACCTTTATCAGGTAAATCTCTAGTTGATAGACATGAATTATTGGAAATAATAAAGGAAATAAGAATTAAATTGCCAGATGAAATTAAACAGGCAGAATGGATTAGAGAAGAAAGACAAAGAATATTGGCTGAAGCACAAAAAGAATCGGAAACAATTATAAATGAAGCTAAGTTACATATAGAGGAAATGATAGAGAATGATGAAATAACTAAAAAAGCAAAAGAAAGGTCAGATGAGATAATTTCAAAGGCACAAAATAATGCAAAAGATATACGATTAGGTGCTAAAGAGTATGCTGATGAATTATTAAAAACAGTTCAAGGAGAATTAGCATCTTTTGAAAAAGAAATAGGAACACTGATTAAAACATTAGAAGAAAATAGAAATGAGTTGAGTGAGATGTAAAGGACCTATTTATTTAGGTCCTTTTTATAATATATTTATAGATATCATAAAGTATTTTTGAGATAATAGATAAAATTAAAAGTAGTAGAATAATAAATAAGATTAATTTAAAAGAAATATAAAAAGTATCAAAGAAATTTCTAAAGTAATAATTATTTGTTTTTTTTGAAATAGATTGATTAAATACATTAACAGATTTTATAATTGGTATTTTATATAATATTATTGTAATTATACCTGAAAATATACCATGAAGAATTTTAGAAAATAAGTATATTTTATTATTAATATCTGTCTTAGAAAAAAAGGTTATTGATTGACTATGAATAGATAGACCACTCCATCCGATTAATATACTTACTAAACTAATTACTAATAGATTATTATTAGTAAAGGATTCAGATAGTATTTTACAACCATTTGTAATTTCAATGAGTCCAAAGACAAAACCTTTAATAATATTTACATCTATATTAAGTCCTATGTTAGATAAAAAAATATTTGTTAAAGGTATAAAATTCAATGAATTAAAAACTTCAATAAAAACAGAATAAAATATTATAAATCCACCTACAACTAGAATTGTATTCATAGCATTCTCAACGGATTTAGACATAATAGAACCAATATTCTTTTTTTCAATTAATTCATTATAAGATGCTTTTACCATTTTTTTATATCTATAATTTTGAAAAAATGAATTATTTTTATATTTAAAAAATCTAAATAATAATCCAACGGTTATAGCTCCTAAATAGTGAGATAAGGCAATTATAAAGCCTAAACTTTCATCATTAAACATACCAATTGCTACTGCACCAATCATAAATAAAGGTCCTGAGGTGGAACAAAAAGAAGCTAATCTTTGAGCTTCAGTTTGTGTGATTTTATTTTCCAATCTAAGTCTTGAAATTAATTTTGCACCTATAGGATATCCAGATGTTATACTCATAGTAAATATAAAAGCACCTTCTCCTGGTACGTTAAAAATTGGAAGCATAAATGGACTCATTAAAGATCCTATAAATTTTACTATTCCTAATCTAATTGTTATTTCAGAAAGTATAAAAAAAGGAAGGAGAGAAGGTAATACTGTAAAAAACCAAATATCTACACCAATCAAAGCTGCATTTAGAGAATTTTTAGGATTTAATATTATTAATGTCATTAAAAATAGAAAAAGAATTGGAAATATTAATCCTTTAATATTAAGTTTATATTTTACTAGTTTTTTTATTAAAATGATGAGTATAATAAATAAAATCAAATATAATATATAATTCATTATAGACCTCCGTATATGTTCTAATATATTATATTTAATTGTACTTTTTATTATGTTATACTACATATAAAAACTATCTAAGAATTAATTCTTAGATAGTTTTTATATAAGGAGATATATGATAATCAAAGTTATTTTTTATTTTAGTGGTATTTTTTGTTCCTAAAAAATAGATGTTTGAAGCTTGTATATCTAAATAAAAAATAGGATTTTTCTTTTTGTAATGGGCTACTTTATTGATTATAGAAATATTTGAGTTGTTTTTTATTTCATTTAATATTTTAAATCCTTTTGAATTAGCCCCTAATATTCTAGCATAAAGTGGGAAGTTTAATATATGTTCTTTTTCAAACTTTATATCTAATAGAATATGTATAAGAATTCGTTGTAATCGTGTATAAGCATATCTTTTTGTTTTAACTGAATTGATAATAGAAATAATATTATCAGATTTGTTAGCTTCTTCTATAATTCGATTTTCTAATCCATCTTCAATATCAAAAAATTTTTTCATAGTTTTAGGATTTATAGTACGTAGTTTATATAATAATATATCATTATAATTAGCTAAGGTATTAAAATTACTATATTTTTTAAGATATTCATTTATATATTTTCTGCTAGATTTAGGTAAATTATTAATTAAATCTTGTGTTAGAATATTATTTTTTAATAATGAATTACGTATTCCTGTAGCACTGGATATATTTTCACTTAAATTAATATCATGATATCCTGCACCTATTCTTTGAACTGAATGAGGTTTTATTGAACTATTTAGAATTTTTAAAGCTTTCATATATTCTATGGCTAATATATTATTTGGATTATTTAGGATATTTATTATTTTAGTATCATTAAGTATTTTCTTTAATGTTTTAGCTCGAGCTTTAGGGTAAGATAATCCTTTGTTCAAATGATATTTTATAGTATCTTTGAAAATAGGAGTTTCATTAATTAATATATTAGCAATTTTATCAAAAGATTTTATATTATTGGTTTCACTTCCAAAAGAAATAAAATCTACAACATTTAATTCATTTAATAATCTTACTGCTCCATAGGCAAAAAATTCTGCACTCATAGTTGAATAAATAGTAGGTAACTCTAATACTAAATCTACTCCTGAATCTATTGCCATTTTTGCTCTATGCCATTTATCAATAATAGCAGGTTCTCCTCTTTGAACAAAATTTCCGCTCATTATAGAAATACTATAATCACATTTTGTTTCATGTTTGGATTGTTTTAAATGATATTTATGGCCATTATGGAAAGGATTATATTCTGTAATTAATCCTACAATATTCATATATAACCTCCTAATATTTTAAAAAGTAATAATTGTTAATAATATTATACATAGTATTATATTTAATAATCAAATTATAATAAGAAATTATATGTTTTTTTAATTTGATATAGTATATATAGTTGATTTTTTAAAGGAATTATAATAACATTAATATGTTAGAATATGTAGCTAGGAGGATGAAAATGAAAATATTAGTAGTTAATTGTGGTAGTTCTTCACTTAAATATCAGTTAATTGATATGACAAATGAAGAAGTATTGGCAAAGGGTTTAGCAGAAAGAATAGGAATTGAAGGTTCTAGAATAAAGCATAAATCTACGGGAAAAGAAGAAGTGTTAATAGAGCAACCGATGGATGATCATAAAAAGGCTATAGGATTAGTTCTAGAAGCGTTGGTAAATGAAAATCATGGGGCTATTAAATCTATGGATGAGATTAGTGCTGTAGGACATAGAGTTGTACATGGAGGAGAAAAATTTTCAGATTCTGTAATAATAGGTGATGAAGTGTTAAAAACTATTGATGAATGTTCAGATATAGCACCATTACATAATCCACCAAATATTATGGGGATAAAAGCGTGTCAAGAATTAATGCCAAATACTCCAATGGTGGCTGTGTTTGATACTGCATTTCATCAAAGTATGGAAAGGTCTACATATATTTATGCTCTTCCTTATGAATTATATGAAAAATATGGTATTAGAAGATATGGTTTCCATGGTACGTCTCATAAATATGTGTCACAAAAGGCAGCAGATATGTTAGATAAGGATTTAGAAGGTTTAAAGATAGTAACATGTCATTTAGGAAATGGAGCTAGTCTATCTGCTGTAAAAAATGGAAAATCTATTGATACTAGTATGGGATTTACTCCATTAGAAGGTTTAGTAATGGGGACTAGAAGTGGTGACATGGATCCAGCTATTATTTCATATATAATGGAAAAAGAGAATATGAGTATTGATGAAGTAAATAACTTATTGAATAAAAAATCGGGTGTTTTAGGAATATCAGGAGTAAGTAGTGACTTTAGAGATATAGAAGATGCTGCTTCTCAAGGAAATGAAAGAGCTCAATTGGCTTTAGATAAATTTAAAAGTAGAGTTAAAAAATATATTGGTGCATATGCAGCTATTATGGGTGGAGTTGATGTCATTGTATTTACTGCTGGTTTAGGTGAGAATGCACCAGAAACAAGAAAGTCAATTTGCAAAGGATTAGATTTTATGGGTGTAGAAATTGATGATGATAATAATAATGTAAGAGGAAAAGAAACTGTAATAAGTAGTTCAGATTCAAAAGTTAAAGTTCTTCTTATACCTACGAATGAAGAATTAATGATTGCTAGAGATACTAAAAATTTAATATAAGGAAAAATAATAAATTGTAATATGTATTTTTACGGGTCTGTCAACAAAAAAACTTGACAAAAATATTATTAGTTAATATAATAAAGTTTAGTCACGATAAGAGGTGAATAATATGAAGATTGACCTATCTAATCTTATAGTTGGAAAGTATTATCAGATTAATCTTGATAGTACAATTGAAATTAATGAGATTGAAACTGAGGAAAATAATATTAAATTAACTAAACCTATAAAAATAAATGGAGGTATTTATAATACTGATGATGGCATTTATTTAGAAGCTAAAGTTTATTTTGAGTTTGAGACTAATTGTTCTAGATGTTTAAAAGAACTTATTGTAGAGGAAGAAGCTAATCTTCAATATAGAATTCAAATTGAAGAAGATGAGGAAATTCCGTTTGATGAGGAAATTATCAAAGCATCTGAATATACTATAGACTTAACTAAACCAATTATATCTTCAATATTACTTTCTATACCAATGAAGACCATTTGTGATGAAAATTGCAAAGGAATATGTCCACAATGTGGAAATGATTTAAATGAAGGTCAATGCAATTGTGAAGATGATAATATTGATCCTCGGTTGGCTAAACTGAAAGAATTAATGGATTAATAAGGAGGTGTTTTTAATGGCAGTACCGAAGCGTAAAACATCAAAATCAAGAAGAGAT
Organism: Anaeromonas gelatinilytica; assembly: GCF_016820635.1. Classification (GTDB taxonomy): domain Bacteria; phylum Bacillota; class Clostridia; order Tissierellales; family SIT17; genus Anaeromonas; species Anaeromonas gelatinilytica. Next base: position 117,598 of record NZ_WSFU01000119.1, on the reverse strand, counting down.
AAAAGAAGATCAGCAAATTCTAAAGCAGTAAAACCAAATATAATGGAATGCCCACAATGCCATGAACCAAAATTACCACATAGAGTATGTCCTTCTTGTGGTTACTACAAAAATAAAGAGGTTAAGGAAGTTAACTAAAAAGATAGTGTAATTGCACTATCTTTTTTTTATAGAAATATTTGATATAATATACTTATGTAATTTTAAATGTTTAGATGCATTATAATATATATAAAATGAAATTAGTACTTGAAAAATAAATAGTAATAATATATACTTACTATTAGTAACAGGTACTAATTTCAAGTTTTAACTTGAGGTGATAATGTGAAAAAACGAATGTCTAAAGCAGAGAGACAAAAGGAATTAAAGAAAAAGTTATCAAATGATCCCTTTTTTACGGATGAAGAACTTACTAATATATTCAATGTAAGTATTCAGACCATAAGATTGGATAGGTTAGAACTTGGAATTCCAGAGCTCAGGGAGAGAGTAAAAAATGTTGCTGAAAAAAATCATTCTAAAGTTAGATCTTTAGGTGGCAAAGAAATTGTAGGAGAGTTAATTGACTTAGAGTTAGGAAAGTCAGGAATATCAATATTAGAAACAACAGAAGATATGGCCTTTGAAAAAACTAATGTTATAAGAGGACATCATATATTTGCTCAGGCTGAATCAATAGCTATGGCGGTCATAGATGCTGAAGTGGCTTTAACAGGAGTAGCTAATATAAAATATCAAACTCCTATTAAGTCAGGAAATAAATTAATAGCTAAAGCTGAAGTTGTAAGACAAAGAGGGAATAAATATTTTGTTCATGTATTTATTTATGAATCTCAAAAGCAAGTTTTTAGAGGAAAATTTATTTTAGTATCTATGGATAAGGAGTGATAGTATGAAAATAGCGATTGATGCCATGAGTGGTGATGGAGGACCTAGAGTAACTGTAAAAGGCAGTATAGATGCAGTAAAGGAATTTGGAGTAAATATTATTCTTGTAGGGAAAGAAGATCTTATTAATGATGAATTAAATAAATATGAATTTGATGCAAATAAAATAGAAGTTATAAATGCTAGTGAAGTTATTGCAAATGAAGACAAACCAGTAGTTGCAATTAGAAAGAAAAAAAATTCTTCTATGGTTAAAGCATTAAAATTAGTGAAAGATAAAGAGGCTGATGCGGTAGTATCTGCAGGTAATACAGGAGCATTATTAAGCGGTGGATTATTTATTGTAGGTAGAATTAAGGGAATTGATAGACCTGCATTATCACCAGTATATCCTACTGAAAAAGGAATATCATTGCTTATAGATGCTGGAGCTAATGTGGATTGTAAACCTAAAAATTTACAACAATTTGGAATAATGGGTTCAATATATGTAGAAAAGGTATTAAATATTAAGAATCCAAAAGTTGGGTTAGTAAATATAGGTGTTGAAGAAGGTAAGGGTAATGAATTAACTAAGGAATCTTTTGATTTACTTAGAAATACTAATATTAATTTTTATGGAAATCTTGAAGTTAGAGATATTCCAGAGGGTAAATGTGATGTATTAGTGTGTGATGGTTTTGTAGGAAATACGATTTTAAAATTAACAGAGGGGTTAGCAACTTCAATTTTTTCATCTTTAAAAAGTGAATTTATGAAAAGTTTGAAGACAAAAATTGGGGCTTTGTTATTAAAATCGGGATTAAAGAATTTCAAAAAGAAAATGGATTATACTGAGCACGGTGGGGCATTGCTTTTAGGTGTAAAAGGAGGAGTGATAAAAGCCCATGGTAGCTCTGATGAAAAAGCCATCAAAAATGCAATTAGACAAGCAATTAAGTTTACTAATAATAATGTGATAGAAATAATTCGTAATGAAATTATAAATATGGAGGGTGACAATGGATAATACTAATTTTGGCGTTGGAATTATTGGCACTGGTAGTTATGTTCCTGATAAAATACTTACTAATAAGGATTTAGAAAAAATTGTAGATACTTCTGATGAATGGATAACTTCTAGAACTGGTATAAAAGAAAGAAGAATTTTAGATAAAGATAAATCTACATCATATATGGCAGAAAAAGCAGCGAAAAAGGCAATAGAGTCTTCAGGATTAAATAGAGAAGATATAGATATGATAATAGTTACGACTGTAACTCCAGATATGGCATTTCCTTCAACAGCATGTATTGTACAAGAAAAATTAGGGCTTAAGAATGCTGCAGCTTTTGATTTAGAAGCAGCTTGTACTGGATTTATATATGGCTTATCTGTAGGATATTCTTTTATTAAATCAGGATTATATGAAAATATTCTAATAATAAGTGCTGATAGTTTATCAAAAATCACGGACTGGGAAGATAGAAATACTTGTGTTCTTTTTGGTGATGGTGCAGGCGCAGCGGTGTTGTCGAAAGTTAAAGATGGAAGGGGATTACTTTCTATTGATATTGGTGCTGATGGTGGAGGTGGAGAATTGTTAACTCAACCAGCAGGAGGTTCTCTTAAACCAGCAAGTATTGATACAGTGAAAAATAAATTACATTATATAAAAATGGAAGGTAATTCTGTTTTTAAATTTGCGGTTAAAATAATGGTTGATTCTTCCAGGAAAGTTATGAGAAAGGTTGGTATGAATATAGATGATATTAATTATTTGATACCTCATCAAGCTAATATGAGGATTATTGAATCTGCATCTAAAAGGCTAAAGATAGATTCAGATAAAGTGTGTTTAAATTTAGATAAGTATGGGAATATGTCTTCGTCATCAATTCCTGTAGCTTTAGATGAAGCTGTTAGAGATGGTAAAATAAAGGAGAATGATAATGTTTTATTAGTTGGTTTTGGTGGAGGATTAACTTGGGGTGCTACTTTAATAAAGTGGTAATCTAGCGTTTAGGAGGTTTTTTATGTTTAATACAAGATTAACTGAAATGTTAAATATAAAATATCCCATAATACAAGGGGGTATGGCTTGGGTAGCTACTGCAGAATTAGCAGCTGCTGTATCAGAAGCAGGTGGATTAGGAATTATAGGATGTGGTAGTGCTCCAGCAGATATAATAAGAAAAGAGATTAGAAAAGTTAAAAGAACTACTAAAAAGCCATTCGGTGTTAATGTAATGCTTATGTCACCTTTTGTAGATGATATAATGGAAATGCTTTATGAAGAAAAAGTTAATGTTGTTACTACTGGAGCTGGAAATCCGGGCAAGTATATTACTAAATTAAAGGAAGTAGGCACAAAAGTTATTCCTGTGGTTCCATCAGTAGCATTAGCAAAGAGAATGGAAAAAGTAGGAGCAGATGCTATAATAGTTGAAGGAACTGAAGCGGGAGGACATGTTGGGGAGCTTACAACTTTTGTTCTTGTACCTCAAATTGTAGATAAAATTGATATTCCGGTTATTGCGGCTGGGGGTATTGCAGATGGAAGAGGATACATAGCAGCATCATCTTTAGGAGCTGAAGGAGTACAGATAGGTACTAGATTTGTTTGTTCAGAAGAGTGTGTTGTTCATGATAGATATAAAGAAAAAATAGTGAATGCTAAAGATAGAGATGCCATAGTTACAGGTAGAAGTACAGGTCATCCAGTAAGAATAATTAAGAATAAATTATCAAAACAAATAACACTTCTTGAAAAAGATAAATCTAATAAAGAAGAAATAGAAAATTTGACGGTAGGTGCTCTTAAAAGAGCTGTTATTGATGGAGATATTGAAAATGGTTCAGTAATGGCTGGACAAAGTAGTGGATTAATAAAAGATATAAAAACTTGTAAAAAAATAATAGATGATATAATAAATGAAGCTAATGATGTAAGAAAGAATTTATGTTAAATTAGCGAAAGGAGAATATTTATGAAAACAGCTTTTGTATTTCCAGGTCAAGGTTCTCAGTATGTTGGAATGGGAAAGGATTTTTATGACAATTATCCGATTGCAAAAAACATATTTGATAAATCAGAAAAGATATTAGGAATAAATATGAAAGAATTATGTTTTGATGGTCCAATGGAAGAACTTTCATTGACTGAGATAACACAACCTGCTATTTTAACTACATCTTATGCTATATTGAAGGTATTAGAGGATAAAGGATTAAAAGCAGAAGTTACTGCAGGATTAAGTTTGGGAGAGTATACAGCATTAGTATATACTGAGGCAATAGACTTTGAAGATGCAGTGAAATTAGTTAAGAGTAGAGGTAAATATATGCAGGAAACTGTGCCTGCAGGTGAAGGAAAGATGGCTGCCTTAATCGAAATGAGTATTGAAGATACTAATAAATTAATAAATGATATAAAAAATGAAGGTATAATAGAAGTAGCAAACTATAATTGTCCTGGGCAAATAGTTATATCTGGTGAAGCACGAGTAGTAGAAAAAGCTTCAAAATTAGCAAAAGAATATGGAGCAAAAAAATCAGTAATATTACCTGTAAGTGCTCCTTTTCATTCAAGTTTATTAAAGCCGGCAGGGGATAAATTAGAGAATGATTTAAAAAATATAGATATAAAATCAATGAATTGTGATCTTATATCTAATGTTACTGGAGATTATGTTGTTGAAGAAGATGTTAAAGAACTATTAAAAAAACAAGTTTATAATTCCGTTTATTGGCAGCAGTCAATTGAAAGAATGTTGAATGATGGAGTTACAAGATTTATTGAAATTGGTCCTGGGAAATCATTATCTACTTTCATAAAGAAAATTTCAAGAAAGCATAAGATTAAAGTTGAAATTAAAAAAATAGAAAATATTAAGGATTTAGATTCAATAGATAGTATAAATTAATTGGGGTGATTTAAATGAATCTTAATGGAAAAAATGCTATTATAACTGGAGGTTCAAGAGGAATTGGTAAGGAGATTGCTCTTATTTTGGCTAAGAATGGTGCTGATATTGTCATAAATTATTCTAATAATGCAAAGAAGGCTACAGAAGTAGTAGATATGATTAAAGATATGGGTAGAAATGCATATGCAATAAAAGCAGATATATCAAAAATGGATGAGGCGAAAAAATTAATAAAAGAGGCCTATGAAAAATTCGAAAAAATTGATATATTAGTTAATAATGCAGGAATAACAAGAGATAATTTAATTATGAGAATGAAAGAGGAAGAATGGGATGATGTTATAGAAGTTAATCTTAAAGGAACTTTTAATGTAAGTAAATCCATTATAAGAAAAATGATGAAACAAAAAAGTGGAAGTATTATAAATATTAGTTCTGTAGTTGGTATAACGGGTAATCCTGGACAATGTAATTATGCTGCGTCAAAAGCTGGTATAATAGGTTTTACTAAGTCATTATCTAAGGAAATAGGAAAGAAAAATATAAGAGTAAACGCTATAGCACCAGGTTTTATTCAAACAGAAATGACTGATAATTTAAATGAAGATATAAAAGAAGAATATCTTAAAAATATATCTTTAGGGAAATTTGGAAGTGCTTTAGATGTAGCAAATGCAGTATTATTTTTATCCAGTGATTTATCTCAATATATTACTGGTCAAACTATAGTAGTTGATGGAGGATTATCTGTATAAATTGAAAGGAGGTGTAAGTAAATGGTATTAGAAAAGTTAAAGGATATTGTAGCAGAACAATTAGATGTTGAAAAAGATGATATTAAATTAGAGTCATCTTTTCAAGATGATTTAGATGCTGATTCATTAGATGTGGTTGAACTTATAATGGCAATTGAAGAGGAATTTGAAATAGAAATACCTGATGAGGATGCTGAGAAAATTTCTAAAGTGAAGGATGCAGTAGATTATATAAATGATCATAAATAATGTTTCATTAAGGTCCCGCCTATGACGGGACTTTAATATTAAAACTTCTATTTAGGAGGTAAATTATGAATAATAGAGTAGTTATAACGGGAATTGGAGTTATTAGTCCTATAGGGATTGGTAAAGATGATTTTTGGAAATCTTTAATAAATGGTGAAAGTGGTATAGATCACATATCTCGATTTGATGTCTCAGAATATTCAACAAAGATAGCTGCAGAAGTTAAGGATTTTGATCCTGTTAATTATATAGATAAAAAAGAAGCTAAGAGGATGGATAGATATACTCAATTTGCAGTATCGGCTTCAAAATTGGCTGTAAATGATGCTAAATTGAATATTGAAGAGATAGATAATGATAGGTTTGGAGTAATACTTGGTTCTGGAATCGGAGGTATAGATACTTTTGAAAAACAAAAAGAAAAGTTAATGAGCAAAGGGCCAAAAAGGGTAAGTCCTTTCTTTATACCAATGATGATAGGAAATATGGCTGCTGGTCAAATAGCAATTACATTTAACGCTAAAGGACCTAATGAAACGGTTGTAACTGCTTGTGCATCATCAACTAATGCTGTAGGAGATGCATTTAAAGTGTTACAGAGAGGAGATGCTGATGTTTTAATAACTGGAGGAACAGAAGCTTCAATCACACCGATGGCCTTAGCAGGTTTTTCGTCTATGAAGGCTTTATCTACTAATAATGATGAACCTAAAAAGGCGAGTAGACCTTTTGATAAAGACAGAGATGGTTTTGTAATGGGAGAAGGCTCTGGTATACTTGTAATGGAAACATTGGAACATGCATTTAAAAGAGGTGCTGATATATATGCCGAAGTAGTAGGATATGGAGCAACATGTGATGCAAATCATATAACAACTCCTTTGGAAGATGGAAGTGGAGCGAAACGTGCTATGGAATTAGCAATTAAAGATGGAAATATAGACAAATCTGAAGTTGATTATATTAATGCTCATGGTACATCCACTTATTATAATGATAAGTTTGAAACAATTGCAATAAAGAATTTATTTGAGGATTTATCATATAATGTTAAAGTAAGTTCGACTAAATCAATGACGGGTCATTTATTAGGCGCGGCTGGAGGTATAGAGGCTATTGCAACTGCATTAGCAATTAAGAATGGAATAATACCACCAACTATAAATTTAACTAATAAAGATGAAGAATGTGATCTTAATTATGTTCCTAATACAGCTGTTAATCAAGAAGTTAATTATGCATTATCAAATTCTTTAGGATTTGGAGGACATAATGCATCTATATTATTAAAAAGATATACAGATAAGTAGAAGTCGGCTTAATGTCGACTTTTGTTTATTAATATGAGAATTAAATTGAAAGAATTTGCATCATAAGTGCTAATTATAGTAAACTATAGAAGGGTATATTTGAAAATGTTTTAGATTAATATTTAAAATATCTTCAATTATATCTATATGATTGGAGGGATTATATGAAAAATTTATCTAAAAAAATAAAAGATAAATTAGTAGAGTTTGAAAATATTATTAATTATAAATTTAACGATACTAAATTACTAAATAGAGCATTAACTCATAGTTCTTTTGCTAATGAATATAAAAAAAGAGATTTAAAGTATAATGAAAGATTAGAATTTTTAGGAGATTCGGTTTTAGGTTTAGTCATTAGTGATTATATATTTAATAAATATGAGAGTTATCCGGAAGGAGAGCTCACAAAAATTCGTGCATTGGTGGTATGTGAAGCATCATTAGCCGAGAGTGCAAGAAAGCTAAAAATTGGAGAATTTTTATTACTTGGAAAAGGGGAAGAAGCTACTGGTGGTAGAACTAGAACGAGTATATTATCTGATGCATTTGAAGCAATAATAGGAGCTATATATATAGATGGTGGAATTAGTGTTTCAAGAAGATTTATATTGGGAAATTTATTGGAAACTATTGAAGATGCTGTAAATGGTGAATTATTATTAGATTATAAAACAGAACTTCAAGAATTAATTCAAAAAGATAATAAATATCCTATTGAGTATAAAGTTATTAAAGAAGAGGGACCTGATCATAATAAAAGTTTTTTCGTGGAAGTTTTAAATGATAATAGAGTTTTAGGTAAGGGTAAAGGAACTAGCAAGAAAGAAGCTGAACAAGCAGCAGCTAAAGTAGCTTTGAAAAGAGTTGAAAAATAATGAATAAAAAATATTATATAATACCTATTTTTATACCTCATAGAGGCTGTCCTCATGATTGTGTTTTTTGTAATCAGAGAAAAATTACTGGATTAGATACAGAGATTACTGAGGAAGAAGTTGTTGAAATTATTGAAAAAAATTTGAATACTATGCAAAAAGATTCTATAAAAGAAGTAGCTTTTTTTGGCGGAAGCTTTACAGGATTAGATATAAGTACTCAAAAATCACTTTTAAGTATAGCAAAGAGATATAAGGATAATGGAAAGATTCATAAAATCAGATTGTCTACTAGGCCGGATTATATCGATTGTGAAATAATCGAAAACTTAAAGGGTTGTAGTGTTGATATAATTGAATTAGGAGTACAATCTATGGATAATGATGTACTTATCAAGAGTAATAGAGGTCATGATATAAGTGATGTTTATCATGCTGTAGATCTTATAAAGAAAAATGATTTTGAGTTAGGGTTACAAATGATGGTTGGTCTTGTAGGAGATACAAAATTCAAATCATTATTTACTGCAAAAGAGTTTATTAAACTTAGTCCAAATTTAGTAAGAATTTATCCTACATTAGTAGTTAAAGAAACTTATTTAGAAGAGTTATATAAAAGTGGAGAGTATGAACCTTTGACTATTAATAAGACTATAGATTATGTTAAAGATATTTTAATGCTTTTTGAATATTATGATATACCAGTAATTCGAATAGGATTACAGCCTACTGATAATATATCCTTGAATAAAGATGTTATAGTAGGACCATTTCATCCTGCAATTAGACAGATTATTGAATCTAAGATATATAGTGATGTATTAGAAATGTTTATTGATGAAAATAAATTTAAATCGAAGGAATTAATTGTTAGTTTAAATAACAAGTATGTTTCAAATTTTGTAGGGTTTAAAGGTGAGAATTTAAAGAAACTTAAACAAAATTTTAGAGTAAAGATTTTAGGAACAAATAGTGGAGATGAAATAATAATAAATGATGGAACTGATAAATATAAGTTGAATAGGAAATATTTTACAGAAAGATATTTAGCTGAACATAATTTAATATAATTTTCTATGGAAAAAAGAGGGGAATAATATGTATTTAAAAAGGTTAGAATTACAAGGATTTAAATCTTTTGCTAATAAAACTACTATAGATTTTGAAGATGGAATAACAGGAGTGGTAGGACCAAATGGAAGTGGAAAAAGTAATATATCAGATGCTATAAGATGGGTTTTAGGAGAACAGAGTGCTAAAACATTAAGAGGAAGTAAAATGGAAGATGTTATATTTTCTGGTACTTCTAAACGTAGACCATTGGGTTTTGGAGAGGTGACTCTTGTTTTAGATAATAAAGATAAAGAAATACCTATTGATTTTTCTGAAGTAAGTGTAACTAGACGAGTTTTTCGATCAGGAGAAAGTGAATATTATATAAATAAGAGTTCAACTAGACTAAAGGATATTAGAGAATTATTTATGGATACTGGAGTTGGTACTGATGGTTATTCTATAATAGGACAAGGCAAGATAGAGGAAATTTTATCAACTAAATCTGAAGATAGAAGAAATCTTATAGAAGAAGCTGTTGGCATTGTAAAGTATAAAACTAGAAAAAAAGAATCTGAAAAGAAATTAGAAAAAACTAGAGATAATTTAGTTAGAATCAGTGATATAGAAGAAGAGTTATATAAACAAATAGAACCTCTTAAGGCTCAATCTGATAAAGCCGAAAAATATTTGAGATTATCTAAAGATTTAAAAGAAATGGAAATTAATTTATTTATAAGAGAGATTATCAGATTAAAAGATCAGGTAAAGCATTTAAATCAACAGAAAGATTTGGTTGAAAAACAATATAAATTTAATAATAAAAAGAAAAATCAAATAGAAGATAAATTTCAAGAAGTAAAAGAATTAATAGAAAAGTTAGATAAGGATATTGAGAGAATACAAGATAAGAAACAAGAAATTCAAAGTGAAAATGAGAAAAAAGTGGGAGATTATAAAATAAGTAATGAGAGAATTACTTATTTAAATAGAGAGATTAACAGATTAAAATTAGATTTAGAAGATACTATTAAAAATTATGAGAAAAAGAATAAAGAAATAGACGATTTATATGAAGAAAAAGAAAAAATAAATTTCTCTATGAATGATTTAAAAAACACATTAGATGAAAAAATAAATAGATTAAAATTAAAAGAAGAAAAAGTTCAATCTGTTGAAAAAAATATTGAAGATAAAAAAAATAGTATAATTGATTTATTAAATTATATAACTGAAAAAAAAGGTGAAATAAATACATTAGAATCTTTTTATAAGAATATAGATAAAAGATTAGAACAGATATTGGAAGAAAAAAATCAATTAATAAAAGATAAGAAACAATTTGAAAGTGATATTTGTAGTGTAAGTGATGAACTTGAAGATTTAAATATTAAATTAGAATCATCTAATGAAAATAAGATGAAATTAATAAGTAAGATTGAAACTTTAAAGGAAAATAGTGAAGAAACTTCTGATAAACTTAATGATTTAAAGGGAGATATTCAAAGTAAGAATTCAAAACTTAAGATGCTAGAAAATATGAAGGAACAATATGAGGGATATTATAAAGGAGTTAAAAATATCTTAATAGCATGTAAAAAGGATAGAAATTTACAAAAAGGTTTTAAGGGTGTAGTAGCTGAATTATTAAAAGTAGAAGAAAAGTATGATAAAGCTATAGAGATAGCAATAGGAGCATCAGCCCAAAATATAGTAACCGAGAAAAAAGATGATGCTAAGAGACTTATTGAATATTTGAAAAAAAATAAATTAGGAAGAGTTACATTTTTACCTCAAGAAGCTATTAAAGGTAGACAGCTTAATAAACATGAATCCAATGTTTTACAAGAGGATGGAGTTTTAGGGATAGCTTCAAAGATTATAAAATTTGATAAGGAATTTAAGGATATATTTGAGTATCTTTTGGGTAGAACATTAATCGTGAAAGATTTGGATACAGGGATATTTGTTTCTAAAAAGATTAATAATTCTCTTAAAATTGTAACTTTAGATGGAGATGTTTTTAATCCTGGTGGTTCTATGACCGGTGGAAATTATAAGGGGTCAAATAATAGTTTAATAGGTAGGAATAGAGAAATTGATATATTAAAAGAGGATATTCATAATTCCGTTGAAAAGTATAATAATTTAGTTAAAGTGTATACTTCATTAAAAGATGAAATTAGTAAGTCTGAGGATATTTTAGAACAATCAAATGATAAAATAGGATCTTTGAAAATTAATATAGGTAGTATGAAAAATAAAATTAAAACTTTTAATGATCAATTAAAAGACAAAGAGACTAGAATTAATAAATATTTAAATGAGATTGAAAGTCTTGATAGTGAGAAGGAAGATTCAATTATACAAATTAATAATATAAAAGAAGAAATTAAGAGTTTAGAAAGAAAAAATAATTTAACTAAGGATAATATAGATTCAGAAGTAAAAGATTATGAAAAAAAAGTACAAGAAATTAAAGCTTTAAATGATGAAATAATAAAGATGAAGATTAAATTAGCTTCTATAGAACAAAAAAATGAAGAAATTATTAATACTTCTTCAAGATTAGAAAAAGAAATTGAAAATTTATTAAATAAAAGAAAAAATATAGAAACAGATATAAATAATAAGAGAAAAGGAATAGAAAAAAGTGAGAATGTAATTGAAAAATTAGTTCAAGAAAAAGAAGAATTACAAGAAAAACTTTCTAAGTGTAATTCAGATTTAATTAAAATTAAAAATAAAAGAACTTTATATATGGACACATTTTATAAAGAACAAGAAAAATTAAAAAAGATGAACGAAAGTATATCAGAACTTCAAAATAGTATTAATGCAATGGAAATTAAATTAGCAAAATATGAAACTCAATTAGAAAACTATAATAATAAATTATGGGATGAATATGAATTAACATATCAAATGGCTTTAGATTATAAAGTAGAAATAGAAAACGTAACAAAAGTTCAAAATAATGTAAGGGATATAAAAAGAAAAATAAAGACTCTTGGTAATGTAAATATTGAGTCTATTAATCAGTATAAAGAAGTATCAGAAAGATATGAATTTCTGATAAAACAGAAAGAGGATTTAATAAATGCTCAGAAGAGTTTAGAAAAAGTAATTGATGATATGGAAAAAAAGATGAAAGAACAATTTTTAGAGAATTTTAATGTTATTAAGAATAATTTTAAAGATATATTTTCTCAATTATTTGGAGGCGGAAAATCAGATATATATTTAGTTGATGAAGAAAATGTACTTACAAGTCCTATAGAAATAAAGGCCCAGCCACCAGGGAAAAAATTACAAAGTATTAGTCTTTTATCTGGAGGAGAAAAATCATTAACAGCAATATCATTATTATTTGCAATTTTAAAACTTAAACCTACTCCATTTTGTGTTTTAGATGAAATAGAAGCAGCTTTGGATGATGCCAATGTAGTTAGATTTTCTGAATATCTTAGACAGTTTTCTGATAAAACTCAATTCATTGTTATAACTCATAGAAAAGGTACTATGGAGGCAGTAGATTCATTGTATGGTGTGACAATGGAGGAAAATGGTGTAAGTAAATTATTATCTGTAAAACTTATGGATATAATGGAAGAAAAAGTTAGTTAGGAGGAAGAAAATGTTTAATAAATTTTTAAAAAAATATAAAGATGAAGAAAAAAGTAATGAAAATGTAGAAAATAAATCATTGAAAGATAGTGAAGTAGAGGAGAATGCATCTATAGATAATATTGAAAAAAATAGAGAAGGTTTTCTTAGTAGATTTAAAAAAGGATTAGAAAAAACTAAAAGAGGAATATCTGATAAAGTTGATGATATAATTAAATCTTATCAGAAAATTGATGATGAGCTTTTTGAAGAATTAGAAGAAGTACTTATAATGGCAGATATTGGTTTTGAAACTACAGAAAGAATAATAGAAGAAGTTAAGGATAAAGTTAAGGAAAGAAAAATAACTGATGCGAATGATATTAAATTAATTCTCAAAGAAGAATTAAAAGAAATTCTTGAGGATGTAGATGGAAAAAATAAATTGAACATTAATCCATATCCTGCCATTTTATTAGTTGTAGGGGTTAATGGAGTAGGAAAAACTACTACAATAGGAAAATTAGCATATAGGTTTAAAGAAGAAGGTAGAAAAGTATTATTAACTGCTGGAGATACTTTTAGAGCAGCAGCAATAGAACAACTTGGTGAATGGGCAAATAGAGCAAATGTAGATATTATATCTCATAGTGAAGGTTCAGATCCTGCTGCTGTTATATTTGATGGGATACAGGCTGCCAAAGCAAGAAATGTTGATATATTAATATGTGATACTGCTGGTAGGCTTCATAATAAAAAGAATTTAATGAATGAATTAAATAAGATTTTTAGGGTTGTAGCTAGAGAATATCCTGATGCAAATAAGGAAGTGTTACTTGTAGTTGATGCTACAACTGGACAGAATGCTATTATGCAGGCTAAAGTATTTAAAGAAGCTTGTGATATTACAGGAATAGCATTAACTAAATTAGATGGAACTGCAAAAGGTGGTGTTGTATTTGCAGTTCAATCAGAGTTAGATGTACCTGTTAAATTAGTAGGCGTAGGTGAAGGAATAAATGACTTGCAAGATTTTGATTCTGAAGATTTCGTAGATGCAATTTTTCCTGAATAAAATAATTGACAAGTAGGGAAATCTATTATACAATACATCTGTCAAGGTAATAACTTTACAGTTATATATTATTATATAAAGGTTGATTACATGTTTGAAAAAGTTGTGGAAATAGGATTATTATTCGATTTTTATGGAAAACTTTTAAGTACAAAACAGTATCAAAGTATTGAATTATATTATATACATGATCTTACTTTAAGTGAGATAGGTGAGCAGTTAAATATAAGTAGACAAGGTGTATATGATTTGATTAAAAGGGCTGAGGTATCTTTATATAAATATGAAAAAACTTTAGGATTGGTAGAAAAATTTGAAAATAATCGATTAAAAATTAAAGAATTAAAATTTTTATTAGAAAAATTGAAGGAATTAGTTAATATTAATGATGAGAATAAAACAATATTTGAAAATATAAATTTAATTATTGAACAGTTACTTAAAAATAATCAGGAGGTGAGATAGTGGTTTTTGAGAGTTTAGCTGAAAAACTTCAAAATACCCTTGGAAAATTAAAGGGAAAAGGCAAATTGACTGAAAAAGATGTAAAACAAGCAATGAGAGAAGTGAAATTAGCACTTCTAGAAGCAGATGTTAATTTTAAAGTTGTTAAGAAATTTATTAATAAAATTAATGAAAGAGCTGTAGGGCATGAAGTTATGGAAAGTCTTACTCCTGGTCAGCAAGTTATAAAGATAGTTAACGAAGAACTTACATCTTTAATGGGAGAAAAAGAAAGTAAGATTAATTTTGCAGATAATCCTCCTACAATTATAATGTTATGTGGACTTCAAGGAGCAGGTAAAACAACATTATCGGGTAAATTAGGAAATCATTTAAAGAAGAAAGGAAAGAATCCTTTATTGGTAGCTTGTGATATTTATAGACCTGCTGCTATAAAACAATTAGAAGTAGTTGGAAAACAAGTTGATATTCCTGTATTCTCTATGGGGGATAAGCAGAATCCTGTTAATATAGCTAATGCAGCTTTAGAGCAAGGAAAGAAAAATGGTAATGATGTTATTATTATAGATACAGCGGGAAGACTTCATATCGATGAAGGATTGATGGATGAACTTAGAGATATTAAGGATTCGATTAATCCTAATGAGATTTTATTAGTAGTTGATGCTATGACAGGACAAGATGCTGTTTCTGTTGCTGAAAGTTTTAATGAAAGATTAGATATTGATGGTGTTGTATTAACAAAACTTGATGGAGATGCTAGAGGTGGTGCAGCTTTATCAATTAGAGCTGTTACGGAAAAACCATTGAAATTTGTTGGTATGGGAGAAAAACTTGAAGATTTAGAACCTTTCCATCCAGATAGAATGGCTTCTAGAATTTTAGGAATGGGAGATATGCTAAGTCTTATTGAAAAAGCTCAAGCTAATATAGATCAAAAAAAAGCAATGGAATTAGAAAAAAAATTAAAGAATCAAGAGTTTACTTTCGATGATTTCTTGGATCAATTGGAGCAAATGAAAAATATGGGTCCATTGAGTCAAGTTCTGGAAATGATTCCTGGAATGAATTCTAAACAATTAAAAAAACTAAATGTTGATGATAAAGAATTAGTTAAAATAGAAGCAATAATAAAATCAATGACTAAGGACGAAAGAAATAATCCATCTATTATAGATGGTAGTAGAAGAAAAAGAATTGCAAAAGGAAGTGGAACTAATATTCAAGATGTAAACCGACTTTTAAAACAATTTAAAGAGACTAGGAAAATGATGAAGCAATTTTCTGGTATGGAAAAAGCTATGAAAAAAAGAGGAAGAATGAACTTCCCATTTTTCAAATAAATAGGAGTACTTTAAGGAGGTGAAATTAAATGTCAGTTAAAATTAGATTAAAAAGAATGGGAGCTAAGAAAAAGCCTTTCTATAGAATAGTAGTTGCTGATTCTCGTTCACCAAGAGATGGAAGATTTATCGAAGAGCTTGGATATTACAATCCAATTTCTGAACCTAAAGAATTTAAAATAGATGCTGATAAGGCTGTAAAATGGTTGAAAGATGGTGCTAAACCTACTGATACTGTAAATAGTCTTTTCAAAAACAATGGTGTTCTTGAAAAATTTGAGGAATCCAAAAAAGCATAGTAGCTTTCAGGGGGGTGAAAAAATGAAAGATTTAGTAGAAATGATTGCAAAAGCACTTGTAGATAATCCTGATGCTGTTGAAGTAAATGAAGTAGAGGGATCACAGTCAGTTATCATTGAATTAAAGGTAGCCCCAGATGATATGGGTAAAGTAATTGGAAAACAAGGTAGAATAGCAAAAGCTATAAGAACCGTTGTTAAAGCAGCTGCTATTAAAGAAAATAAAAGAGTAGTTGTTGAGATTATATAAAAGGGATTAGTTTTACTAGTCCCTTTTATATAATCCCATTATTAAGCAAGAGGTGTGTAAAAATGATAGACAAAATAAAAGTAGGGAAAATAGTAAATACCCACGGGATTAAAGGAGAATTAAAAATACTTCCTTTAACTGACGATTATAAAAGATTTAATGATTTGAATAAAGTATATATTAATAGTGAGGAATATATTATTAATAAGGTATGGTATAAAAAGGGTTTTCCAATAATTAGTATTAAGGATTTTAATAATATAAATGATGTTATGAAGTTTAAAAATGAATATATGTATATTACAATAGAAGATACAGTGGAATTAGAAAAAGATACTTATTTTATATTTCAAATAAAAGGATTAAAGGTGCTTACTGTAGATGGATTAGAAATAGGTATTGTAAAAGATGTATTAACACCAGGAGCAAATGATGTATATGTGGTAAAAGGTAATAAAAAAGAATATTTAATACCAGCAGTTAAGGAATTTGTTAAAGGGATTAATTTAGAAGAGAAAAAAATTATAATAAAACCTATAGAGGGGTTATTAGAATGAAAATTAGTATTTTATCTCTTTTCCCAGATATGTTTAAATCAGTATTAGGGGAAAGCATTATTGGAAGAGCTATTGAAAATAATATTGTAGAATTAAAATACATTAATATAAGAGATTTTTCTAATGATAAACATAATAGAGTTGATGACTATCCCTTTGGAGGTGGACCAGGTATGGTCATGAAGCCTGAACCTATTTATAGAGCTATAGAGCATGTTAAATCAGATTATTCTAGAGTTATTTATTTAAGTCCAAAGGGAAAAGTTTTTAATCAAAGCATGGCCAATGAACTATCAAGAGAGAAAGATTTAGTTTTTTTATGTGGACATTATGAGGGTATAGATAATAGAATTATAGAAAATTATGTTGATGATATTATTTCGTTAGGAGATTATGTTCTTACTGGGGGAGAAATTCCTGCAATGGTAATGATAGATTCAATTGTACGTTTATTACCTGGAGTTTTAAAAAGTGATGAATCTTTTATAGATGAGTCTCATTACAATGGATTACTAGAATATCCTCAGTACACTAGACCTAGAGAATTTAAAGGACATGAGGTACCAGAAATTCTATTATCAGGAAATCATAAAAAGATAGATGAATGGAGAAAATATGAATCTATTAAGTTAACATATAAAAACAGACCAGATTTGCTTGAAAATATAAATTTATCATTAGAAGAGAAAAGATATTTAGATAAGATTGAACAAGAAGAAAAAAATAAGTTGTAATATGTTCTTCTATGTGCTATAATTACATGGGTAACACGGACGGTCCTCTATCTTAAAGGTAAGAACGTCTAGGCAGAAGGGAGGTAGAAAAATATGAATATAATTAAAATGATTGAACAAGAGCAATTAAACAATAATATTTGTGATTTTAATGTTGGTGATACAGTACAAGTACATTATCATATTAAAGAAGGTAATAGAGAAAGAATTCAGGTTTTTGAAGGTACAGTAATTAAGAAACAAGGCGGAAGTAATAGAGAAACTTTTACTGTAAGAAGAATTTCTTATGGAGTAGGGGTAGAAAGAACTTTCCCATTACATTCACCTAAAATCGAAAAATTAGTAGTAACAAGAAAAGGTAGTGTAAGAAGATCTAAATTATACTACTTAAGAGAAAGAACTGGTAAGAGAGCTAAAGTTAAAGAAAAAAGAGATTATTAATAAAGTTATGGGGCTGGTGACAGTCCCATTATTTCATATATAGAATGAATATGAAATTGGAGTGATTTTATGAATATAAATTGGTTTCCAGGACATATGAAAAAGACTAGAGAATTATTACAAAAGAATTTGAAATTAGTGGATATTGTGTATGAATTAATTGATTCAAGAATTCCTTTAAGTAGCAGAAATCCAGAAATAGATAAAATAGTTCAGAATAAACCAAGAATTGTTATTATGAATAAAAGTGATCTTAGTAATTCTAATATAAATAAAGAATGGGTAGAATATTTTAGCAAATTAGGAGTAAATACAGTATTAGTAGATGCTATAAAAAATAAAGGCGTATCACAAATTATAAGCGAGACTAATAATCTTGTTAAAGAAAAAAAAGAAAAATTATTAAGTAGAGGCATAAAGAATAAACCTATTAGGGCTATGATAGTAGGTATACCTAATGTAGGTAAATCTACATTAATAAATTCATTAGCAGGAAGAAAAAGTGCTAAAACTGGAGATAGACCAGGAGTAACAAAAGGAAAACAATGGATTAAATTGAAGGGAAATATTGAGTTATTAGATACACCAGGTATTTTATGGCCGAAGTTTGAGGAACAAGAAGTGGCATTAAATCTTGCATTTACTGGAGCAATAAAAGATGAAATAATGGATATTGAGACATTGGCTTTAAAATTAATTGAAAAATTAATGGTTTTAGCCTCTAATAGTATTGAAAAAAGATATGATGTTATGATTGAAGGTAAGACATCTCTTCAGGTAATGGATGATATTGGAATAAGGAGAGGTTGTATTTTAAGAAAAAAAGAAATAGATTATGCTCGTGTCGCTAATATAGTATTAGATGAGTTTAGAGATGGTACTATTGGAGATATTTCACTGGAAACTCCAAAGAAAATATAGTAAAATATAATAAAGGACTTCCACTATTTAGGGAGTCTTTTATTATATGAATCGACTGATAGAATGGAGTGTTAAAATGTTAAGTATAGAGAAAGAAATCTGGAATAATGGTTATCAATATATTGCTTGTATAGATGAAGTTGGTAGAGGATGTTTAGCAGGAGATGTAGTAGCTTGTGCTATAGTTATGCCGAAGGATTTAATTATAGAAGGAGTTAAGGATTCAAAAAAAATTTCTCCAAAGAAAAGAGAGAAATTGTACGATATAATATATGATAAGTCAATTGCGATAGGAATTGGATCGGTTGATAATAATGTGATAGATGAAATAAATATAAAAAAAAGTACTCATTTGGCAATGAAAAAGGCTATTGAAAATTTAAATACTAAAAATGGAGAGAAAATAAAGCCCGATATGTTGCTTATAGATGCTGAAAAATTAGATATTGATATAGAACAAAGAAATATAATAAAAGGTGATGAAAAGTGTCATGGTATTTCAGCAGCTTCAATAATAGCAAAAGTATATAGAGATAGAAAACTTATTGAATTAGCAAAAATATATAAAGGTTATGCTTTTGAAAGAAATAAAGGTTATGGAACAAAAGAACATAGAGATGCTATTAAAAAGTTAGGACCTACACCAATTCATAGGATGACATTTTTAAAAAATATATTATAGATGGTGATATAATGAAATTAAATAATATATCTTCATTATTAAATAAAGATATACTTAACATTAAAAATGATATATTTATTAAAGGAAAACTAGTTGAAAAAATAGATAATAAGATACTTATTGAATTAAATAATGGTGATATAATTAAAGCAGAAACAAAAATCCCATTAGATGCAGAAATAGGAAAGGATATAGAGTTTGTAGTTAAGGAAATAAAAGATGAAGTTTTATTTTTAAATCCAAAAGATAAGGCAACTAATGAAAAAATTTCTGAGGGATTAATTAGTAAAGTTTTAAAAGAAAATAATCTTGTAGATACAAAGCAAAATATAGAAATCATAAAAGGATTAATAAGTTTAGATATGAAGATTGATAAAGAAACTGTTTTAAATCTTATTAGAAATATTGATAAATTAGAATTAATTTTTAAGAGTTTAGATAATAAATTTTTAAATTTAGATTCTGATTTAGAATTTAATGAAATTTTAACCAGTGATTTAGAGCAAGAAAGAATAGAAAAAATAATCAATTATAATACTAAAGAGATAGAAGAAAGTAAAGAAGTAATAAAAAACTTATTTGAATTAAACCCAAATAATAGAGAAAGTGAAAATTTGAGTTTAAAGGAAAATACTATTAAAGCATTATTATTTCTTTCTAAAAATGATATGGATATAAATATTAAAAATTTAAAATTTACTATGGATATAATCGAAGGTAAAAATTTTTTATCTTCTAATGTTCAAAAGATTGAAGATTTTATAAATGCTGATAGCAAATTATATAATATAAAAGAAAAATTAGATAATTTGGTGAATATGAATGGTGATTTTACAAAAATTCAAAATGAAAAATTAATTATTAAAAATCATTATACTAAATTAACAGAAATTATAAATGAAATAAACGAAAAAATAAGTAATCAAGATAATAATGACATAAAACCTTTTTTGGACGCAGTAAAAGAAGAATTAGATTTTTTAAAGAATATAAATAAAAATATGACTTTTTTATATTATCCTATAAATTTGAAGAATGAAGAAATACTAGAAAAAGTATATATATTTAATAAAAATAAAAATAAGTTTAGGAATGATAAATTTAAAATTTATTTTTCATTAAATACAGATAATTTAGATAAAGTAGATATTATGTATGAAATTTTTCAAAATAATAATTATATAACTTTTAAGTTGAAAAATGAAGATATAGCTGAATATATTAGGAAGAATAAAAATATTTTAGAAATATATCTGGAAAATGTCGGTATTAAAAACTTTACTATTAACATAAAAGTTTCTGAAGAAACTACATATTTTAATCCTTTAAATGAAGTAGATTTAAATAATTATATATTTGACGCTAGGGTGTGAATATAGGTGAAAGATAAAGATATAGCTATTGCTTTGAAATATAAATCGGATAAAGATATAGCACCTAAGGTAATAGCTAAGGGAAAAGGGATTGTAGCTACGAAAATAATTAATAAAAGCAAAGATGAAGATATATATGTATATAAAGATGAGGATTTAGTAAATAAATTATATTCTATTGAATTAGGTAATGAGATTCCTTTCGAATTATATGAAACTATAGCTGGAATTCTAGCTTTTGTATATGAAGTTGATAAAAAGAAGGGATTAGATGAAAAAGGAGAATAGAAATAAAGGAAATTATGGTGAACAAACTGCAATAGAATATCTTCTGAATAAAGACTATAAAATTTTAGAAAAGAATTTTACCACTAAAATAGGTGAAGTAGATATTATAGCTAAAGATAATGATATAGTAGTATTTATTGAAGTTAAATTGAGAAGAAATTCAAAATATGGCTATCCTTTTGAAGCAGTAGATTATAAGAAGCAGAAGAAAATAATTAATGTAGCTCAATTATATGTAAAATATAAAAAATTATATAACACACAACTTAGATTTGATATAATAGAAGTATATTTGGACAATAATTATATAAATCATATTTCTAATGCTTTTTGGGCATAAAAATTCTTATTAAAAAAGGCTCTCATTTGAGAGTCTTTTTTAATATTGGTATTGAATTTTCAATATAATCGTGAACTTTTTCAAAGAGTAATCCTAGAATAAACCAATATGGAAGATAATCTAGTCTTATATAACCCAAAATAGTATAAGGAGAGTTTCCGCTATAATCCCAAGGACATATACCTATTATTTTTTCTAATAAAAATCCAGTTATAAATTCTATAACAAATATTACAAGAGACCATATACCTCCTCTTATTATAAAATTTTTATTTCTAATAGTATCATGTATTTTTTCTAAAAAAACAGCAGAACCATATATAAAAAACATCCATATATAAGTATGACCTATTAAAGTGAAATCTTTTGATTTAATAAGAGACATTATTCCGGTAAAAAAGATTTCAATTAGTAGACCTAATAAACCATAAACGATAAATTTAATCAACATATTATTATTATTTGATTTAAAAATCATATTATACTTTGTAAACTTTTGAAAAAATGACAAATAAAAAATGGCGTTAAATGTTGAAATTTCTTTATTACCCTGGCAATATAAGTTAATTATAAAAATAATGATAGATAATTTATCAAAAATAAAAGTAAAGCAATTATCAATTATTACATAAGATATTATCATAAATGATAATAAAAACGATAATAAAATTTAGAAAATTTAAAGGATTCCAATATTATATTATTGAATAATATTTAAGTATAAAAGAAAAGAGGTAATGAGATATGTTATCAAAAATAAATACATGTGTATTACAAGGACTAGAAGGAAATATAGTCGAAGTAGAAACAGATCTTTCTAATGGTATGCCTAGTTTTAATATAGTAGGCTTACCTGATATGGCAATTAAAGAATCTAAAGATAGAGTAAGAACTGCTATTAATAATAGTAATTATCGATTTCCATTAAATAGAATAACTATTAATTTAGCACCAGCTAGTTTAAAAAAAGAAGGTTCACAAATAGATTTAGCCATAGCTACTGGTATATTAAAATGTATGGATATTATTAAGAATATTAATTTATCAGACACTTGTTTTATTGGAGAACTTTCATTAGACGGAGAAGTCACTGAGATTGATGGTGCTTTACCTATGGTCATATCTTTACTATCATTAGGTATTAAAAGAGTAATATTACCTTTTAAAAATAAAGAAGAATGTGGTGTAGTTAAAGGAATTGATATTATTCCAGTAAAAAATTTAGAACAGCTTGTTTCATATCTTAACGGACTAGAAGTAATAGAGCCATGGAAAACTAAGGAATTCAGCAATGTAGAAAAAGATAATAAATTTTATGATTTTAAAGATATAAAAGGTCAAGAAACTTTAAAAAGAGCAATGGAAGTAGCTGCTGCTGGAGGACACAATATATTAATTATTGGTCCTCCAGGTTCAGGCAAGACTATGATATCTAAGAGACTCCCTACAATATTACCAGATATGTCCTTTGAAGAGGCTTTAGAAGTTACTAAGATATATAGTGTTGCCGGATTAATAAAAAGTAATGGACTTATAAGTAAGAGACCATATAGATCGCCACATCACACAATTTCTAAAGTCTCATTAGTAGGAGGAGGAAGAGTACCTACTCCAGGAGAAGTATCTTTAGCTCATTATGGAGTATTATTCTTAGATGAACTTCCTGAATTTGGAAAATCTGTATTAGAGGTATTAAGACAACCTTTAGAAGATAATATGGTGACTATATCAAGGGTGAATGCTACTTTAACCTATCCATCAAATTTTATGTTGGTAGCTAGTATGAATCCTTGTCCGTGTGGATATTATGGTGATCCTATTCATGAATGCAGTTGCAGTCCTAGAGATATAGATAGATATTTAAAAAAGATAAGTGGACCTTTATTGGATAGAATAGATATTCATATAGAAGTAAATCCTGTAAATTATCAAGATTTAAAGGATAAAAAAAATAACAGTGAAGCATCTAATATTATAAAAGATAGAGTCAACAAATGTAGAGAGATTCAAATTAAAAGATATTCGGAAGAAAAAATCTATTCAAATTCAGAATTACAAGGTAGAAGTATAAATAAATATTGTAAAACAAATAAAAATGGAGAAAAAATATTAAAAAATGCATTTGAAAAGTTAGGATTAAGTGCTAGAGCTTATAATAAGGTCCTTAAAGTATCAAGAACTATAGCAGATTTAGATGAAAGTGAAGAAATAACTGAAAAGCATATTTTAGAAGCAATTCAGTATAGAAATATGGATAGAAAATATTTTTCAATTTAATTTACAAAAATAATTATAAATTGGGGGATAATATGGAGAATAGAGATATTTTAATATGGTTGAATAGCATTCAAGGAATTGGTGATAAAACTATAAATAGATTAAATGAATACTTTAAAAACTTGACAGAATTATGGTACTGTAGTAAAAATGAGATAATGGAATTAAATTATTTAAATAGTAAAATTAAAAGAAAATTAATTGATTTTAGAAATGATTCTTATTATAATGATATATTAACATATTCAAATGAAAATAATATAAAAATTATAACAATATTGGATGAAGAATATCCTTCCCATTTAAAGAATATATATAATCCACCTAAAACATTATACTTAAAAGGCAATTATAAATTAATATATAGACCATCTATTTCTATTGTGGGTTCTAGGAAAGCAACTTATTATGGGAAATGGGCTGCTGAAAAGATAGCAAAAGAACTTAGTTGTTTAGGAATATGTATTATTAGTGGAATGGCATTAGGAATTGATGCTATAGCTCATAAAGGTGCTTTGGATGAAGGTGGTGACACAATAGCTATATTAGGATCAGGAATAGATAAACCTTATCCTAGAAGAAATATTAATATTTTTGAAGAAATTTCTTCAAAGGGACTTGTTATATCAGAATTTCCTATAGGTATGGAACCAAGAGCTGGTAATTTTCCTTTAAGAAATAGAGTAATTAGTGGTTTATCTAAGGGAGTTGTAATTATTGAAGCTAGAGAAAAAAGTGGTTCATTAATTACTGCATATCATGCATTAGAACAGGGGAAAGAAATATTTGCCGTACCAGGAAATATTAATAGTATTTATAGTAAGGGAACAAATCTTTTAATAAAAGATGGTGCAAAAATAGTTACAAATATTGAAGATATATTAGAAGAAATTAATGAATTTAAGATGTTATTAGATAAAAATAAAGATAACAAAAAGAATTATGATGGTTTAAGTGATAAAGAATTATTAGTTATAAAATCAATAGAAAATGGACCAATACATTGTGATATGATAGCATATAATACTGATATAGATATAGTAGAATTAAATAGTATTCTTACAATTTTAGAGATGAAAAATTTAATTACTAGTATGCCTGGAAAAGTATTTACTATTAAAGATTATTAAATCTAAATAATTTATATTGCATAGTTTTTATAATTAATCGGAGGTGCATGTTTTGACAAAATCATTGGTGATAGTTGAGTCTCCTGCAAAGGCAAAGACTATAGGAAAATTTTTAGGGAAAAAATATAAAATTAAAGCTTCGGTAGGTCATATTATTGATTTACCAAAAAGTAAATTAGGTATAGATGTTGATAATAATTTTGATCCGAGATATATAACTATAAGAGGAAAGGGACCAATTCTTAGTGAATTGAAAAAGGAAGCAAAAAAGGCTGATAAGGTATATCTTGCTACTGACCCTGATAGAGAAGGTGAAGCTATTTCATGGCATTTAGCTAATGCTTTAAAATTAGATAAGGAAGAAAATAATAGAATTGAATTTAATGAAATTACTAAAAATGCAATAACTAATGCAATAAAAAAACCTCGTAAAATTGATATGGATCTTGTTGATGCTCAACAGGCAAGAAGGACGTTAGACAGACTTGTAGGATATAAAATTAGTCCATTATTATGGAAGAAAGTTAGAAAGGGATTAAGTGCAGGGAGAGTACAATCTGTTGCAACTAAGTTAGTAGTAGATAGAGAAAGAGAGATAGAGAAATTTAATCCAGAGGAGTATTGGAGTATTGATTTTTTATTATTAAAAGATAAATTTGAATTTGAATCAACTCTAAAAAATAAAATAATAAATGGAAAAATTGAAAAAGTTAAAATATCAAATGAAAAAGAAAGCAATGATATAATAAATGAAATTTCTAAATCAGAATTAATAATAAAGAATATTAAAAAAGGAAGAAAAAAGAGAAATCCCTATCCCTCTTATACAACAAGTAATTTGCAACAGGATGCTTCAACTAGATTAGGATTTTCCACAAAAAAAACTATGAGTCTAGCCCAAGATTTATATCAGGGAATTGATATAAAAGGAGAAGGAACTGTAGGACTCATTACTTACATAAGGACTGATTCTACTAGAATATCCAATGAAGCACAACAAGCATCTAAGGAATATATATTGAAAAATTTTGGTAAAAAATATCTAGCAAAGAGTAAAGCAACAAAGAATAAGAAAAATATTCAGGATGCTCATGAAGCCATACGTCCTACTGATGTACAGAAAACACCATCATTAATTAAAGATTCATTGAAAAAAGATCAATATAGGTTATATAAATTGATTTGGGAAAGGTTTGTTGCTAGTCAAATGGCACCAGCTTTATATGATACTTTAACTATTGATATAAGTGCGGGAAATTATATATTAAGAACTAGTGGTTCAAAAATTAAATTTGATGGATTTATGAAAATTTATTCAGTTAAAAATAAAGATAAAAATATAAATATACCAGATATGAAAGTAGGTGATAAAGTAGAAATTAAAGATATATTACCAAAACAGCATTTTACACAACCACCTGCTAGATATTCTGAAGCAAGTTTAGTAAAAACTATGGAAGAATTAGGCATAGGTAGACCTGCTACTTATTCACCAACAATTAGTACAATCTTGAGTAGAGGTTATGTAATACTTGAAAATAAATATTTCAAACCAACTGAGTTGGGTATCATAGTTACAGATTTATTAATAGAATATTTTAAAAATATAATTAATGAAGAATTTACAGCAGATTTGGAAAGTAAATTAGATAAAATTGAAGAAGGGAAAATTGTTTGGAAAAAAGTAATAGAAGAGTTTTATGAAGATTTTAAGACTGTATTGAAAGTAGCAGAAGAAGAAATTATTGAGATAGATATGGATGAGGAAACAGATATTGAATGTGAAAAATGTGGAAGAAATATGGTTATTAAGCATGGAAGATATGGGAAATTTCTTGCTTGTCCGGGGTATCCAGAGTGTAAGAATACAAAACCTATATTAAATAAAATAGATGTTTCTTGTCCAAAATGTAAAGACGGAGAAATAATTGAACGAAGGTCAAAAAAGGGAAGAAAATTTTATGGATGTACTAATTACCCAGAATGTGATTTTGTATCTTGGGATAAGCCTATAAATAAAAAGTGTCCTAATTGTAATAATATTTTGGTGCAAAAGAATAGCAAAAAAGGTAGTTATATAAAATGTAGTGAATGTGACTATAAATTAAAAGAAAATGAAAATAATTAAGTTGGGGGTGAAATAATGTTGAAAGCTACTACAATAATAGCAGTAAGAAAGAATAATAAATTAGCTTTTGCAGGAGACGGTCAGGTGACTATGGGTGATAAAACTATAATGAAGAATTCTGCCAAGAAGATTAGGAGATTGTATAATGATAAAGTAATAATTGGATTTGCTGGATCTGTAGCTGACGCAGTTACCTTGGCAGATAAATTAGAAGAAAAATTACAACAATTTAATGGGAATTTGATGAGGGCATCTGTTGAGTTAGCTAAAGAATGGCGTGGAGATAAGATATTAAGAAAGTTAGAAGCTATGTTAATAGCAGGAGATAACGAAAATCTTTTACTCATATCGGGTAATGGGGAAGTAATAGAACCTGATGAGAATATCATTGCAATAGGTTCAGGAGGAAATTATGCATTAGCAGCAGGGAAGGCTTTGATGGAAAACACTAATTTAGATGTAAAAGATATTGTTTTTAAGTCGATAAAACTTGCTTCGGAGATTTGTGTTTTTACCAATGACAATATTATAGTTGATGAGTTATAGGAGGTTTTTTATATGAAAGATTATACACCGGCTGAAATAGTAGAAAAATTAGATAATTATATAATTGGACAGGATAAGGCCAAAAGATCTGTAGCTGTTGCGTTAAGAAATAGATATAGAAGAAATAAATTAGATGAAGAGTTTAAAGAGGAAATAAAACCTAAAAATATTATTATGATGGGACCAACAGGTGTTGGAAAGACTGAAATTGCAAGAAGATTATCAAAATTAGTTAATGCTCCATTTGTTAAAGTGGAAGCAACAAAATTTACTGAAGTAGGATATGTTGGCAGAGATGTAGAATCAATGATTAGAGATTTAATAGAAACTTCAATTAGATTAGTAAAAAATGAAAAAATAGCTAATGTATATGATAAAGCGCAAAAAATAGCAGAAGAACATATATTAGATATATTAATCAATGGACCTAAAAAAAAGAAAGAAAAAAACATGAATCCTTTTGAAGTTTTTTTTGGTTCAAATACTGATGATGAAGACATTAATGACAAAGAAAAAAATGAAAGAGTTAATGATAAAGGTGATAATAGTATTATAGAAAAAAGATTAAAGAATAAGGAAATTGAAGATCAGTATATTGAAATTGAGGTTGAAGAAAACTATAATCCTCCAATGGGGATGATAAATAATATGGGAACGGATGATTTAAATATGAATGATATCTTCTCTGGGATTTTACCAAAGAGAAAGAAAAAAAGAAAAGTTACAATAAATGAAGCAAGAAAAATATTGGCTAATGAAGAGGCTCAAAAAATGATAGATATGGATGATATCGTTTCTATAGCTATAGAAAAAGCTGAAAATCATGGGATAATATTTATTGATGAAATAGATAAAATAGCTGGAAGAAGTGGTTCTGGTCCGGATGTATCTAGAGAAGGAGTGCAGAGAGATATATTACCTATAATAGAAGGAGCTACAGTTATGAGTAAGTATGGACCAATAAAGACGGATCATATATTATTTATTTCAGCTGGAGCTTTTCATGTATCTAAGGTAACGGATTTAATCCCAGAAATACAAGGTAGATTTCCTATTAGAGTTAAACTTCATAATCTTACAGAAGAAAATTTTGTTGAAATATTAACCACTCCTCAAAATGCATTAATAAAACAATATAAGTTATTGCTTCAAACTGAAAATGTTGAATTGATGTTTACAGAGGAAGGGATAAAAGAAATAGCAAAAGTAGCTTTTATAGTAAATGATCAGACAGAGAATATAGGTGCTAGAAGATTACATACTATATTGGAAGAATTATTAGAAGAAATATCTTTTAATGCTCCGACGTATAAAGATGAAAAAGTTATAATTGATAAGGAATATGTAAATGAAAAATTGAAGGATAATATAGCTCAAATTGATGTTTCAAAATATATATTATAAAAAACTAGTCATTCATGACTAGTTTTTTTAAAAAATAATTGTTAATTATATAGGTCAAAATTACCAATTAAAAGTTTCTTTCAAAATGCCTCGAAAAAAAAAGGATTTTATAGTATTATTGTAGAAAAGATTAATAATATAAAAAATACAAGATTTCTTGTATAAATTGTTACTTTTATTTCCTAACAGAATATTTAGTTAATTAAATAATTGGAGGTGTGGAAATTGTTAAATAATTCTTTTAGTAATATAGATTTTATGGGTAGAGCTTTAGATGGACTTTGGGAAAGAAATGAAGCAATAAATAATAATATATCTAATGTTAATACTCCAGGTTACAAAAAGACAAAAGTATTATTTGAAGATAACCTTAAAACAGAGTTAGAAATTAATAATAAGTTAAAGGTAAACACTACAGATCCTAAACATATAGAAGTTATAGGACAGAATAAAAATGGCGATATACAGGTTGTAAAAGATGAGTCTTATTCTACTAAAAAAGATGGGAATAATGTGAATATAGATGTAGAAATGGCAGAGTTAGCTAAAAACAGTATGATGTACAATGGAGTCATTAGACAAGTATCTGGTGAATTTAAAAAACTTAAAAGTATTATAAATGAAGGGAGATAATTGGAAATGGGGTTGTTTGATTCAATAAATATAAGTGCTACAGGTATGACGGCAGAGAGAACCAGAATGGATGTTATTTCAGAAAATATTTCAAATGCAAATACCACAAGAACTAGTAGTGGTACTCCTTATAGAAGAAAGATGGTTACATTTGAAGAGAAAAAGCCTAATTTTTCTTCAGTATTAAATGGTACTTTAAATTCTTATAATAAATCATCAGGGGTAAAGATTAGCGGCATTGTTAATGATAAAACTGAATTTAAACAAGTATATGAACCAGGACATCCAGATGCAAATGAAGATGGATATGTAGAAATGCCAAATGTAGATGTGGTTAAGGAAATGGTGGACATGATATCAGCCGCTAGAGGATATGAAGCAAACATAACATCACTAAATTCATCTAAATCAATGTTTACAAAAGCATTAGAAATTGGTAAATAATTAAGGGGGATTAAATTGGAAATACAAGGATTATCAAATTTATTAAATACTAATGAACAAGTTAAAAATATAAACAAAGAAAAAACAACTGATTTTGGAGAATTTTTAAATAATGCATTAAGTAATGTAAATTCTTTACAAAAGCAGAGTGAATATTTAAAAAATATGTTAGCAGTTGGTGAAGTTGATAATATACATAGTGCAGTTATAGCTAGTGAAAAAGCTGATTTAGCCTTGCAATTAACCCTAAATATAAGAAATAAAGTAATGGATGCATATAAAGAAATTATGAGAATGCAAATATAGATACAGCAAGGATGGGGTGAGTTTAATTGGTTGAAACAATTGAAAAGGCTAAGGAACAGTTATTAGGATTTTGGAAAGAGTTAGAAAAGAAGAAAAAAATCAGATTAATTGTAGGTATTTTTCTGATACTCGTAGTTTTGACCGGATTGATTTATACTTTTACTAAAACTGAATATGTTATTTTATATAAAGATTTACCAATGAAAGATGCAGGAACAATAACTGAAAGATTAGATGAAATGGAAGTAGATTGGAAATTTGGAGAAAGTGAGACTACTATACTAGTTTCTAAAGAATATAAAAACAAAGCAATGCTTGAATTAGCTTCTGAAGGTCTACCTAAAGAAGGATATAGTGTATTAGATGCATTAAATGAAAGTGACTGGACTATGACAGAATATGAAAAAAAGGAAAGAGTAAGATATGCAGATGAAAGTCAATTAGCGGCTACTATATCTCAAATTGAAGGCATTGCTGAGGCAAATGTTATAGTTGATATGCCTGAAGATACTGCCTTTATGAATGATGATGAGGTGGCTACATCTTCAGTTTTTGTAACATTGGATGGAGATTCATCTTTAAAGAATGACAAAGTGGTGGCAATCAAGACTTTAGTATCTAGTTCCTTTAAAAATATGGAAAAAGAAAATGTAAATGTAATTGATGATACTGGAAGATCCTATGGAGACGATGAAAGGGATATGGGAGAATATGATTTAACAGATCAATTATCTGTGAAACAAGGCTTTGAAAGTAAACTAAATAATAGCATTAAAAAATTTTTGGAGAACCTATTTGGGTTAGGCAATGTTGATGTTAGAGCAAGTGTAGATATGAATTTCGATAGTGAAATAACTAATATAGTAGAATTTACACCACCATTAGAAGATTCTACTGAAGGATTAGTTCGAAGTATGGAAAAAATAGAAGAACATACGATAAATGGAGCTGATGGTTCTGTTGTAGGTACTGAACCAAATACTGAAGATACTACAGATTACGCAACAGAAGACGGAAATGTATCTAAATATGATAAAGCTAGTGAAGTTATTAATTATGAATTGAATGAAATTAATAGAGAAATTAAAAAAGCTCCAGGAGGAATTGAGTCTGTAACTGTAGGTATTTTAATTAATAATGAAGCGATTGATGGAGAACTTACAGATGACATGAGAGGAGAAATAGAAGATTTAATACATGCATCAACAGGTATAAATACGGAAGAAGTAATTGTTAGCACTGGTGATTTCAATTCTATTGATGATAGTGATTCTGATGTAGATGCTGAGGAATCATCTGGAATACCATTGTGGGCATATATTTTAATAGCAGTTGCTTTACTTGGAGGAGCAGGTGTTATTGTATATAGAAGGAGAAAATCTAATGAGGAAGAAGATGAGTTATTAGTAGATGAATATGATCAAGATGAATATATAGAAGATATAGATTTTGAAACTGAAAAATCTCAATACAAATCAAAAATAGACGACTTTGTTCAGAAGAAACCTGATGCTGTAGCTCAACTTCTCAGAAGTTGGCTTAATGAGGAATAGGGGTGATAGTATGAGTAAAAAACAATATTTAACTGGAAAAGAGAAATCGGCAATATTATTAATAACCTTAGGGCCAGAGAAGTCAGCTGAAATTTTCAAACATTTGAACGAAGAAGAAATCGAAGAATTAACTTTGGAAATAGCAAATATGAGAAAAGTTTCTCCAGAGGATAAGGATAAAATAATAGAAGATTTTTATCAAATGTGCTTAGCTCAAGAATATATATCAGAGGGTGGAATAAATTATGCTAAAGATGTATTAGAACGAGCTTTAGGAGGACAGAAAGCTTCTAGTATAATAAGTAAGTTGACTACTTCTTTACAGGTTAGGCCTTTTGAGTTTATTAGAAAAGCTGATCCAAATCAATTATTAAATTATATACAAAATGAACATCCACAAACTATAGCATTAGTACTTTCTTACTTATCTCCAAATCAATCTGGACAAATTTTATCTAGTTTAAGTAATGAAAAGCAGGCTGAAGTTGCAAAAAGAATTGCAGAGATGGATAGAACATCTCCAGAAATAATTAAAGAAGTAGAGAGAATTTTAGAAGATAAATTTTCTACTATGGTTAATCAAGACTATACTTCAGCGGGTGGAATTGAATCTATTGTTACAATTCTAAATTCTGTAGATAGAGGTACAGAAAAAAATATTATGGAAGAATTAGAATTAGAAGATGCTGAATTGTCAGAGGAAATTAGAAAAAGAATGTTTGTATTTGAAGATATTGTTACATTAGATAGTAAATCAATTCAAAGATTTATTAGAGAAATTGATAATAGTCAGTGGTCTATTGCTTTAAAGGGTGCTAGTGAGGAAGTTAAAGAAGTTATATTTACTAATATGTCTAAGAGATTAGTAGAGATTATAGAAGAAGATATGGAGTTTATGGGACCTGTAAGATTAAAAGATATAGAAGAATCACAACAAAATATAGTTAATGTAATTAGAAAACTTGAAGATTCTGGAGAAATTGTTACGCCAAGGGGAGGAGATGAAGTTATTGTCTAGAATTATAAAATCTTCTCTTGTGATTGAAAATACTGAAAAAAAAGATTTAAAAAAAGATATGAGTTTAAAGAAGGATTCGTTAGAAAATCAAATATTAGATGATGCTAACGAGAAAGCAGAAAAAATTATTAAAAAAGCTAATGAGAAAGCAGAAAAAATCATTAATAATGCAAAAGAAGAATCAGAAAATATTCTGATTAAGACTCATAGTAAAAAAGATGAAATCATAGATGAATATAGAGATAAAGGTTATGAGGAAGGGTATAAAAGGGGTTATGAGGAAGGATATGAAGAAGGGAAATCTGAATCAACAAGTTTAATTGATGAAGCTGTAAAAATAAAAGAAAATAATATAAATAGTAAAAAAGAAATAATTGACAAATTAGAAAAAGATATTATTACAGTTGTTATGAAATCATGTAAAAAGATTATTAATAGATTATATGACGAAGATAAAGAAATCATATTGTCTATAATTCAAAAAGGTTTAGATGATTTAAATAATCCTTCAAAACTTACTATTAAAGTTTCTAAATATGATTATGATTTCTTGGAAATGTATAAAGATAAAATTAGTGTAATGATTAGTTCTATAGAAAAAATAGATGTAGTTATAGATAAAGCTTTAGATAAAGGTGGAATAATAATTGAGACACCTAAAGGAAGTGTTGATGTAAGTATTAATACTCAGATAGAAGAATTAGAAAAATTTTTAGAAGACTTATTAAATAGCGAGTGATTTTATTATGATAAATTTTAAAAAATATATAGATGAAATTGATAATATTGAATTTATAAAATATAGAGGTGTAGTTACTAAAGTAACAGGACTCACTATTGAATCTAATGGACCATTATCTAAAATAGGCGAATTATGTTATATATATCCATATAATTCTAAAGATCCTATTATGTCTGAAGTCGTAGGTTTTAAAGAAGATAAAATTTTATTAATGCCACTTGGAGAGATGGAAGGTATTGGTCCAGGAAGTATTGTTGTAGCTACAGGGGATACATTAAGAGTAAATGTTGGATACGAACTTGTAGGAAGAATATTAGATGGTATGGGTAATCCAATAGACGGAAAAGGACCTATAAAAGTTAATTCTAAGTATCCCGTATCTAACTTACCTCCAAATCCATTAGAAAGACAAAAGATAAAAGATGTATTACCATTGGGAATAAAAGCTATTGATGGGATGTTAACTTGTGGTAAAGGTCAGAGGATTGGTATATTTTCAGGAAGTGGAGTTGGTAAAAGTACTCTTATGGGAATGATAGCTAGAAATGCTTTAGCGGATGTTAATGTGATAGGGTTAATTGGAGAAAGAGGTAGAGAGGTAAGGGAATTTATTGAAAATGATTTGAAAGAAGAAGGTTTGAAGAAGTCAATTATTGTTGTAGCTACTTCAGATCAACCGGCTCTAGTAAGGATGAAGGGAGCTTTATTAACAACAGCTATAGCTGAATATTTTAGAGATAATAATGAAGATGTAATGCTTTTAATGGATTCTTTGACTAGATTTGCAATGGCTCAAAGAGAGGTAGGTTTAGCTATAGGTGAACCGCCGGTTACTAGAGGATTTACTCCTTCTGTTTTTTCGGTACTTCCAAGATTGTTAGAACGATCTGGAAATTCAGATAAAGGAACGATTACTGCATTGTATACTGTATTAGTTGATGGAGATGATATGAATGAACCTATTACTGATACTGTGAGAGGTATTTTAGATGGGCATATAGTTTTATCACGAGATTTAGCTAATAAAAATCATTATCCGGCTATTGATGTTTTATCAAGTATAAGTCGTGTTATGCCTAATATAGTGGATGATTCTCATAAAAATTGTGCAAACGAAATAAAGGATATTTTATCTACATATAAGACTTCGGAAGATTTAATCAATATAGGAGCATATAAAAAGGGTTCTAATGCTAAAATTGATAGAGCAATTAAATTAAATGATAATATAAATAATTTTTTAACTCAAAATGTAATGGAAAATTATTCTTTTAAAGATGTAGTAAATTCAATGAACAGTATAATTAGTAATTAAAGAGGGGGATTAAATGGGAAATTATGATTTCAGGTTACAAAATGTTTTAAATTTCAAAGCATCAACAGAGACAGAAATGGTATCTAAATATAATGATGCAAAACAAATATTGAGAAATGCAGAAAACGTATTGATTGATTACAATAAATTAAAGAAAAAAATAGAGAACGAAAAGAATAATTTAAGTATGTCTGGTAGAATTAAAGATTTAAAGCTTTATAATCAATATATAGATCAAATTAAATATCAAATAAAAAAACAAAAAGAACATGTTAAAAATGCAGAAGTTAAGGTAGAGTCAGCTAAAGAGGAGTTAATTGAGGCATCAAAAGATAAGAAAATATTTCAGAAATTAAAGGAAAAAGATTATAATAGATATTTAGAATATGAAAAAAAGAAAGAAGAAATTGTAGTAGATGAAATAGTCACATATATAAATAGTAATAATTAATGGGTGATGATATGAAAAATGAAAAATTAAAAGTAATATTGATAATTATTATAGTTTTTGTTTTAATACCATTATCTATATTAACAATACTTTATAATACTAGTAATGGATTTAAAATTGAAGCTAATAAATATTTAAGAAATATGCCTGGCAAGGTTGGGGATTATTTTAATCAATACCCTACTAATAAAGAATTAAACGATAAAATACTATATATAGCCGAATATTATAGTTTTATGGATTCAGATGCCGCAGCAGATAAATTGTACATAATAAAAGAAGATGACGAAGAATTATATCATCAAATAATTAAACAAATGAATAAATTATCTTCAGATAAAACTGAAGAGGTTTTAACAAAAATAAGAGATATTGAACTTAGAAAAAATTTATTGATATCTGTATATGATGAAATTGTTTCAACAAAGGAAAATGAGCTTTTGGAAGATGTAAAAAAGATTGAAGGAATGGATTTGCTAGTCGCTAAAAATTTAATATTACAATATTATAATGACGAAAATTTTGAGAGAGTTAACGATATATTTAATATAATAAGTATTGATAAAGCTGTAGATTTAATTTATTATTTTGAAGATGATATTTATGATTATATATTTAATAATTTAGAAAATGATAGAAAAATAAAGATTGATACTGATCTCACGGAAAAAGAGTTAGAAAATGAAAAATTAATTAGTAAAAGTGAAATTTATCAAGTAAATGATAATGCTGATATTATAGAAGAAATTGGGAATACGGATAATTATAATTATAATCAACTGGCAATAATTTATTTAAATTTGACTGTTGAGAAATCCAGTGAAATATTATCACAAATAGAAGATAAAGAATTTTTAGAAGAATTATTTTCTGAAATGAAAAATATAGAGTTATTAAATGCCATTAAGGATCCAAAGACAGTTAAGATAGCTAGTGAGATAGAAAACATAAAGGAATATAATGCAAAAATAAATGATTTAGTAAAAATATATCAAAAAATGAGTAGCAATGCGGTTTCTTCAATAATAGAAAAAATGTTTAAGGATGATCCTGAATTAGCTATTGATTTAATTGGGAGTATGTCAGAGGCAAAAATGGCTGAAATACTAAATTATGTGGATACCGATATTGCTAATCAGATTTCAAAAGAATTAACATCATGATTTTTATAATAATGAAAGGGGGTGATGAAAATTAACGATATGATTGTATTTAATCAAATTAGTCAATCTTCTAATAATTCAAAAGAAAAAAATATTGTAGATAAAAAAGATGATAAATTTGACTCTTTCTTAAAAAAAGAATCTGATAAAAAAGAAAAAGTCGAAACATCTAATAATAGTGAAAAGAATCAGGTTAAGAATGAAAAGAATGATAATAAACAAATTAAACAAAAAGATAGTAAAGTTATAAGTAAAAAATTTAGTAAAGATAAAGATATAGATTCTAAAGAAAATGATAGTGAAGATTTAGATATTAAATCAACAAATGACAATCAAATTTTATATCTAATTAATTCTATAATTAATAATATGGATGTAGATGCAATGGGTATAGAGGAAATAGAAACTCTTTCAAATATTGAGGAAACTATTCAGCATATTAATGAAGAAATGTTGAATGTTGATTTGGATTCAAAAAAAGAAGTTATAAAAGAATTATTAGTTAAATTAGAATCTATGAATAATGATATCTTTAAAAAGGACTTAATGGAAATAATCAATAAATCAGGAATATCAAACATTGATAATACTGATTTAACTATAGACCATAAAAAGTTATTAGAAGATTTAGAGGCTGTTATTAATGAACTTAGTGATGAAGTAAATAAAAAAAATTCTAATGTAAATATTGAAACTAAATCTTTAGAAATAGAAAGAGAAGATGGAGAAAAGATATTAATAACTGAAGAAAACTTTGATACCACTAATAAAAGAAATGATGCTAAAGAGAGTAATAATGATATTTCCGTAGATAATGATGAATATATTATGGAAAAAAAATCAAATCAATTTATTGAAATAAATTCTTATGATAATGAGAATAATTTAAAATCTAAATTTGATATTCCATATAAAGAAATTAATAACAAAGTTACTGAATTATCTTCAAATTCTTTTGATGAATTTGACATTATAAATCAGGTAAAAGAAAAGATTACATTCAGTGATATGGGAGATATGCAAGTAGCAAAGATTAAATTAAAACCTGAATCATTAGGTGAAGTATCAATTAAATTAAGTATTCAAGATGGTAATATAACAGGAAAAATTTCTGTAGAAAATCAAGAAGTAAAACAGTTATTAGTTAATAATATTGATCAATTAAAAGAATCTTTTTTAACTAAGGGAATTAATGTAGAAGGATTTAATGTATCGGTAGGTGAAGATTCTCAGTCTAACAACAAGAGAAATCTTTATTCTCAAAAGAGAAGAAAGATAGTATTAGATTCAGATCTAGAAGATTTAAATGAAAATGATTATTTAACTATAATTTCAAATAATTATCAAGAATCTTATATAGAAAATGGATCACTAGATATTAAAGTTTAAATGGAGGCGATAAAATGAATGTTAATGAAACATCTGATGGTACGTTCTTTTATAATATTAATGAACAAAACAATAATTCTACGGATGAAACAAGTGAAACGGATAATGGGATGTTAGGCAAAGATTCCTTTTTAAAATTATTAGTTGCTCAACTGCAAAATCAAGATCCTTTAAATACTATGGAAGATAAAGAGTTTATAGCACAAATGGCACAATTTAGTTCTTTGGAACAACTGCAAAATCTTAATACTTCTTTACAATATTCACAAGCTGCTATATATGAACAACTGCAAAATTTACAATATTCACAAGCTGCTGTAATTGAAAGTATTGATAATTTAAATGATAAAACTGTGAATAATAATGAAAGCCTTGTAGAAGAAATAAAAGAAATAAAAGATTCTCTAAAAAGTCTAGTAGAGGCTTATGAAAATAGTATTTAGTATGGAGTGAAATGTATGCAAACATATAATATTAATCAAATAAGTCATAAAATAAGTCAAAAAAAGATTAATACTCAAAAGAAAAATAACAATACATCATTTGAAAAAATATTAAATGATGTAGAAAAATTGAAGTTTTCAAATCATGCAGTAAAGAGAATAGATGAAAGAAAGATATCTATTGATAATGATGATGTTTTGAAGATTAATGATGCAATAGACAAAGCAAAGGAAAAGGGTGTGGAACAAGCCTTAATTCTTATGGATAATAAGGCATTTATTGCAAGTGTAAAGAATAATACAATAATAACGAGTATTAATTCAGAACAGCTTAAAAACAATATATTTACAAACATAGATGGCACCGTGATTATATAGCTGGACCTTATTAGGAAAGCTATTAGTATCTGATTGATTGAAGATATTACACGGATAATAAAGGAGGTTATAAAAAATGATGAGCTCAATGTATTCTGCTGTGTCTGGTTTAGCAACACATCAGAAGAAAATGGATGTAATAGGTAATAATATTGCCAATGTTAATACTATAGGATATAAAAAAGGACAGGCTGTTTTTAAAGAAATATTTAGCCAAACAATTCAAGGAGCAGGTGCACCTCAAGGAGGTAAAGGAGGTACTAATCCACAACAAATTGGTTTAGGTGTAGATTTAGGAGCAGTTACTACTATACACACTCAAGGAGGGGTTCAAAGAACAGGTAAACCTACAGATTTAATGATAGATGGAGAGGGTTTTTTTATAGTTTCTGATGATGAAAGTCTCAATAATAGATATTATACTAGAGCAGGAAATTTTGATAGGGATGAAGCAGGAAATTTAATTACAGTGGATGGGATGAAGGTATTAGGTTATAATACAGATGGAGAGCTTGTACCTTTAAGAATAGATAAAACTGAAAGAGTTCCGTCTGTAGCTTCCAATATGATAGGGATAATAGGAAATTTAGATTCAAGATTGGCTGAGGATGAAGTTTATAATACTGATACAACAATTAAAGATAGTCTAGGAAATTCATATAAAGTAAATTTTGAATTTAAAAAGACTGGTGATAGTAATACATGGGAACTAGCAATAGGAAGTATAGAAAATATAAGCAATGGTGACATTGTGAATATTGATAATCCATCTGCTCCTATTGAAATTACATTTGGTGACAGTGGTGAGCTTAATACTATAAATGGTAGTGGTACTGACTTTAATATTGATATTCAAATTGAAGATATTGATGGTTCATTTTTTGGAAATGGAGATGATATTATAAATCTTGATTTATCAAAACTTAGTCAAGATGCTAATAAAAATGATGCTAAAGGATTTGATGGTGGTAAAGATGGTGAAAGTGGTTCTGCATCAGGAAATCTTACAGGATTTTCCATTAGTGCAGATGGTGTAATAACTGGTGTTTTTAGTAATGGTATGAATAAAACTTTAGGACAAATTGCATTGGCCGAGTTTGACAATAATTCAGGACTTGAAAAAATAGGGAATAATTTATTTCAAGTAACACCTAACTCAGGAGAACCACAAATTAATACTCCAGGCAGTAGTGGATTAGGAGATATAAAAGCAACTTCACTAGAAATGTCTAATGTAGATTTATCCATGGAATTTACCGATATGATAACTACTCAGAGAGGATTTCAAGCTAATTCAAGAGTAATTACTACTTCTGATGAAATGCTTCAAGAATTAACAAATCTTAAGAGATAATATAAGATATTAGATTTATTTGATAGTTTTCAATTCTAATACTCCATCCTATTTAGGATGGAGTAAAGGATTGAATAGTTTCTAGTTAAGTTTTACTTTATATTTAACTTTTATAAGAGAGGTGTATTATGATAGAAGTTAATAGGTTAAATGGGGAAAAGATTTATTTGAACTCAGATCTTATTGAGTTAATTGAAGAAACACCTAATACTATAATTAGAATGACTAATGGAAATAAGTACATAGTAAAGGAAAAAGGTGAGGAAGTAATTCAAAAAATGATCAACTTTAGAAATAATATTAAGAAATTTATGTAGAAGAAATGGGGTGTAAAATTTGGATTTAGGAACAGCTATTGGATTTGTAGTAGGTTTAGTTTTTATAATTTTTAGTATACTACTATCTGGGAAATTAAGTGCTTTTTTAAATGCTCCTTCAATCATGATTGTTCTTGGAGGAACAGTGGCTGCTACTTTGGTTAGTTTTCCATTGAAAAAGGTAGTTACTTCTATTAAAATTGCAAAACATGCTTTTACTGATAAAAGGATAGATGAAAGTAGTATGATAGAAGAAATTATAAAATTAGCTAATATTGCAAGGAAGGAAGGTTTACTTGCTTTAGAAGATGCAGCAGAGAATTTAAATGATGATTTTTTGAAAAAGGGTATACTTCTAATAGTTGATGGTACAGATCCAGAATTAGTAAGAAATATTTTAGAAACAGAATTAGTATTTGTAGAAGAAAGACATAAAGAGGGACAAGGTATATTTGAAACTATGGCTACTTTTTCACCGGCGTTTGGAATGATAGGTACATTGATTGGATTAATAAATATGTTACAGGAGTTAGAAGATCCAAGTACTGTTGGACCAAATATGTCTGTAGCTCTCATAACAACCTTTTATGGTACTGTGTTAGCTAATCTTGTGTTTCAACCAATAGCAAATAAGTTGAAAGGTAGAAGTAAAGTAGAATTAGTAATAAAAGAAATGATTGTGGAAGGATTATTATCAATACAATCTGGAGAAAATCCTAGAATTATTGAAGAAAAATTAAATACTTTTATATCGCCTGATATGAGACAAAGTAATAATGCATCTGAAGGAGAGAGTGCATAATGAGAAGAAGAAAGAAGGAAAATGATTCTCAACAAAGTAGTTGGTTAGCTACATATTCTGATATGGTAACATTATTATTATGTTTTTTTGTTTTGTTATTTAGCTTTTCGACAGTTGACGCTCAAAAATTCAGGGAAATAATGAATTCATTTCAAGGCAACTTAGGAGTACTAGAAGGAGGTAAAACTTTAGATGAAAATACTGAAACTGGCAAAGACTTAGATGAAGTAAGTGAGAAAGATATGGAAGATTTAAATGAATTAAAAAAATACTTGGAAGAGTATGCTGAAGAAAATGGATTAGCTGAAAAAATATTGTTGGAGCATGATGAAAGAGGATTGATTATTAGAATTATGGATAGTGTTTTTTTTGATTCAGGAAAAGCTGAGATAAAGTTTCAAGCTAAAGAAATTCTTATGGATATTGGTGAAATATTAAATGAAAAACATGTTATAGAAAAACATATAAAAGTTGAAGGACATACAGATAATGTAAGCATGAATTCTGAAGAATTTCCATCTAATTGGGAACTTTCAGTTATTAGAGCAACAAATGTTTTAAGACTTTTTGTTGAAGAAACAGGTATAAGTCCTGATAGAATATCTGCGTCTGGATATGGGGAATTTAGACCAATAGCTCCTAATGATACAAGTAAAAACAAACAAAAAAACAGAAGAGTTGATATAATTGTATTAAATTCAGATTTAGATAGTTCAGAACCGAATTAAAAAGGGGGAGGTATTATGTCTTCAAAAAAAATATTATTAATTGCAGTTATTGTTCTTATATTGTTAGTAATAATATCAGGTATTATTTTTTCAATTTATTTGTTAAAAGATGATAGCAAAGAAAAATCTACAGATTATTATTATGATGTTGGAGAAATATATAGTAATTTAGATGAATCAAATAGGATATTGAAGGTGAATTTAACTATTACAGCTCAAGATGAGAATTTAGTTGAAATATTTAATGAAAAAAGTTTTTTAATTAAAGATGAACTTTATAAAATTTTAAGAAGTAAAACTATCGAAGATATTGAAGGTGAAAAAGGACAATTGAAGTTGAAAGAAGAAATTATTTCAAATTTAAATAAAATATTTACTACTGATAAGATAAATAATATATACTTTGATGAACTAATAGTACAATAAAAGGGGGGGTAGATACCTTGTCAGAAGTATTATCCCAAAAAGAGATTGATTCATTATTAAATGCATTAAATTCTGGAGAGATTGATGCTTCAGAAATGAAAGGAAACACAATTGAAAAAAAGATTCAGGAATATGATTTTAGAAATCCTCAAAAAATAGCAAGGGATCAGCTAAGAACTTTGGAGATAATTCATGAAAATTTTGGAAGGTTATTTCAAACATTTTTATCAGGATATTTAAGAGCACCAGTAAAGACAACAGTTCTTACTGTGGATCAGTATGCCTATAGTGAATTTAGTAATGCTATTACAAATCCTACTTTTTTATCAATTATTGATTTTAATCCTTTGCCAGGAGAAGCTATTATTGATATTTCCACTAATGTAGCTTTTTCTATAATAGATAGATTACTAGGAGGAAAAGGTAAGAATACAAGTGAAAATAGAAACTTTACAGAAATTGAACAAAATTTATTAAAAAATTTAGTGTCTAAATCAATTAATTTGATTTCTAGAGCTTGGGAAAATGTTGCAGAAATAAATCCATTATTAAAGAAAATTGAAACTAATCCTCAGTTTGCGCAGATAGTATCACCAAATGAGACTGTAGTTTTAATTACTTTAAATCTATCAATTGGTAAGGTTGAAGGAATGTTGAATTTTTGTATTCCTCATGTAGTATTAGAGCCAATTTTAGATAAATTAAGTACTAGATTGTGGTTTTCTAACTCTGATAGAAAAGGAAATGAAAAAAATATTGATTTAATTGAAAAAAGATTAAGAACGGCAAATGTGCTAGTTAAATCCGAAATTGGAAGTTCTGTATTGACTGTGAAGGATATACTAGAACTTTCAAAAGGAGATGTGATAGAATTAGATGGTTTTAAGGGAAATAATGCAAGAATAAAAATAGGTTCTAATTTGAAATTTTATTGTGAACCAGGAAGTATAGGGAAAAATGTAGCAGTTAAAATAACATCAGTAAAAAAGGAGGGTGACGTAGAAGATGAATAGTAATATGCTTTCTCAAGAGGAGATAGATGCACTGTTGAATGATGATGCGGATGAAAATAATACAGATGAAAATGTATTAACAGAAGAGGAAATAGATGCTTTAGGGGAAATAGGTAATATAAGTATGGGAACAGCGGCTACTACACTTTTTACTTTGTTAGGACAAAAAGTTACTATTACTACACCCGAGGTATCAATGACTACTATGAAAAAGTTAACTCAACAATATCCAATGCCATTTGTTGCAGTTGATGTAAGCTATAAAATTGGTTTAGAGGGTTCAAATGTTTTAATGTTGAAGACAGATGATGTAAAAGTTATAACAGATTTAATGATGGGTGGAGACGGAACAAATATAGATAGAGAAATAAGTGATATGGATTTAAGTGCAGTAAGTGAGGCAATGAATCAAATGGTAGGATCATCAAGTACATCTATGTCAGAAATGTTTGCAAAGAAAATTGATATTGATCCTCCAGAGGCCTATAAAGTTCAATTGGATGAAAATATTGATGATATTGAACTTTTTAATGCTGAGGATGATATTGTAAAAATATCTTTTAAAATGGTTATTGGTGATTTGGTTGATAGTGAAATTATGCAATTATTACCCAAAGAATTCGCAAAAGAATTAATTAATGGGTTATTAAATTCAGAAAATAAAGATGAGGATAATATTAATAATTCAGATGATGGTATTAATTCTAATATTGACTCTTATGAAAAAGTAGAATCTAATAATTATAACATTATGGAAGAAAAAAGTGGTTCTAAACGTTCTAAAGATGGAAAGGTAAATGTTCAAAAATTTGAATTTAATAATTTTGATAATGGACAAAATACTGTATATAATGAAAGTATAGATTTAATTCAAGATATTCCAATAGAAATAACTGTTGAACTAGGAAGAACTACTAAAAAAATAAGTGAAATATTGGAGTATGGTCCAGGTACAATAATAGAATTAAATAAGTTAGTTGGAGAGCCTTTAGATATAAAGGCTAATGGCAGAGCAATTGCTAAGGGTGAAGTTGTTGTTATTGATGATAACTTTGGAGTTAGGATTACTGATATAGTAAATTCATCAAAAAGAATAAAGAAACTTTAGGAGGAATAATTATGTCAAAAAGAGTATTAATAGTTGATGATGCGGCTTTTATGAGAATGATGATTAAAGATATCTTGTCTAAAGATGGATATGAGATAGTGGGAGAGGCTGAAAATGGATCTAAAGGAATTGAAAGTTTTAAGGAATTATCTCCTGATTTGGTTGTAATGGATATAACTATGCCAGAAGTTGATGGTATACAAGCTGTTAAA
Source organism: Anaeromonas gelatinilytica (assembly GCF_016820635.1). Classification (GTDB taxonomy): domain Bacteria; phylum Bacillota; class Clostridia; order Tissierellales; family SIT17; genus Anaeromonas; species Anaeromonas gelatinilytica. The sequence continues at coordinate 72,899 of NZ_WSFU01000119.1, read as the reverse complement.
GAAATAAGAAAAATAGATGGAAATGCAAAAATAGTAATGTGTTCAGCTATGGGACAACAAGCTATGGTTATAGAGGCTATTCAGGCAGGTGCTAAAGATTTTATTGTTAAGCCATTTCAAGCTGACAGAGTATTAGAAGCAGTTAGTAAAGCACTTGCGTAGATGAGGGGTTATTATGTTATTAACATTTATGACTGTAATTCCTAATAGTAATATGATTGGAAATATATTTAGAATGATATTTGCAATATTTGTGTTTTTAATTATCCTAGCTTTAGCATATTTTACCTCTAGGTTTATAGCAAAAAGTAATACTAAGCTAAATAATGGTAGAAATATGATAATGCTTGATGCATTGAATCTTGGAAATAATAAAAAGATAATTATGGTAAAAATAATTGATGATATATATATATTAGGAGTTAGCAATTCTCAAGTAAATATTATAGATAAACTTGACTCTGATATTTCTATAGAAAATTTAACTAAAGAAATAGATACTAAACCTAATTTTGAAAATTTTTTGAAGGATAAATTATCAATGTTTAAAGGTAATAAAAGTGAAAATGAAGATTCTGATTTACATGAGATTGATTACACACATGTAAATAATCTAAAGAAGAAAATAAGTTATTTGAAAAAAAATAAAGCAATATCTAAAACAAAGGATGAAGATTAGATGAAGAAAAAAATAATAATAATCTTTTTTATTTTAATAATATTTGTAAATACTGGAGTGTATGCTGAACCTGATATTTCTTTATTTGGGAAAGACGTTAATATAGAAGATAGTGAAAATCCTGAAGATTATGTTGTGGGTTTTGAAATTCTACTAGTTTTAACTATACTTACATTAGCGCCAGCAATATTGATAATGATGAGTAGTTTTACTAGAATAATAATTGTTCTTTCATTTATAAGAAATGCTTTAGGGACACAACAGACTCCTCCAAATCAAGTTCTTATTGGATTAGCTTTATTTTTAACATTTTTTGTTATGGCCCCAATAGGGGCCGATATTAACGAAAATGCATTACAACCTTATTTAGAGGAAGAAATAGGACAAGCTGAAGCTATTGACAATGCAATGGTTCCTATTAGAGAATTTATGTATAAACAAACTAGAGATAAGGATCTTGCTTTATTTGTAGATATCGCAGATGTTGAAGAAGAAATAGTGAATATGGAAGATATACCAACTAAAGCTTTGATACCTGCTTTTATTATTAGTGAGTTAAAGACAGCTTTTCAAATAAGTTTTATAATATTTATTCCGTTTTTAATTATAGATATGGTTGTAGCTAGTACATTGATGTCTATGGGTATGATGATGCTACCTCCAGTAATGATTTCACTACCCTTTAAAATATTATTATTTATTATGGTAGATGGTTGGAATTTAATAATTAGATCATTGATAAATGGTTTTAGTTAGGAGTGATCATATGAGTCAGGGAGATGTGATAAAGTTAGCCCAAGATGCAATGTTTTCAATATTAATTTTAGCAGCACCAATGTTAGGATTTGGATTGTTAGTTGGATTATTAGTTAGTATATTTCAGGCTACAACACAAATACAGGAAGCTACATTGGCTTTTGTACCAAAAATAATTGCAGTGCTTATTGCATTTATTGTGTTTGGACCGTGGATATTAACTTATATTGTTGAATTTACTCAGGATTTATTTATTAATATAAATAAATATGTACAGTAGGATGAATGAATATGGATATATTTGATTATATTTTTTCTAAATACCAAATATTTTTATTAGTTTTTATAAGAATGACTGGGATTTTTATTATAACTCCAATTTTTAGTAGAACTAATATACCCACAATATTGAAAGTTTCTCTATCATTAATTATTTCTATAATAACTTTTACTACTATAGGAGAGCAAGACTTAATTATTGAAGGAAATATACATTTAATGATATTGATTTTTAAAGAGTTAACTATTGGACTTATAATAGGTTTTATTTCTTATTTATTTTTTGTATCATTAATTATAGCTGGACAGATCATTGATACTCAAATTGGATTTGGAATGGCGAATGTATTTGATCCTCAGCATAATACTCAGGTACCGATAACTGGAAATTTTTATTATATTTTAGCATTATTGATTTTTTTAACAATAGATGCTCATCATTGGTTTTTACAAGCTATAGTAAAATCTTATTCTGTATTACCAATTGGAAATATAAATTTAAATGATGGAATTTTAAATCAAATAATAGTGATTTTTTCTGAAATTTTTAATATAGGATTTAAAATTAGTAGCCCAGTGTTAGCAACAATATTTTTGTCCAATGTATTATTGGGAATATTAGCTAGAACAGTGCCTCAAATGAATGTTTTTGTAGTAGGTATGCCATTAAAAATAGTGGTAGGATTATTAACTATATTTATTACGTTACCTATATATTTAATAGCTCTTCAACATATTTTTAATAATATGTCTGGGGAAATTTTTAATTTTTTACAGTTACTTACAAAGGGTTGATTTAGTTGAATAAGTATTTTATAGACTTGCAATTGTTCGCATCAGAGGAAAAGACAGAAAAACCTACTGCTAAAAAGAGAAAAGAAGCTAGAGAAAAAGGACAAGTTTTAAAGAGTAGGGAATTAACATCAGCTTTTTTATTGATATTTGCTTTTTTATCTTTAAGAATTTTTGGAAAATACATGCTTGAAAATTTACATGATTTTACTGTCATGATTTTTTCAGATGATAATATATATAAGAGTTTATATACGGTTGAAAATTTATCTATTTTTTTTATGAACATGATAATTATAACTGGTAAAATTGTAGCACCAATCATAGGAACTGTGTTTGTTATGGCAATAGTAATTAATTATTTGCAAGTAGGTTTTTTATTTACAACTAAAACATTAAATGTAAAAATCAGCAGAATAAATCCTATAGAGGGATTTAAAAAAATATTTTCAACAAAATCATTAGTTGAATTAATAAAAGCTACAATAAAGATATTTATAATAGGATATGTTGTTATTTCATATGTTCGTAATAATATGAATATAATTTATAATTTATTTAATATGGAGATTAATGAAATAACGAAGAATATTGGTTCCTTAACGTTTGGCATAGCAATTAGAAGTGGAGGAATATTGTTACTTCTCGCTATATTTGATTATTGGTATCAATGGTGGCAACATGAAAAGAATCTTAAAATGACAAAACAAGAAATAAAACAAGAACATAAACAATCTGATGGAGATCCATTAATTAAATCAAAAATAAAAGAAAAACAAAGACAGATTGCTATGAAAAGAATGATGCAAGATGTTCCAAAGGCGGATGTTATTATTACTAATCCTACTCATTATGCTATTGCTTTAGAATATAATAATGAAAAATATGAAGCTCCTTATGTATTAGCCAAGGGAAAAGATATAGTAGCTCAAAAAATTAAGGAGATAGCAAAGGATTCAGATGTGCCTATGGTTGAAAATAAATTATTAGCTAGATCTCTTTATAGTTCTTGTGAAGTAGGAGACAGTATACCAGAAGAATTATATCAAGCAGTCGCAGAAGTTTTAGCTTATGTGTATAGTTTAAAATAGATAAGTGAGAGGAGATAAATATGAAATTTGGAGATATAGTGGTAGCTATATGTGTAATAGCAATCATAATAATTATTATAATACCTGTTAATGAAAGTGTTTTAGATATATTATTAAGCTTAAATATTTCTTTAGCATTATTAATATTACTTCTTTCAATGTATATAGAAAATGCTTTGAAATTTTCTATATTTCCTTCTTTGTTACTAATTACTACAATGTTTCGGTTATCGTTGAATATCTCTAGTACAAGATTAATCCTTTCAAAAGGAAGTGCAGGAGGAGTGATTGAAAGCTTCGGAGGTTTTGTAATACAAGGGAATCCTATAGTAGGATTTATCATATTTTTAATTATTGTAATTATTCAATTTGTGGTTATAACTAAAGGTTCAGAAAGAGTAGCAGAGGTAGCTGCTAGATTTACTTTAGATGCTATGCCAGGAAAACAAATGGCTATTGATGCTGATTTAAATTCTGGATTAATAACAGATATTGAAGCCAGACAAAGAAGACAAGATATACAAAAAGAAGCAGATTTTTATGGTTCAATGGATGGAGCAAGTAAGTTTGTTAAAGGAGATGCTATTGCAGGTATAATAATAACTATTTTAAATATAGCCGCAGGATTTGTTATTGGGATGTTAACATTAGATTTAAGTTTAACAGAATCTTTAGCCAAATTTACTACATTAACTGTAGGTGATGGATTAGTAAGTCAAATTCCAGCATTATTAATTTCAACTGCTACTGGTATTGTAGTAACAAGAGCTGCTTCCGATTCTAATTTAGGTAATGATATTATAGATCAGTTATTTTCAACTCGTCCAAAAGTAATGTTTCTCATTAGTGGAGTATTATACTTTTTTGGTATTGTAGGATTACCTAGAATTCCATTTTTCTTATTGGGAACTGTTTTTCTATGGTTAGGTTTTATTATGAGAAAAAATATGAATAAAATCATAGAATCAGAAATTGAGGATGAATCAGAAAGAGATGAAGAAGAAATTAGAAAGCCTGAAAGTGTAAAATCATTGCTTAAAGTAGAAGATATAGAGTTAGAATTTGGATATGGAATTATACCTTTAGCTGATTCTAAACAAGGTGGAGATCTCTTAGATAGGGTAGTTATGATAAGGAGACAAATTGCGTTAGAGTTAGGTATAATTGTGCCTATAATAAGGCTTAGAGATAATATTCAATTAAATCCTAATGAATATTTAATAAAAATAAAGGGAGTAGAAGTTTCTAAAGGGGAATTAATGTTTGATCATTATCTTGCTATGGATCCTGGGACTGCTGATGGTGAAATTAATGGTGTTGATACTGTAGAACCAGCATTTGGATTACCAGCAAAATGGATTACGGAAGAACAGAGAGAGAAAGCAGAAATATTAGGATATACAGTTGTTGATCCTCCATCTGTTATTTCTACTCATTTAACTGAAGTTATTAAAAGAAATATAGACGATTTATTAGGAAGACAAGATGTAAAGGTATTAATTGATAATGTAAGCGAAGAACATCCCGCTTTAGTGGAAGAAGTTATACCAAATGTTATGTCAATAGGAGAAATACAAAAAGTATTATCAAATTTATTAAAAGAACAAATATCTATAAGAGATATGGTTACTATTTTAGAAACGTTAGCAGATCATGGTTCTGTTACTAAAGACACTGATATGCTTACTGAATATGTTCGTCAAAGATTTTCTAGATATATTACAAAGAAATATGTTGACGGTAATATACTTAAAGTAGTTACATTAGATTCAGAATTAGAAGAATTAATAATGGAATCAATTAATCAAACAAATAATGGTTCTTATTTATCATTAGAACCAAAGTTAGTTCAGCAAATACTTAATAGCTTAACAAAAAATGTTCAAAAATTAACTTCAATTGGTGAACAACCAATTATTTTAACGGCACCAATTGTTAGATTATATTTTAAGAGATTAACAGAACAAATTGCAAATGATTTTATTGTTTTATCATATAATGAAATTGAACCAACTGTTGAGATTAAATCCTTAGGGATGGTGAAATTATAATGAACATTAAAAGATATATTGGAAAGACAAATCATGAGGCTATGTTGAAATTAAAAAAAGAATTAGGGAAAGAAGCTATAATTCTTCATACCCGAAAAATTAAACCTAAGGGGATATTAGGTTTATTTAAAAAACCGTTAATAGAGATAGTGGCGGCTAAAGAAGAAAATAATAAATCAAAAAATGATATTAAAGGAAATGCGAATTTTAAAGAAAATGATATTAATAAATTAAATATGGAAATTAATAAATTAAGAAAAACTATAGAAACTCATGTGGTTTCAGATAAAGAAATTAATGAAAATAAATTAGATGATAAATTAATTTATTTAAAAAATATATTAACTGATAATGGTGTTATAGACGAGTATGCATTAAAAATTATAAATGATATTGATACTAACTTCAATTTAAGTAATTATTATGAAGAAGATTTAATTAATCTTTTAAAAGAATCTATAAAATTCATCTTAGAAGGAGCTATTTCTTTAGAAAATAATGATAATAAAAAAGTTGTTTTTTTTATTGGAACAACTGGAGTGGGAAAAACTACTACACTGGCAAAGATTGCTGCTAATATGTCTTTAAATGATGAAAAGGAATTAGGTCTTATAACTGCTGATACTTATAGAATTGCAGCAGTAGATCAATTGAAAACATATAGTCAAATTTTAAATTTACCTCTTGAAATAATATATAATACAAAGGATATTTATATACCTATGTCGAAGTTTAAAGATAAAGATATAATTTTAGTAGATACTGCAGGAAGAAGCTATAAAGATCATGAAAAAATTAGTGAAGTTGAAGAAATGATAAATCTTATTAATAATAAAGAAGTATATTTGGTTCTTAGTGTTAATACAGATTTCCAATCTATGAAATCTATAATTGATAATTATTCTAAAATTAAGGGGTTAAAGCTTATTTTTACAAAGATGGATGAAACTGAAAAAATTGGTAACATTTTAAATGCGAAATTTTATTCCAATTATCCTATAGCTTACATAACAAATGGTCAAAATGTACCAGAAGATATTGAAATATTTGATAATGAAATTATTAGCAAAATGATAGTTGGTGAAATTTAAAGTGGGAGATCAGGCTGAAAAGTTAAGAAAACTAATATTAAATAAAAGAAAAAATTATGAAAACACACAAAAATATATTTCTAATAATACTAGAGTAATAACTGTGACAAGTGGTAAGGGAGGTGTTGGAAAAACTAATTTTACTATAAATTTGGCTTTATCTTTTTGTAAATTAGGTTATAAGGTAGCGGTTTTGGATGCGGATATAGGATTTGCTAATATTGATGTCATGTTGGATATTATGCCAAAGTATACCTTAATAGATGTTATTTATAATAATAAGGACATTTTAGATATTATTGAAGATGGACCTTATGGATTAAAAATTATTCCAGGAGGATCAGGACTTGATGATATTATGAAATTAGATATTAGACAATTAAATTTATTAACAAATCAATTGTCTAAATTAGAACAATATTTGGATATTATAATTATAGATACAGGAGCTGGGGTCTCAAATACTGTTATTAATTTTATAAGGTCATCAGATGATATAATATTGGTAATAACACCAGAACCCACATCCTTAACTGATGGATATGCAATGCTGAAAGTCATTAATAATTATGTTAAAAAGAATATTGTGAAAATTGTTGTTAATAGAGTTAAAAATCAAAGAGAGTCTATTGAAGTGTTTAATAAACTTAATAAAGCTAGTCAAAAGTTTTTAAGTTTAGAATTAGATAATATAGGATATATATATGAATCTAAAATTGTAATAAATTCAGTTAAAAAACAAATTCCTTTTATATTGTCTGAGCCTAAATCTAATATAAGTAGAAAAATTGATTCTATTGCTGTTGACTTAATAAATAACAAAAAAGTATCTACAAATGGTGGATTGAAAGGTTTTCTAGATAATATAAAAAGTTTGATGAATTGAGTCTAGTGATTCTATTATAAAATATATATTTGGAGAAGAATGTAAGTTAAGAAAAAAAGGATTGAAATAAATTATGAAAAAGGTATTTATTGTAGATGATTCTGCATTTATGAGAAAAATAATATCCGATATGGTAAATAAAGATGATGATTTGATGGTAGTTGGTACAGCTAAAAATGGTAAGGAAGCTATACAGAAAATAGATGAAATAGATATTGATATTATAACGTTAGATATTGAGATGCCAAAAATGAATGGTATTGAAACATTAAAAAAATTAAAGGAAAAGAATATAAATATTCCAATTTTAATGTTAAGTAGTTTCACAAAACAAGGTGCTGAGTTGACCCTTAAGGCATTAGAAATGGGGGCTATAGATTTTATAACTAAACCTAGTAATGTATTTAGTATTGAGACTGAAGGTAAAAATAAAGAATTAATTAATAAAATAAAACTTGTGACTAAATCTAAAAGAATTGATATGAGCACTGTAAAAACAAAGAAATGTAATATAGAAGAAATGAAAAAAACTTATGATAGTAGAGTTAGTAATATTGTTGGTATAGGATGTTCTACTGGAGGACCTAGAGCTTTACAGGAAATCATACCTCGAATACCTAAGGGAGTAAATGGAAGTTTTTTAGTTGTTCAGCATATGCCACCTGGATTTACAAGATCTTTAGCTGACAGAATGAATAATATATCAAATATTATAGTAAAAGAAGCTGAAGATGGTGAAATTCTTAAAAATGGATATTGTTATGTGGCACCAGGAGCTAAACATTTAATAATTATAGATTCAAATAATAAATTTAAGATTAAATTGGATGATGGAAAAAATGTTAATGGACATAAGCCTTCTGTAGATGTGTTATTTAATTCAATAGCTAATTTTAAAAATGTAAATAAAATTGGTGTAATATTAACTGGAATGGGATCAGATGGAGCTCTTGGGTTAAAGAAGATAGTAGAATCTGGAGGATATTCTATAGGGCAAGATGAAAAAACTTGTGTAATATATGGAATGCCAAAAGTAGCTTATGATATTGGAATAATAAATATTCAATTACCATTGGAAAATATTATAGATGAACTAAATAATAAATTGGGGGTATTATAATGGAATTTAATCAGTATATAGATATATTTATTGAAGAATCGAATGAACATTTACAAAGTATGAATGATTCTTTATTGAAGCTTGAAAATGAACCAGAAAATATTGAATTATTAAATGAAATATTTAGAGTTTCTCATACTTTAAAAGGTATGTCTGCTACTATGGGATTTGAAAAAATGTCAACTTTGACTCATCAAATGGAGAATTTGTTACAAGAACTAAGAAATCAGAATATTTTAATAAATACTGATATTATTGATATTCTATTTCAGTGCTTTGATAAATTAGAGCAATATGTAAGTAATATAATTGAAGAATCTACAGAAGGTGATATTGATGTAACATATTTAACTGAAAAATTAGATGAATTAGTTAATGGTAAATCTTCAACTATAACTAAAGAAAAATCTACCGGAAAGGAAGAAATTATAGAGGAGCATGTATTGAAGATTTTAAAAGAGGCAGATAAAAAGGGTATGAAAGGTTATAAAATATCTGTAGAAGTAGAAGAGAGTTGCATGTTAAAAGCAGCGAGGGCATTTATTGTATTTAATACTTTAGAAGAACATTCTGATATAATTAAGTCTAATCCTACTACAGAAGATATTGAGGATGAGAAGTTTGATAATACTTTTGAGGTATTTATAGTTACAGAAGAATCTATTGAAAAAATAGAAAAAGAATTAGTTGCAATTTCAGAAATACAGAATATAAATATTGAAGATTTGAAAATTGATTCATATGATAAATCTAAAGTTAAAAAAGAAAATTCTATTAAAGATAAACCAAAAAATGCCGAGAATTTAAATAACACTAAAAAAAATACCGTTAAAAAATCTAAAAGTAGAAAAGTGGGAAAAACTGTAAGAGTTGATATTGATAGATTAGATAATTTAATGAATTTAGTTAGTGAGTTGATAATTATTAAAACTCGAATGGAAGAAATAGGAGAGAATAATGATAAACAAAGTATGAATGAAACTACAGAATATTTAGAAAGAATAACAACAAATTTACATGATGCTGTAATGAAAGTTAGAATGGTACCTATTGAAAGGGTTTTCAATAGATTTCCAAGAATGGTTAGAGATTTATCTAAAGAATTAGGAAAAGATATTAATTTAAAAATGTCAGGAGAAGAAACAGAGGTAGATAGAACTGTAATAGATGAAATTGGAGATCCTTTAATTCATTTAATTAGAAACTCTATAGACCATGGAATTGAAAAACCAAATGAAAGAAAATCAATTGGTAAAGAAAGTACTGGGACTTTACTTTTGCGGTCTTATCCTGATGGTAATAATGTTGTAATAGAAGTACAAGATGATGGTTCAGGAATTAATATAGATAAAGTTAAGAAGAAAGCCATAGAAAATAATATTATAACAGAAGAACAAGGAAGTCAAATGGATGATAAAGAGGTTCCTGAATTACTTTTTATGCCTGGTTTTAGTACAGCAGATAAAATAACTGATGTTTCTGGAAGAGGAGTAGGACTTGATGTTGTAAAATCTAAGATTAATTCTATTGGTGGAATTGTAGAAGTTGAAACAAAAAGCAATGAATATACAAAGTTTACTATAAGAATACCGTTAACTCTTGCAATAATACAAGCTTTATTGATTAAATTATATGATGAAATATATGCTATACCATTAAGTTCGATAAAAGAAATTACTACAATTAAAACTGATAATATAAGAAAAGTTCAGAATCAGGAAGTAATTTTATATAGAGGTAAAACATTACCACTAATTCGATTAAATAATGTTTTAGATATAGAAAATGACTCAAATAAAGAAGAATTAATATCAGTAATTGTAAAAAAAGGTGAAAAAGAAGCAGGATTAATTGTTGATGAATTAATAGGGCAACAAGAAATAGTTATAAAATCATTGGGTAAATATTTAGTAAAAGTTAAATATTTAGCTGGAGCAACGATTTTAGGTAATGGTAATATTTCATTAATAATAGATGTTAATTCATTGTTTTAAGGAGGCTTTTGATGGAAACTAATGTTAAGGTAAGAAATCAATATGTTATTTTTAAATTAGCAGAAGAAAATTATGCTATAGATATATCTATGGTTAAAACTATAGAAAAAGTATCAGGGTATACTCGAGTACCTAATTCTGATAAATATATAAAAGGAGTTATAAATTTAAGAGGAGAAGTTATACCAGTTATAGATCTTAAAAAAAGATTAAACTTAGGAGAGATTAAAGAAAGTGATAATTCTCGTGTTATAATTACATGCAGTGAAGATATAGTTGTAGGATTATTGGTAGATTCTTCTTCGGAAGTTGTTTATATAGAGAATAGTGAAATTGATAATATTTCAAATATGAGTGAAAAAGAAGAATATAATTATATTAAAGGTATTGGTAAAGAAAATAATAGATTAATTCTGATTATAGATTTAGATAAAATCTTAAATATTGAAAGGGAAGAATAATGACTATAGATATCAATAATTTAAATAATGATTTTTTAGATGTATTTAAAGAGTTAGGTAATATAGGAGCTGGAAATGCAGCTACTGCATTATCGCAAATATTGAATGATAAAGTTAATATGGATATACCTCAAGTTAGGTTACTAAACTTTTCAGATGTTGATAGAATGTTAGGAGGACCAGAAAATCCAGTTGTAGGCATTTATTTTGCTATGGGAGGTGATGCTGTAGGAAATATGATGTTTATATTAGATTTAGATTCAGCTAAAAATTTAGTAGAACTTTTATTAAATAAGGAAAAAGATAGTTGTAAGTTAGATGATTTAGAAATTTCAGCTTTATCAGAGATTGGAAATATTATAGCATCATCTTACATAAATTCCTTAAGCCAATTAACCAACCTTAATCTTAAAATTTCAATTCCATCTATTAGTATTGATATGGCAGCAGCTATATTAAGTGTTCCTGCAATTCAATTCAGTTATATTTCTGATAAGGTTTTATTTATCGAAACTGAATTTAAAGAGCAAAATAAATATATAACAGGCAATTTATTTTTAATACCAGATATTAATTCATTTGAGATTATATTTGACAGTTTAGGAGTTTAATAAGATGGAAACTATAAAAGTCGGAATGGCAGACTTAAATATTATTGAAAATAATGGAGTACTTGTTACTTTAGGATTAGGCTCTTGTGTTGGTGTTGCTTTATATGACAAAAGGAAAAAAATGGCAGGGTTAGCTCACGTAATGTTACCTTCAAGTAAAGAAATTAAAAACAATTCAAATAAAGCTAAATTTGCAGATTCAGGAATTGAAGTATTAGTATCTAAAATGGAACAATTAGGTGCTGATAAAAGATATATAGTTGCTAAATTAGCTGGAGGAGCACAAATGTTTAAGTTTAATAGTAGAGCAGATGTTCTTAAAATTGGAGAAAGGAATGTAATAGCTGTTAAATCAAAATTGAAGAATTTAGGTATTAAAGTTATTAGTGAAGATACAGGAGGAAACTTTGGTAGAACTATTGAGTTTAGTTCTAATGATGGAAGTTTATTAATTAAAACTATAGGATATGGTATAAAGACTATTTAATTAGTTACCTCGTAGGGGGAGAGTTATGGTAAGAGACAAGCTATGGAAGGATTATCAAGTCCATGATAGTATTGAAATAAAAAATAAATTAATTGAAGAATATGCTCATATTATAAAAATTGTAGCTAGTAGAATGTATAATTATTATGGTGGAAAAGTAGAGTTTGATGAGCTTATGGGCTTTGGATCTTTAGGATTGATTGATGCTATAGATAAATTTGATCCTTATAAAGGAGTAAAGTTTGAGACTTATGCTCAATTAAGGATTAAAGGAGAAATAATTGATAACATAAGAAAGAACGATTGGGTACCAAGAACTTTAAGAACAAAAGCAAAATTAGTTGAAAGAACTATGTATGATTTAGAGAATAAATTAGACAGAGAAGTTCATGTTGAAGATATTTCTAAGGAATTAAATATGTCAGTAAAGGAAATTGAAGAAGTATTAAAAGAAATAAATTCATTTAATGTATCTTCTTTAGATGATATAATGTTTAATAGAGGAGAAGATCCTTTAGATTATTTGGAAGACCCTCAATTTATTGTTGAATCTAAGGAATATATTGAAATTATATCTGATATAATTTTAGACTTGCCAAAGAAGGAAAAAGATGTAATAACTTTATATTATTATGAAGAATTAAATTATAAGGAAATAGGTAAGATAATTCAATTATCAGAGTCACGTATTTCACAAATTCATAGTAAGGCAATAAAAAACATCAGAAAACAATTAAATAGAATTAATATAAATAATTAATTTTAGGATGGTGTGTATGATGGAAAATTGTATTATATTAGAGGGAAAAAACAAGGAAAAGCTATTAAAAGAAGCTATTGAACATTTTAATGTACCAGAAGAAGACTTGCTAATTAATATTATTGTAGAAAAGAATAAATTATTTACAAAGTATTATAAGATTGAATTTAAAGTTAATGATGTTACAGATGAAAAAGAAAATATAAATGATGAAAAAAGTGTAGATATTAAAGATGAAATAGATAACAAAATAAATAGTGATACTGAAGAAATGGACGAGTTATTAAAAGATAAATGTATATCAGAATCCAGAAATTTAAAAGATGATTATAGTATTCAATTTACTGATGAAGGAATTAAACTATCTGTATATAATATTGAAAATATAAAAATTATGCAGGAACATATCTATTCTTATATTGGCAAAAAAAACATTGATAATCTTGATAGAAATAAAATAAATGAAGCCTTAAATGATATAAATAAAGGCATAATAATTGCCCCTCCACAAAAAGAATTTATAATTGATGATGAACTAAGTATAAGTATAAGTAAAGATAATATGAGTGTTTATATTGAAATTATTCAAGGAGATAATAAAGGTAAGGAAGTTGCATATGATAATGCATTAAAAATGTTAAAAGAAAAGGTCAGATATGGTTTAGATAAAGAGTTATTAGAAGAAATACTCAAAAGAAGACTATACAATAAAAAGTTTATTATAGCCGAAGGTAAAAAAACAAAAAAAGGTAAAGATGGATATATTGAGTATGAGTTTGATGATGATTTTAGTTCCAAGCCAGATGTTTTAGATGATGGAAGCGTGGATTTTAGAAATCTTGGATTGATAAATAATGTAAAAAAAGGAGAAGTATTAGCAAGGGTAGTATCACCTAGACTAGGAGAAAATGGCATAAATATTTTAGGTGAAGAGCTCTCTTCTATAGATGGAAAGCCTGCAAATATAAAATTAGGAAGTAATGCATCAATAGTTGATGATCAAATTATTGCACATATAGATGGACAGGTTAAATTGATAGATGGGAAGATTGAAGTTTTAAATGTATATAATATAAATGGAAATGTAGATAGTCGTACTGGTAATATAAAATTTAATGGAACGGTATCGATTAAGGATTCTGTTAATACGGGCTTTGAAGTAGAAGCTTTGGGAGATGTTTATGTAAATGGAGTAGTTGAAGACGCATTTGTAAAAAGTAATGGCAATATATATTTAGCTAGAGGTATAGTAGGTAGAAATAGAGCTACTTTAGAGGCTAATGGTGAAATCGCATCAAAATATATTGAAAATTCAAAAGTAAAGGCTGAAGAGGACATTATTTCAGAAGCTATATTACATAGTGAAGTGGAAAGTAATGGAAATGTAAGAGTTCAAGGGAAGAAAGGATTAATAGTTGGCGGTAAATGTAAAGCTCAATTTGGGGTACATGCTAGGACTATTGGTTCTCCAATGGAAACTGATACATTGATAGAAGTTGGAACAAATATAGAAGAAAAAGAAGAGTTAATCAATATTAGATCTAGAATTGATGAAATAGAAAAAGAAATAATTAAAATGGAGAAATCAATAAATATTTTGGAGAAAAGTTATAAAGAAAATAAATTATCAGATAAGAAAAGTATCTTATTTAAAGAGTTATTGAAAACTAGAAAAACATTAAGTGAAGAAAGAGTAGAATTAATGAATAAATATGAAGATATAGATGATGAAATAAAGAAAAAAACTACAGGTACAATAATTGTAGATGAAATAATTTATCCTAAAGTGAAAATAGTTATAGGAAGTCATATTATATATAATAATAAAATTCAAAGGAAATGTAAATTTACTTTGATAGATGGAAACATTAAAACAATAAAACTTTAGAAAATATTAAAGGAGAATAATGGATGTTTTTTAGTGTAATTACATTTGGTGTATTATTAATTATTATATCTATTATTTCAATAATAAGACATGACAAAATGGAGAATATTAGATATAGAGAATGTAAAAAAATGCATAGTGAAATAATTGAATATAGCAATTTTATGAATGAGATTATTTTAGATTTAGAAGGTTTAATAAATGATATTTCATTAATAAATGAAAATGAAGAAAGAGATTCTATTAAAAAATTAGATGAAGATAAAGAAGAATCTGATAGAAATATAAAAAGTGATTTAAATAATATAAAAGATAAAGTCATAGAATTATATAAAAATGGTAATAGTATTGATAATATAGCAAAAACTTTGGATAAAGGTAAAAGAGAAGTAGATATGATAATAAAACTTAATTATTTAAATAAAAAATAAAAAAGAGGTTGTAATCAATATAAGTTTTATGATATACTACTTAAGGTAAAAATACACACACTTATTGATTTCTATGAATGTGCTGTAAGAGGTCTCATAGAGAAATGATTTAAGTGGAGGAAAAACAAAGGAGGTGTACTTATGTCAGTAATAACAATGAAGCAACTTCTTGAAGCAGGTGTTCATTTTGGACATCAAACAAGAAGATGGAATCCTAAGATGGCTGAATATATATTTACTGAAAGAAATGGAATCTATATTATAGATCTTCAAAAAACAGTAAAGAAAGTGGAAGAATCTTATAATTTCATAAAAGAGATTGCTGAGAATGACGGTGAAATTCTTTTTGTGGGAACTAAAAAACAAGCTCAAGAGTCAATTGAGACTGAAGCTAAAAGATGTGGAATGCACTTTGTAAGTCAGAGATGGCTAGGAGGTATATTAACAAACTTCAAAACTATAAATAAGAGAATAGCTAGACTTCATGAATTAAAGAAAATGGAAGAAGAAGGAACTTATGAATTGCTTCCTAAAAAAGAAGTTATAAAGCTGAAGCATGAAGAGGAAAGACTTGAAAAATTCCTTGGTGGAATTAAGGATATGAAAAAACTTCCTGATGCATTATTTGTAGTTGATCCTAGAAAAGAAAAAATTGCTGTTAAGGAAGCAGAAATTTTGGGAATACCCGTAATTGCAATAGTTGATACTAATTGTGATCCAGATGAGGTTGACTATGTGATACCAGGTAATGATGATGCTATAAGAGCGGTGAAATTACTTGCTGAGACAATGGCTAATGCTGTTTTAGAAGGTAAGCAAGGTGAACAAATAGAAGATAATGAGTAATCCAAATGGTAAGGGCTATAAGGGATTTTTCCCTTACTACTCTTACCATTTATTAATATACGAAGATTAATGAGGAGGCGTTTATATGGCAGTAACAGCATCAATGGTAAAAGAATTAAGAGAACGAACTAGTGTTGGTATGATGGATTGTAAAAAGGCATTAGTTGAAACTGATGGAAATATGGAAGAAGCAGTGGAATTACTTAG
Source organism: Anaeromonas gelatinilytica (assembly GCF_016820635.1). GTDB lineage: Bacteria > Bacillota > Clostridia > Tissierellales > SIT17 > Anaeromonas > Anaeromonas gelatinilytica. Next base: position 56,469 of record NZ_WSFU01000119.1, on the reverse strand, counting down.
GAAAAAAGGATTATCCAAAGCAACTAAAAAAGCAGGAAGAGTTGCATCTGAAGGAATAATTGAATCATATATACATGGAGGAAGAATTGGTGTTTTAGTTGAAGTTAATAGTGAAACAGATTTTGTTGCCAAAAATGATGAATTTATAGAATTTGCTAGAGATGTAGCTATGCAAGTAGCAGCTCAAAATCCTCAATATGTATCTAGAGAAGAAGTACCTGTTGCAGAAATAGAGAAAGAAAAAGAAATTTTAAGAGAACAAGCATTGAATGAAGGAAAACCAGAAAAAATTGTTGCTAAAATGGTAGAAGGAAGAATAGAAAAATACTATAAGCAAGTATGTCTAATGGAACAATCTTTTATTAAAGATCCTGATAAAACTATACAAGATTTAATCAATGAAAAGATATCAAAAATAGGAGAAAACATTAAAATAAGAAGATTTACAAGATATGAAGTAGGAGAAGGAATAGAGAAAAAAGAAGAAAATTTTGCTGAAGAAGTAGCAAAACAAATGCAAAATTAATAATATTATATAAATGGAGAACACCAGGTGTTCTCCATTTGAATAATTTTTAAAATAATATTAATTAAAGGAATTTACTTACTAATGTAGAATAACATTTATTAGGAGTGTTTATATGGATAAACCTATTTATAAAAGAGTAGTATTAAAATTAAGTGGTGAAGCCTTAAAAGGTGATAAAGATTTTGGATTAGATGAAAAAACTATAATGAATATAGCAGAAGAAGTAAAAAAGTTGCAAAGTGCAGGTGTTGAAGTGGCTATTATAGTTGGTGGTGGTAATTTCTGGAGAGGTAGAAGTGGTAAGGAAATGGATAGAACTACAGCTGATTATATGGGGATGTTAGCTACAGTAATTAATGCTTTGGCTATGCAAGATGCATTGGAGAATATTGATGTTTTAACTAGGGTACAAACTGCTATAGAAATGAGACAAATTGCTGAACCGTATATTAGAAGAAAGGCAGTTAGACATTTAGAAAAAGGAAGAGTTGTTATATTTGCAGCTGGAACTGGAAATCCTTATTTTACAACTGATACTACTGCTGCTCTTAGAGCCGCAGAGATTGAATCAGAAGTTATTTTGTTAGCTAAAAAAGGTGTTGACGGTGTATATGATTCAGACCCTAAAGAGAATCCTAATGCCAAGAAGTTCAATGAGCTGAAGTATAAAGATATGTTAAATTTAGAACTTAAAGTAATGGATTCAACTGCTGCTTCATTATGTAAGGATAATAATATTCCTATAATTGTGTTTGGTATAGAAAATCCTACAAATATATCAAAAGTAGTTTTTGGTGCTAAAATTGGTACAAAATTAAAGGAGGATTAATTATGTATTTAGATATTCATAAAGAAATTGAAAATAAAATGAAAAAAACTGTTAGAGTTTTCAACGATGACTTAAAGACTATTAGAGCAGGAAGAGCAAATCCTGCAATATTGGATAAAGTAATGGTAGATTATTATGGAGCTGCAACTCCACTTAAACAAATAGCTAATATCTCTGTTCCTGAAGCAAGACAATTACTTATATCTCCTTGGGATGTTAATGCTCTTCCAGAAATTGAAAAAGCAATTCTTAAGTCTGATTTGGGTTTGAATCCATCTAATGATGGTAAAACTATAAGATTAATAATACCAAAATTAACTGAGGAAACTAGAAAAGATATGATTAAATCTTTAGGGAAAATTTCTGAAGGAGCTAAAGTTGCTATAAGAAATGAAAGAAGAAATGCAAATGATGAATTAAAAAAATTAAATAAGAAAGGTGAACTTACTGATGATGAATTAGTAAAAGCAGAAGAACAAACTCAAAAGTTGACTGATAATTATATAAAAGAGATTGAAAAATTAAGTGAAGATAAGGAAGCAGAATTATTGGAGGTATAAAATGAAGGACCTTAATATAATAGGGTTACCATTAAAGTGTGCTATGTCAAAGATAAATAATGATTTATCCATTACGATATTTGAAACTAAGGGAACAAATAATAAACTAAATAATAAATTAACTGATTTAAGAGTTGTTAAATATAATAGCGTGGATAAGTCAATCAAAATTATAGTATGCGCCTTTTAATCCCCTTCTATTAAGAAGGGGTTTTTAGTCATTATAATGGAGGTATATCAGAGTGGAAATTTCAAAAAATAAAGATATGAATGTGAAAAATAATTATTTGGATAAAATAAATTTTGATAATTTACCTAAACATATTGCTATAATAATGGATGGTAATGGAAGATGGGCCGAGAAGAGATTTTTACCAAGAACTTCTGGACATAAAGAAGGAGTAAAAAGAGTTATGGATACAGTAGAGGAATGTGGTAATTTAGGTATAAAATATTTAACACTATATGCTTTTTCTACTGAAAATTGGTCTAGACCAAAAAAAGAAATAGATTATTTAATGAAACTTTTAGTTAAATTTATAAAAAATAAATTAGAAGAAATACATAAAAATAATGTTAAATTAAATATTCTAGGAGATTTAAATAGATTTGATAAAAATATAATTAAAGAAGTTGAATATGCTGTTGAATTAACTAAAAATAATTCTAAATTAATATTAAATATTGCATTAAATTATGGAGGTAGAGATGAGATAGTTAGAGCTACTAAAAGAATTTGCAATGATATTATAAATAATAATATATCTATAGAAGAAATTAATGAAGAATATTTCAAAAGATATTTATATACTGAAAATCAATCTGATCCTGATATAGTTATAAGAACTAGTGGCGAAAAAAGATTAAGTAATTTTTTAAATTATCAAATTGCATATAGTGAATTTTTCTTTTTAGATATAAATTGGCCTGATTTTCATAAAAATAGTTTACATAAGGTTATATTTGATTATCAACAACGAAATAGAAGATTTGGTAATATTTAATTATTAAACAAATAAAGGAGTTAAAAAATGAAGACGAGAATAATTAGTGGAATAATAGGAGTTTTTTTATTATTAATTGCAGTAATAAGTGGTGGTTTGATATTAAAAACTTCTGTCTTATTAATCACTTTATTAGGTATTAAAGAATTTAAAGAAGCTTTTGAAGGCATCAATATAAAAATAACAAATTACTTATATGTTTATTCTATATTTCTATATATTTTTTCTGTAATAGATAATTATAATCTAGTAACTTTTAGTATAGTCATTAATATGATTGTATTTTTAAGTATGTATGTATTTAATAAAAATTATGATATAAAGGAAATTGGTATTAATCTATTAACTAGTTTATATATTCCTTATTCTTTAATTCACATTTCATTTTTAGAAGGTAATATTTTATTATGGCTTATATTTATTATAGCTTTTGCAACGGATACATTTGCATATTTTAGTGGTATATTATTAGGCAAAAGAAAACTAGCTCCTATACTTAGCCCAAAAAAAACTATTGAGGGAGCAATTGGTGGATTGATTGGTGCTGTGTTGTCAACTATTCTTTTTATTAGTATTTTGAATTTAAATAATATATATATGTATATTATTCTGGGCTTCGTATGTTCAATAACATCAATGATTGGAGATCTTACTGCATCTAAGATAAAAAGAAATATAGGAATAAAAGATTATGGAAATATTATGCCAGGACATGGTGGTATTTTAGATAGATTTGATAGTATTATATTTATTTCTCCTTTAATATTTAATTTTATTAAATATTTAGTATAAATATAATAATAATTAAAAGGTTTTTAAGGAGTGATATTTTGAAAAACATAGGTATATTAGGCTCTACAGGGTCTATAGGAACTCAAACACTAGATGTTATAAGAAATAATAATGATTTATTTAATGTAATTGCATTAAGTGGTAATAATAATATAGAGTTATTGGAACGACAGGCTTTAGAATTCAAACCAGAAATTGTTGCTGTATTTAATGAACATAAAGCTGATATACTTAGAGATAAACTATTTCCTTTTGATATAAAAGTTTATAGTGGTTTAAATGGTTTGATTGAATTAGCTAAACATGAAAAAATAGAAGTATTAATAACATCAGTTGTAGGTATGATAGGATTAAAGCCTACTTTAGCTGCTATTGAATCTGGAAAAGATATAGCATTAGCTAATAAAGAAACTTTAGTAACAGCAGGTAAAATTGTTATGAATAAAGCTAAGGAAAAGAATATTAAGATTATACCTGTAGATAGTGAACATTCAGCAATATTTCAATCAATAACTACTAAGGAAAAAAAAGAAATTAATAAACTTATTTTAACTGCATCTGGAGGTCCATTTAGGAATAAGGAAAAAAAAGATTTGATAGATGTAACATATAGGGAAGCCTTGAAGCATCCAAATTGGAATATGGGACGAAAGATTTCGATAGATTCTTCTACATTAATGAACAAAGGTTTGGAAGTTATAGAAGCAAGATGGCTATTTGATGTAGAGATTAAGGATATTGATGTTGTAGTTCATCCTCAAAGTATAATTCACTCTATGGTTGAATATATTGATGGTAGTATAATAGCTCAATTAGGAATATCAGATATGAGAATACCAATTCAATATGCATTGACATATCCTAAACGAATATTCAATAATATTAGAAAACTAGATATTATTGAAGTTGGAAATCTTACTTTTGAAAAACCAGACATCGAAACATTTCCATGTTTAAATCTAGCATTTAAAGCCTGTGAAGAAGAGGGAACAATGCCATCTGTATTGAATGCATCAAATGAAGTACTAGTAAATTATTTCTTAAATGATAAGATTAAATTCTACGATATTCCAAATATTATAGAAAAAATATTATTAAAACATAAAAAAATAAGTAATCCTACAATAGATGAAATTTTATATAGTGATAGTTGGGCAAGAAATAAAGCTAAAGAATTATTAAAATTATAAGATAGGAGTGAATTTTTTATGACTACAGCAATTGCAGCAATATTAATATTTTTTATTGTCGTATTGGTACATGAATTTGGACATTTTGCAGTAGCTAAATTAGTAGGAATAAAGGTACATGAATTTTCAATAGGTATGGGTCCTAGAATTACGAAATTTGGTAAAGGTGAAACTGAATATTCTCTTAGGGCATTTCCTATTGGTGGATATGTTAAAATGGAAGGTGAGGATGAAAAATCTGATGATGAAAGAAGTTTTAGTAATAAATCTCCTTTATTAAGAATTTTAGTATTAGCAGCTGGTGGAATAATGAATTTTATTTTAGCATTAATTATATTCTTTATAATTTCTTTAGTCATGGGTACTCCTACAACTGAAATAGATAGCATTTTGGAAGGTGGTCCAGCATATAAAGCAGGAATTAAAAGTGGAGATGAAATAGTTGCAGTTCAAGGAAAAGATATTGATGAATGGCAAGAATTTAAAACTATAATTTCTGAGGCTGAGGATAAAGTTAGTGTTGAAGTTTTAAGAAATGGTGAAAGAATTAAATTTATTTTAGAACCAGAACTAGATGAAGATAATAATAAATTAGTTGGAATAAGTTCGAAAACTAAACTATCTATTATAGAGTCAATCAAATATTCTTTTACTAATTTAATATTTATTATTACACTTATGTTTGATTTTATAAAAATGGCTTTAACAGGAAATATTAGTCAAGGAGATGTTGCCGGGCCAATAGGTGTTGTACAGCTGATTGGAGAAACAACAAAATATGGGATTTTAAGCATATTAAATTTAGCAGCTTTTATTAATATAAATTTAGGATTTTTTAATTTATTACCAATACCAGCGTTAGATGGTAGTAGGATTTTATTTGTTTTAGTAGAATTAGTTAGAGGAAAACCATTAGATCCAGAGAAGGAAGGACTAGTTCATTTTATAGGATTTGTATTTTTAATGGCTCTTATGTTATTTATTTCATATAACGACTTAAATAGATTAAATATTTTTTAAGGTGGTAATCTAATGAGGAGAAAAACAAAAGAATTTTATTATGGAACAGTTGGGATAGGAAGTGATTTTCCTATAACTGTTCAATCAATGACTAATACAGATACTAGGGATATAAAATCAACGGTTAATCAAATAATAAAATTAGAGAAAGTAGATTGTGATATTATTAGAGTAGCTGTCCCTGATATTGAAGCAGCAGAGGCAATAAAAGAAATAAAAAAACAAGTAAATATACCAATAATTGCTGATATTCATTTTAATTATAAATTAGCTTTAGAATCTATAAAAAGTGGAGTCGAAGGTTTAAGAATTAATCCAGGAAACATAGGTGATGAAGGAAAAGTCAAAGAGGTCGTTAAAGCATGTAAAGATAAGAATATACCTATTAGGATAGGAGTTAATTCAGGTTCTATAAAAAAAGAATATTTAGAAAGATATGATGGAGTAAATGTTAATTCTATGGTTGAAAGTGCTATGGAACATGTTAGAATATTAGAAAATATGAATTTTGATAAAATAGTAATATCAGTTAAGTCTACAAACATAGATATGACAATTAAATCCTATGAAAAATTAGCTAATATTGTGGATTATCCATTACATATTGGTATTACAGAGTCAGGTTCTCCTTGGAAAGGAACTATTAAATCTTCAATAGGAATAGGTTCATTATTATATAAAGGAATAGGAGATACTATTAGAGTTTCATTAACAGGGAATCCTATTGAAGAGGTTAAAGTTGGGAAACAAATTCTTCGATCCTTAGGATTATTAAATGATAGAATAGAAATTATTTCATGTCCCACATGTGGAAGAACTCGTATTGATTTAGAAAAGATTGTACAAGAGGTTGAAAACAAAGTAGAAAAGCTAAAAAAACCTATAAAAGTGGCAATTATGGGATGTGAAGTTAATGGGCCAGGAGAAGCAAAAGAAGCTGATATTGGAATTGCTGGAGGAAATGGCTTGGGATTAATCTTTAAAAAAGGAAAAATAATAAAGAAAGTTACTAAAGATAAACTTATTGAAGAATTAATAAAGGAAATAAATCAGTTATAATGAGAGGTGAAATGAATGTATCATATTACTGCTATAATACCTGCTCTAAATGAAGAGAAAACTATAGAAAATATTATTGAAACAGTAAAAAAGGTTGATTTGATTGATAATATTATAGTTATAAGTGATGGTTCAACTGACGATACAGCATATATTGCAAAGAAAACTGGAGTTAATGTAATTGAATTTAATATGAATAAGGGTAAAGGGGCAGCAGTAAAAAGTGGTTTTGAATATTCAGAAACTGATATTGTTCTTTTTTTAGATGCAGATCTTTTAGGTTTAACTCCTAAACATATAACTAATTTAATTTTACCAATTATTTCCGATGAATATAGTATGACTATAGGAATATTTACTAAAGGTAGATTTAAAACAGATTTTGCCCAAAAAATTACACCTTTTTTATCTGGGCAAAGGGCAATAAGAGGAGATCTATTTAAAAAAATTCCTAATATTGATATATCTAAATATGGTCTTGAAATGACTATTACTAAGTATTTTATCAACAATGATATTAAATTTAAAGAAATACCTTTAAATAATTTGACTCATTTAGTAAAAGAAGAAAAAATGGGAGTTTTAAATGGATTTAAAGAAAGATTTAGAATGTATTTAGATATAAGTAAATTTTTAATTAGAAGCTAGTTTAGGAGGTTTTAAAATATATTATTTAGAAATTGCATTTAAATTATTACTATCTATAATATTGTCTGGTTTGATAGGAATGGAAAGAGAAAGTATAAAGAGGCCAGCTGGATTTAGAACACATATATTAGTTTGTGTAGGTTCTACATTAAGTATGCTTTTAGGTATATATATTTCTAATATACCAGGAAATTTTGGTATTGATGCTACTAGAATAGGAGCACAAGTAATAAGTGGTATAGGTTTTTTAGGTGCTGGGACGATTATTAAAGAAGGATCGTCTGTAAGAGGTTTAACAACCGCTGCAAGTTTATGGGCTATTGCATGTGTTGGGTTAGCTATAGGAGCAGGTTTTTATTTTGGAGGAATAATTGCAGCATTATTTATTTTCATAGTATTATTATTACTTTCGAATATAGAAAGGAAATTTTCAAGAAAAAAACATTTAAACATTAGAATTGTAACTTATGATATACCAGGTCAATTAGGTAAAATTGGACATGTAACAGGAAGTTTGGATTTATCAATAATATCTATTGAATTTAAAGATTTAAAACCGAATAAAAAAATAATAAATATTTTTTTAAAAACAAATAAAAATATAGATAATATGGAAATTATAAACAAATTATCTGAAATAGAAAATATTATAGAAGTAACCCAAAAGTAATAATTAGGGGGAGTTTATAAAATGATACAGATAAAAAAACTAGAATTTTTAGTAGATAAACATAATATTGAATGTAGTGAAGATTTAAAGGGATCAATGATTGAAAAAGTATATTTAAATAATAATAGAAAACTCATAACTATAATACTGAAAAGTAAAGAAATTATTAATTATAAACAAATTAGTTTATTACAATCATCTTTTAAAAAAATATTGCCAAATTTAGAAAAAGTGAATATTAATATGAAATATGAAATAGAAAAAAATGATATAAATTTAATTGTTGAGAAATATTGGGAAAATGTAATTTATATAATAAAAAAATGTATACCTTCAAGTACTGGTTGGATTAACAATATAAAAAGAACAATAAAAGATAATACTTTAATTTTAGAAACGGAAGATGAATTATTTATGCAAGCAATATTGAATAAAAAAGTTAATAAAATAATAAAAAAGAAAATAAAAGAAGAGTTTAATATAGATATAGAAGTTAAAATGTTACTTTCAAATAATAAATCACATGATTTTAATGAACATTATCAACGTAAGGAATTAGCGGAAAAAGATATTGTGAAAAGTATGAAAATTAATACTGAATCTTCCAAAATGAATAATACTAAAAATACTAATAAAAAAAGTGAATATATTTATGGAAAAAAAGTAGGAAATGAAATAGTAGAAATACAAACAATAAATACTAATTCTGGTACTATAACAGTAAAAGGTGAAGTTTTTGATATTGAAATAAAAGATATAAAAAATAATAAAAAAATTTACATGATAAATTTTACAGATTTCACCAATTCTATTCAAGTTAAATTTTTTGCTAATAAGAAACAACAAGAAATGTTAGATGATAATTTGAAGATAGGTTCTGCATATATTATTACAGGAGATATAGTATTTGATAGTTTTTCAAAGGAATTAGTTATGATGGGGAAAGGTATTAAAACTTCTTATATTTCAAAAAGAAAAGATAGTTCTAAAGAAAAGAGAGTAGAATTACATTTACATACTCAAATGAGTGATATGGACGGTATGACTAATATAAGTGAATATGTAAAGAGAGCTAAGGAATGGGGACATAAAGCAATAGGAATTACAGATCATGGTGTTGTGCAGGGATTTCCTGATGGAATGGCTGCAGCAAAAAAACATGGTATAAAATTACTTTATGGAGTAGAAGGTTATTTAGTTAATGATTCAAAACAAATTGTTATTAATTCTAGAGATCAAGATATAGATTGTGAGTATATTGTGTTTGATATAGAAACCACTGGGTTTTCACCAAATAATGATAGAATTACTGAAATTGGTGCTGTGAAAATTAAACATAATGAAATTGTGGATACTTTTAGTCAGCTTGTTAATCCAGAAAAAAAGATTCCTCAAAAAGTGATTGAACTCACAGGAATAACTGATGAAATGGTTAAAGACAAACCAACAATAGATAATATTTTGCCAGAGTTCAAAGAATTTATAGGTGAAGGAGTATTGGTAGCTCATAATGCTTCTTTTGATATGGGTTTTATATCTAAAAATTTTAAAGATATAGGAATAACTTTATCTAATCCTGTATTAGATACTCTTCAATTTGCTAGAGAATTATATCCAAATTTAAAAAGTCATAAATTAAATAGAATAGCTAAATACTTAAATATAAGTTTAGAAAATCATCATAGAGCAGTAGATGATTCAAAGGCAACTGCAGAGATATTATTAAAGATGATTTCAGAACTAAAAGAAAAAGATGTGATGAAATTAGAAGATATAAATACTTTTTTTAGTGGTAATATAAATTATAAATCTCAAGATTCATATCATATTATAATATACGCAAAAGATTATAAGGGATTAAAAAATCTATATAAAATTGTATCGGAAAGCCATATTAATTATTTTTACAGGAAACCAAGAATACCAAAATCCCTTCTTAATAAATATAGGGAAGGATTAATTATTGGAACTGCGTGTGAAGCAGGAGAATTATATAGAGCTATTATAAGAAACAAATCTAGTAAAGAAATTAGAGAGATTATAAGTTTTTATGATTACTTAGAAGTACAACCTTTAGGTAATAATAATTTTTTAATTGAAAATGGAATGGTAAAGGATATAGAAGAATTAAAAAATATTAATAGAAGAATATATCAACTTGGCAAGAAATATAATAAAATTGTTGTTGCTACTGGAGATGCTCATTTTTTAGATCCACAAGATGAAATATATAGAAGAATATTAATGTCTGGTAAGGGCTTTTCAGATGCTGATAATCAAGCTCCATTATATTTTAAAACTACAAATGAAATGTTAGAAGAATTTTCATATTTAGGAAAAGAAGTTTCAGAAGAAATTGTTATAAAAAATACAAATTTAATTACTGATATGTTTGATGATATATTACCTATACCTGATGGTACTTTTCCTCCGGTAATTGAAGGTTCTGATAAAGATTTAAAGGAAATGACTTATAAAAAAGCTGAAAGTATTTATGGTAAACCAATACCTGAAGTTGTAAAAGAAAGGTTAGATAAAGAATTAAACTCTATTATTAGTAATGGATATGCTGTACTTTATATTATTTCACATAAACTTGTTAAAAAATCTCTTGAAGATAATTATCTAGTAGGTTCAAGAGGATCTGTAGGTTCTTCTTTTGTGGCCACAATGAGTGATATTACTGAAGTAAATCCATTGCCACCTCATTATGTATGTCCAAAATGTAAAAATAGTGAATTTATTATGGATGGTTCTGTTGGTTCAGGAGTAGATATGGAAGATAAAATATGTCCTAAGTGTGGTACAAATTATAAGAAAGATGGTTTTGATATTCCTTTTGAAGTATTTTTAGGATTCGAAGGAGATAAAGAACCTGATATAGATTTAAATTTTGCAAGTGAAGAACAAACGGTTGCTATGGCTCATACAGAAGAATTATTTGGTAAAGGACATGTATATAGAGCTGGAACTATAGGTACTATAGCAGATAAGACCGCATATGGGTTTATAAGAAAATATTATGAAGAAAGAGAATTAATGTTAAATAGAGCAGAAACTAATAGATTGATTAAAGGATGTACTGGAATAAAAAGAACATCTGGTCAACATCCTGGAGGAGTTATGGTTGTACCTCAAGATAAAGAAATTTATGATTTTACTCCAATTCAATATCCAGCAAACAATTCAGATACAGGAGTAATAACAACCCATTTTGATTATCATTCTATAAGTGGTAGAATTCTTAAATTAGATATTCTAGGACATGATACTCCTACAATTATAAGAATGCTTGAAGATTTAACTGGAGTAGATGCACAAAAAATTCCTTTAGATGACCCTTATACTATGAAAATATTTACATCAACCGAATCATTAAATATTAAGCCAGAAGATATAAATTGTAAAACTGGATCTTTTGGAATTCCAGAATTTGGTACAAGATTTGTAATTCAGATGTTATTAGATACCCAACCTACTACTTTTGCAGAATTGGTTCGTATAAGTGGTCTTTCTCATGGTACAGATGTTTGGTTAAATAATGCTCAAGATTTAGTAATCAACGGTATAACAACTTTAAAAGAGGTTATTTGTACTAGAGATGATATTATGATGTATTTGATATATAATGGATTAGATAAAAAAAGATCATTTAAGATAATGGAAAAAGTTAGAAAAGGCAAAGGCTTGACGGAAGAAGAAGAAGAATATATGAGAGATAATGATATTCCAGAATGGTATATTGAATCTTGTAAAAAAATTAAATATATGTTTCCTAAAGCTCATGCTGTTGCTTATGTTATGATGTCTTTTAGAATAGCATATTTTAAAGTTCATTATTCTGAAGCTTTTTATGCTACATATTTTACTATGAAAGCAAATGATTTTGATGCAGAATTAATTACTAAAGGGAAAGAGACTATAAAAAATAAAATTCAGGAGTTAGAAAATTTAGGTAATAATAAAACTGCTAAGGAAAAAAATTTACTTACAGTATTAGAAGTTGCTTTGGAAATGTATGCAAGAGGATATAATTTCAATAGAGTTGATCTTTATCAATCTGACAGTGATGTCTTTATTATAAAGGAAGATGGGATATTACCTCCTTTAAAATCATTGCAAGGAGTTGGAGAAAATGCTGCTAAGAGCATAGTTGAATCTAGAAAAAATGGGAAATTTTTATCTGTAGAAGATATTATTAAAAGAAGTAAGATTTCTAAAACTGTAATAGAAGCATTAAGAATTCATGGATGTTTAGATGGAATGTCTGAGAGTAATCAATTAGATTTATTTAGTATTTGATTTATATTAATTTATGTGATATATTTAAATTAATATAAATCTGTTTTAGAAAGAGTGGGTGGAGACCCACTCTTTAATTTTAGTTTATTGTATTAATAATTGTAATTTTAGATAAAATATTAGTAAGGAATTTTGGAGGTGAATGCATATGACAAAAAAAGAAATTGAACAATTAGTATTTAATTTACTAGAACCAGTAGCTAAAGATATGGAATTTGATTTAGTTGATATAGAATATGTTAAAGAAGGTCCATATATGTACTTAAGAGTATTTATAGATAAAATAGGTGGTGTAACAATAGATGATTGTCAGGATTTTAGTCAAATTGCAAGTCAAAAAATTGATAAAATAGATCCTATAGAAGGAAATTATTTCTTAGAAGTATCATCACCAGGTATTGATAGACCTTTGAAAAAAGATAAAGATTTTAAGAGGGCTTTAAAAAAAGATGTTGAAGTTAGTTTATATAAACCAGTTAATAATTCAAAAAAATTTATAGGTGAATTAAATGATTTTGATGAAAATAGTATTAGTTTAAATATTGAAGATGAAATTATTAAATTGAATAGAAGTGATATAGCAAAAATAAATCTTGCTATAAAATTTTAAAGGAGGTCAAATGGGGATGAAAGCCGATTTTATTCAGGCGTTAGAAGAAATAGAAAAAAATAAAGGGGTTTCTAAAGATATATTAATTGAGACAATAGAAGCAGCATTAATTTCAGCCTATAAGAGAAATTTTGGTTCTTCACAAAATGTAGAAGTTTTAGTAGACAATAATACTGGCGATGTTAATGTATATGCTCAAAAGGAAGTTGTTAATGATGTAGAAGATAATTTGTTACAAATTTCTTTGGAAGATGCTAAAGAAATAGATATTAAATATGAAGTGGGAGATATTATAAAAATTGAAGTTACACCTAAAAATTTTGGGAGAATTGCAGCTCAAACTGCTAAACAAGTAGTTGTACAACGCATAAGAGAAGCAGAAAGAGATATAATATTTGATGAATTTATTAATAGAGAAAATGAGATAGTAACAGGTGTAATTCAGAAATTAAACAATAATGTTTTAGTGGATTTAGGTAAAGCGGAAGGTGTATTATTACCTTCTGAACAAATAAAAGGTGAAACATATAATCATAATAGTAGAATTAAAACATATATTATTGAAGTAAAGAAAACTACAAAAGGACCTCAAATATTATTATCTAGAAGCCATCCTGGATTAGTAAAAAGACTTTTTGAATTGGAAGTACCAGAAATTCAAGAAGGAATCGTAGATATATATAGTATATCTAGAGAAGCTGGTTCTAGAACAAAAATAGCAGTACATTCAAATGATGAAAATGTTGATCCAGTAGGTGCATGTGTAGGACAAAATGGAAGTCGCGTAAAGGTAATTGTAGATGAATTAAATGGAGAAAAGATAGATATAATTAATTGGAGTAATGACCCTGGTGAATTTATAGCGAATAGTTTAAGTCCAGCTAAGGTTTTAAAAGTAGATGTAAATGAAGAAGAGAAGAATGCTACTGTAATTGTTCCTGATTATCAACTTTCTTTAGCAATAGGAAAAGAAGGACAGAATGCAAGATTAGCTGCAAAATTAACAAGTTGGAAAATAGATATTAAAAGTGAAAGTCAAAATCAAGAAGATAATTATGAAAATTTAGATTGTTAGAGGTGATAGTATGAAAACTAAAAAAATTCCTCTTAGAAAATGTATTGTTTGCAATGAGAGAAAAGAAAAAAAAAATTTAATACGAATTGTAAAAAATAAAGAAAATAGAATTTTTATAGATAGAAGCGGGAAAGCAAACGGTAGAGGTGCATATATTTGTAATACTGATGAATGCATAAATAAATTATTTAAAACTAAAGCTTTAAACAAAACTTTTAAAGCTAATGTTTCAGATGATATATATGATACATTAAAAGAGGAGTTATATGAAAATGAATGATTTGATTTCTTTTTTGGGTATTGGTAAGAAAGCAAATATTGTTAAAGCTGGTGAATATAAAACAGAAGAATCTATAAAATCAAAAAAATGTAATTTAATAATATTAGCTGAAGATGCTTCAGATAATACTAAGAAAAAATTTAATAAGTTGGCAAAAACGAATAATATAGAATTTCTTGTTTATGGAAATAAAGAAACTTTGGGTAAAGCCTTGGGAAGACACTATATATCAATTATAGCTGTATGTGATAAGAAATTCTCTGATACATTAAAAATAAAGATTAAATGTATCACCTAATTTTATAGGGGGTGAATGTGATATGACAAAGAAAAGAGTCTATCAGTTAGCAAAAGAATTAAATATTACTAGTAAAGAATTAATGAATAAAATGAAAGATTTAGATATAGAAGTATCTAGCCATATGAGTACGGTTGATGATGATGAGTCAAATATTTTAAAGGAATTATTATCAAATAAATCAAATAGTGATATAAATAAAAATGGAAATGTAGAAAATGAAAATATAGAGGGTGAAGATATAATAGAGGAAAAAAATGAAAAAATTATAAAAATAGAAAATACAATCACTGTTAAAGATTTAGCAGAAAAATTATCTATAAATAATAATGAATTGATAAGCAAATTAATAACTCTAGGTATTATGGCAAATATAAATCAAGAATTAGATTATGACACTATTGAGTTAATTGCTGATGAATATGGTTATGGTGTAGAAGAGATAAAATCTCTAGATGAGGATAGCGAAGAATTGGATTATGAAGATGATGAAGAAAATCTTGTATTAAGGCCACCTGTAGTTACAGTAATGGGTCATGTTGATCATGGTAAAACATCTTTATTAGATGCAATAAGGGAAAGTCATGTAACTGAAGGAGAAGCAGGAGGAATTACTCAACATATAGGTGCTTCAACAGTAAAGATAAATGGTAATAAAATTGTATTTTTAGATACACCTGGTCATGAAGCTTTTACTGCGATGAGAGCTCGAGGTACACAAGTAACTGATATAGCAATTTTAGTAGTTGCTGCAGATGATGGAGTAATGCCACAAACTATAGAAGCTATTAATCATGCTAAAGCGGCTAATGTACCTATAATAGTGGCTATTAACAAAATGGATAAGTTAGAAGCAAATCCTGATAGGGTTAAGCAGGAGTTAACTGAATATGGTCTTGTTTCTGAAGATTGGGGTGGAGATGTTATCACAGTACCAGTGTCTGCTATAAATAAAAAAGGACTAGATGAACTTTTAGAAATGATAACATTGGTTGCTGAAATGAGTGAATTAAAAGCTAATCCTAATCGTAAGGCTGTAGGTACTATAATAGAAGCGGAATTAGATAAAGGTAGGGGTCCTGTAGCTACTGTATTGGTTCAAAAAGGAACTTTAAAAATAGGTGATTCAATAATTGCTGGAACAGCTAGTGGTAGAGTAAGAGCAATGATAGATAGTCAAGGTAGGAGAGTTAAAAAAGCTGGTCCATCTACTGCAGTAGAAATATTAGGTTTATCTGAAGTTCCGCAAGCTGGTGATAAATTATATGCAGCGAAAAATGATAAAAAGGCTCGCGAAATTGCAGATGATAGAAAAGATAAGATTAAGAGAGAGCAGATTAAATCGAAACAAAATATTTCCCTTGATGAATTGTTTGATCAAATAAAAATCGGAGAAGTTAAAGATCTTAATATAATAATTAAAGCCGATGTACAAGGATCAATTGAGGCTGTAAAAGAAGCTCTGATTAAATTAAGTAATGAGGAAGTAAAAGTTAATCCAATTCATGGAGGAGTAGGTGCTATAACAGAGAGTGATGTTATGTTGGCTACTGCATCTAATGCTATTGTAATAGGTTTTAATGTAAGACCTACTGCATCTGCAACTAATTTAGCTGAAAGGGAATCTGTTGATATTAGAACTTATAGAGTTATATATAAAGCAATAGAAGATATTGAAGATGCTATTAAAGGTATGCTAGAACCAGAATATAAAGAAGTTGTGCAAGGAAGAGCTGAAGTTAGAGCTACGTTTAAAGTGCCAAATATAGGAACAATTGCTGGTGTATATATATTAGATGGTAAAGTAACAAGAAATTCTAATGTTAGATTATTAAGAGATAATATTGTAATTCACGAAGGTGATATTTCATCTTTAAAAAGATTTAAAGATGATGTTAAAGAAATAGTTTCTGGATATGAGGGTGGTGTAGGAATCGAAAATTATAATGATATTAAAGAAGGAGATATAATAGAATCCTATATTATGGAAGAAATCAAGAAGTAATATTGAGGAAGGTGAACTAGATGGGTTCAAAAAGAATATCAAGAATATCTGAAGAAATTAAAAAGATTGTAAGTGAATTAATCATTAAAGAGATTAAAGATCCAAGAATGTCTAGTATGACAACTATTACAGAGGTAGAAGTAACTAATGACCTTCGTTACGCTAATATATATATATCTGTATTAGGCAATGAAAAAGAAAGGGAATCTACTATAGAGGCTTTGCAAAGTGCATCTGGATTTATAAGAAGAGAAATAGGTAAAAGAATAAAATTGAGATATATACCGGAGCCCAAATTTAATTTAGACAAATCTATTGAAAATGGTATATATATATCAAAATTAATAGATAGTATCAAAGAAAATGGAAAGAAAAATAATGAATAATATAATTAGAGAATTAGATAGATCAAAGAAGATCTATCTAATTTCTCATATTAATCCGGATGGAGATAGTATTGGTTCTTTATTGGCATTAGGGACTTCATTACAATATAAATATATGAATAAAATTGTGTTATTAAAATCAGATGCAATTCCTACAAAATTTAATTTTTTAAAAAATGTTGATACTCTTATAGATATTGATAATATAGGGGATATAGAAGAAGATTCTGTATTAATAACTTTAGATTGTGGAGACATATTTAGAATAGGTGAATTTTATAATTATATTGATAAATTTAAAAAAATAATCAATATAGATCATCATGTTTCTAATAGTGGTTTTGGATATATTAATATAGTAGAAAGTGATTCTAGTTCTACAGGAGAAATAGTCTTTAATATTATAAAAGAAAATAATTTAAAAATTGATAAAAATATAGCTACAGCTTTATATACTGCTATATCAACTGATACAGGAAGCTTTAAATATGATAATGCTAAGGCTGAAACTCATAGAGTTGTTGCAGAATTATTAGAGTTTAATATAGATAAGAATCAAATTATACAGGAAATATATCAAAACAGGTCTATTGAAAAAACTAATATTTTTATAGAAAGTTTAAAAGGATTAGAGTTTTATTGTAACAATAATATAGGAGTTATTATTATTACTGAAAAAATGATGAATAATATTAATGCTTCATCTCAAGATACTGATGGAATTGTAGAATTCATAAGAGATATTGAATCTGTAGAGGTAGCTTGTGTTATAAAAGAAATCAACAATAGCAAAGTAAAAATTAGTTTGAGATCAAAAAAATATTTAGATGTATCTGAGGTTGCTGGAGTATTTAATGGCGGTGGACATATTAGGGCAGCTGGATGTACTATTAAAGAAAATATTGATTTTGCTAAGGAACAAACATTAAAAGAAGTAATCAAACGATTAAGGTGATTTTATGAATGGTATAATAAATGTATTAAAACCTACAGGAATGTCTTCTCATGATATTGTTAATTTTATAAGAAAAACTCTTAATATGAAAAAGGTCGGTCATACAGGTACATTAGATCCAAATGCTGTTGGAGTTCTTCCGATTTGTATTGGTAAAGGAACTAAAATTATTAAATATATACAATATAGAAATAAGAAATATAGAGCAGAATTAACATTAGGTTCTGCTACAGATACACAAGATAAATATGGAAAAATTATTAACACTTCTGATAAAGTTGTTAATGAAGAAGAAATTATTAAAGTAATAAAAAATTTTAAGGGAGAAATTAATCAAATTCCGCCAATGTTTTCAGCGATTAAAAAAGATGGTAAGAAATTATATGAATTGGCTAGAGAAGGAAAAGTTATAGAAAGAGAATGTAGGAAGATATTTATTGAAGAAATTAATATAATTAATATGTATAAAAATAAGGTAATATTTGATGTAGTATGTTCTAAGGGGACATACGTAAGAACCTTATGTAATGATATAGGTGAAAAGTTAGGAACATATGGTCATATGTCATTTCTAGAGAGACTTGAAGTAGGGATGTTTAAATTAGATTCAGCATATACAATAGAACAAATACAGGATAGAGCAAGATTAAATAATTTTAATTTTATTTTACCTATAGATTATCCTTTAGAATTTATGCAGGAGATAAATATAAGTAAACATTTTTATAAACATATAACAAATGGATTAAAGATAAGTACAAAAAGATTAAATGTAGATGATTTTGAGATGAATGTTGAATATAAGATTTATTGTGATAAAGTATTTATTGGAATAGGAAATATAGTAGAAAATAATGATGATACTATACTTAAAATGAATAAAGTATTAGTGTGAAGGTGAAGTCTAATGAGAATTATTGAAAATATTAATAATAAAATAGAAGATGAAACTGTAATATGTTTAGGTAGCTTTGATGGTATTCATAGAGGGCATAAAGCATTAATAGAGGATGTTATAAAAGAAAGTAAAGAAAAAGGCTTAAAAAGTTTAGTTTTTACTTTTAGTAATCATCCCGCTAGTATTATTTCTGACAGAAATGAACCTAAATTATTAATTAATAATGACCAGAAAATTAAAATGTTTCAAAAATTAGGAATAGATTATCTAATTATGATTCCTTTTAGTATTGAATTTATGAAAGTAGCACCTGAAAAATTTGTAAAAAATATATTAATTGATAATTTAAATGTTAAAAAAATTGTAGTAGGATTCAATTATAGATTTGGTTATAAAGGTAAAGGAACTACAAGATTACTTGAAGAATTAGGTATAAAATATGAATTTAAGGTTGATATAGTATCACCAGTAAAATATAAAGGTGATGTCGTAAGTAGTACAACCATTAGAAAGCTTATTTCTGAAGGTAATGTTCGAAGAGCTAGTAAATTTTTAGATAGATATTTTTCTCTAGAAGGTAAAGTGATTCATGGTAAAAAAAGAGGTAGAAGTATGGGATTTCCAACTGTTAATATTCAATTGAGTAGTAATTATATATTACCTAAAAAAGGTGTTTATGAAACTGAAACAATATATAATTCACATAAATATAAAAGTTTAACAAGTATAAGTATTAATCCAACTTTTGAATGTGAAAGAGATATATCTGTTGAAACGTACATTTTGAATTTTAATAAAGAAATATATAGTGAAAATATAGAAATAAATTTTATAAAATATATTAGAGATATAATTAAATTTAAATCTAAAGATGAATTGATTAAACAATTAAAATTAGATGTAAATAGTATATCTAATTAATTATTTACATGAACATAATAGTATGTTAAAATAAACTTATTAGCCTTGTTCTATGGATATCGTTACCTCGGCGTTATTCTTGGAGCTAGGATTATATGAAAATTAGGAGGTATTCAAATGATAAGTAAAGAAACAAAATCAAGAATTATTGAGGAATATAAAACTCATGAAGGAGATACTGGGTCTCCAGAAGTACAAATTGCTATACTAACTCATAGGATTAATGAATTAAATGATCATTTAAAAGAACATAAAAAAGATCATCATTCAAGAAGAGGTCTTTTAAAAATGGTTGGTAAAAGAAGAGGTCTTTTAAATTATTTAATGAAAAATGATTTAGATAGATATAGAAATTTAATTGAAAGACTTGGATTAAGGAAATAATAAGAGCGGGGATGACCTCGCTCTATTATTTTTAATATATTGCATATAATATATTGAAATATTAATTATATGTTTATAAAACATAAGGAGGTTTAACATGGAGAAAACATTTGAGTATATTCTTGCCGGGAAGAAACTAAGTGTTACAATAGGTAAGGTTGCTGAACAAGCCAATGGAGCATGTTTAATAAGATATGGTGATACAGTTTTGTTAGTGACTGCGACAGCATCACAAGCTCCTAAAGAAGGTATAGATTTTTTTCCTTTAAGCGTAGATTTTCAAGAGAAATTATATTCTGTAGGAAAAATACCAGGAGGATTTATTAAAAGAGAAGGAAGGCCTAGTGAAAAAGCTATTCTTACTTCAAGACTTATAGATAGACCTATAAGACCACTATTTCCGAAAGGGTATCGTAATGACGTACAAGTTATAGCTACAGTACTATCCGTAGATCAGGATTGTACACCTGATATTGTTGCTATGATTGGATCTTCAATAGCATTAACTATTTCAGATATTCCTTTTAATGGACCAATAGGTGGAGTGTCAGTTGGCTTAATAGATGATAAGTTAATTATAAATCCTGATAGTAAAGCTAGAGAAAAAAGCGATCTTAATCTAATTGTTGCAGGTACAAGGGAAGCCATTATGATGGTAGAAGCTGGAGCTAATATAGTATCAGAAGGAACTATGTTAGAAGGAATATTAACAGCTCATGAAGAGATAAAAGGTATTTGTAAATTTATTGAATTGATTAGAGAAGAAATTGGTAAAGAAAAAGCTGACTATGAAGTATTTTTAGCAGAAGAAGAAATTGAAAAAGAAGTTAAAGAATATGCTACAGAAAAAATGATTAATGCAATTAAAATTGAAGATAAGATTGTAAGAAAAGAAAATATGGATAAAGTTAAAGAAGAGACTAAAGAATATTTTGAAGAAAAATATCCAGAAAATATTAAGGATGTAGATGAAGTTCTATATGACATAATAAAAGAGCAAGTAAGAAAGATGATTACAGTAGATGGTATTCGTCCAGATAATAGAAAAATTGATGAAATAAGACCTATATCTTGTGAGGTTGGATTACTTCCTCGAACTCATGGTTCGGGATTATTTACAAGAGGTCAAACTCAAGCATTAACTGTAGCAACTTTAGGTGCTGCTGGTGATGTTCAGATAATTGATGGTCTAGGAGAAGAAGAATCTAAGAGATATATGCATCATTATAATTTTCCACCTTATAGTACTGGAGAGGCTAGATTTTTAAGAGGACCAGGAAGAAGAGAAATTGGGCATGGTGCATTAGCAGAAAGAGCATTAGAACCTGTAATACCAAGTATAAATGATTTTCCATATACAATAAGATTGGTTTCTGAAGTATTAAGTTCAAATGGTTCATCATCACAGGCAAGTGTATGTGGAAGTACTTTAGCATTATTAGATGCTGGCGTTCCTATTAAAGATAATGTAGCTGGAATTGCAATGGGACTTATAAAAGAAGAAGAAAAAGTAACAGTTTTAAGTGATATTCAAGGAATGGAAGATTTTCTAGGAGATATGGATTTTAAAGTAGCAGGTACTAAAGATGGAATTACGGCTATTCAAATGGACATTAAGATTTCGGGTATTGATAGAGAAATATTAACAGAAGCTTTAAAACGAGCTAAGGATGGAAGAAATTATATTCTTGATAAAATGAATGCTGTTATATCAAAACCTCGAGAAGAATTGTCTCCTTATGCTCCTAGAATACTTACTATGAAAGTGGATCCTGATAAAATAAGGGATATTATAGGTCCAGGTGGAAAAACTATTAATAGTATTATTGATGAAACTGGAGTAAAAATAGATATCGAAGATGATGGTAAAGTATTAATAGCATCAGAGGATATGAATATGGGGAAAAAAGCTATTGAGTTAATTAACGATATAGTTAAAGAAATAGAGGTAAATGAAATATATTTAGGAAAAGTAGTTAAAATAATGCCATTTGGTGCATTTGTTGAAGTATTACCTGGTAAAGAAGGATTAGTTCATATTTCAAATATTGCTAAAGAAAGAATAGAAAAAGTTGAAGATGTATTATCTATAGGAGATGAAGTTCTTGTTAAAGTTACTAATATTGATAAACAAGGAAGAGTAAATTTATCTAGAAAAGATGCTTTACCAGAAACAAAAGATGATAAGTAAGACATAAAGCAATAAGTTTTATGTCTTTTTTTATTGTCTATAATAAGGCAAAATAATATTAGTTTTAATATATTTATTATAATTTTTTAAATTATGAATATTAATATAATATAAAACTAATGGAGGGATAGCTATGAAGATCTATTATATAAAGTATAAAAACATTTATATTTTATTAATAATATTGATTGTTTTACTTGTATTAGGATTTCTCTTTTCAAGGAATGCTGCTGTGAAAACATTTAATAATAAAGATAATATTTATTACGAAGGAAATGCTGAAGATAATATGGTAGCATTTACTTGCAATGTAGATTGGGGAGAAGAATTAATTCCAGATATGTTAGAGATATTTGAAAAAGAGGACGTAGAAATAACTTTTTTTGTTACAGGAAAATGGGCTGAGAATAATCCAAATCTTTTAAAATTAATGTCTGAAAAAGGACATGAAATTGGTAGTCATGGATATTTACATAGAAATTATGGAGATCTTAGTTATGAAATAAATTTAAATGAAATAAAAAAAGCGGATAATATTATAGCAAAAATTATTGGACAGAAGCCTTTATTATTTGCACCACCATCAGGAGATTATAATGATAATACTATTAAAGCTTCTATGGAGCAAAATCATAAAATAATAATGTGGTCAGTTGATACAATTGATTGGAGAAATGATAGTAATAAAGATAAGATAATAGAAAGAGTTATTCAAAAAAGCAAAAAAAATTCTATAGTACTTATGCATCCAAAAGAAGAAACTATTAAAGCATTACCGATTATAATAAAAGAATTAAAAAATAAAGGACTTAATGTAGGAAAAGCATCAGATGTATTGAAATAAACTTTTTTCTTTATTATAATTAAGTTATCATTATAGTTTAGGAGAGAGGGATTAGTGTATAATAAATTTAAATTGTCTAATGGAATAAGAGTAGTATCGGAAAACATACCTTATGTGAGATCAGTTTCTATTGGTTTGTGGGTTGAAGCAGGTTCAAGATATGAAGGTTTAAATAATAATGGTATATCTCATTTTATTGAACATATGTTATTTAAAGGAACTAAAAAACGTTCTGCTAAAGATATTGCTGATGAAATTGATAGTGTAGGTGGACAAATAAATGCTTTTACTAGTAAAGAATGTACTTGCTATTATATTAAAATATTAGATTCTTATATTGATTTAGGAATTGATATACTACAAGATATGTTATTTAATTCTGAGTTCGATAATAAGGAAATTGAGAAAGAAAAAAGTGTAATTATTGAAGAGATAAATATGTATGAAGATTCACCAGAAGAATTAGTACATGATTTAATATCAAAAATTTTATTTAATAATCATCCACTATCTTATCCTATATTAGGAAGCAAAAAAAGTATAAGAAATTTAACGAGAGAAGATATTTTAGAATATTTTCATAATCATTATAATCCTGAAAATATAGTGATTTCTGTGGTTGGTAATATTAATGAAAAAAATCTATTAGAATCTTTAGAAAGAAATTTTGGAAGTTTAAAAATGACTAGAAATAAAATTTCAAGAAATATTAATATGCCTTTTATAGAAGATAGTCTTGTTGGAAGATCAAAAAAAACAGAACAATTACATTTATGTTTAGGATTAGAAGGAGTTAATCAATCATCTAAAAACTTATATTCGTTATTGGTTTTAAATAATATCTTTGGAGGAAGTATGAGTTCTAGATTATTTCAAAAAATAAGAGAGGATAGAGGATTAGCTTATTCAATATATTCATATCCTTCTACTTACAAAGATACAGGTACTTTTACAATATATGCTGGTTTAAATCCAAATAATATATTAGATTTATCAGAAATAATATTAAATGAAATAGATAATATTAAAAAAAATAGTTTTACTTCAGAAGAAATATATAAATCAAAAGAACAGCTAAAAGGCAATTATATATTAGGATTAGAAAGTACATCAAGCAGAATGAGTTTTTACGGTAAATCAGAATTATTAAATAGGAAAGTTGATACATCGAAAGAAATAATTAATAAAATTAATAAAGTAAATAAGAAATCAATTGATAAATTAATTAATGAGATATTTGATTATGATAAAATGAATATTGCATACATTGGAAATCTGAAAGATTCTAATAAAACAAAAAAAGATTTATATGAATTATTTAAAAGAAACTCCTAAATATTTAGGAGTTTCTTTTAAATAATTCATATCATATAAAATCTTATCATAATTGATAATGAATACTTCAAAAAATTCAACATATAATATATAGGAGGTGTAAAAATGTCTATTTATGAAATAGGAAGTCAAAAGATTGTTACATTAAGTGAATTAGGAGGTAAAGAAATAGTAAATCTTAATAATGGAGGTCGTTTAGGAGTTATAGCTGATTCAGATTTATTAATTGATGAAAAAACTGGGAAAATACATTCTTTATTAGTGCCTGATAATAGAAGTCAATTTAAACTTTTTGGAGAAAAAAAAGAAATAGATATACCATGGAATACAATTAGAAAAATTGGTAATGATATGATAATCATAGAATTAGATTATTAAATTAAATATAATATTTCACAATTTCAATATTATTGCATATTATATATTAATATTGAAATAATGAGGTGAAATAATGAGTATAGTTATACAAAAATTTGGAGGTACATCAGTAGGAAATGAAGCCTCAAGGAAAAGAGTAGTAGAAAGAATAATCGAGAAAAAAAAGAAAGGACATAATATAGTCGTGGTAGTATCTGCAATTGGAAGACGAGGAGATCCTTATTCAACTGATTCTCTTTTATCATTAATTAAAACTAAATATAGCAATAAAAGAGATTTGGACTTGCTTATGGGATGTGGTGAGATAATTTCATCAGTAGTATTATCAAACTTATTAAATCAAAAAGGTTTTGAATCACAAGCGTTAACTGGAGGTCAAGCTGGAATAATTACTGATGAGAATTATGGGAATTCAGAAGTTTTATCTGTTAATAAAGATAATATACTCAATAAACTAACTAATGATAATATTATTGTAGTAACAGGATTTCAAGGTATTACAAGTAAAGGAGATATAACAACATTAGGTAGAGGTGGAAGTGATATTACAGCTGTTTTATTAGGAGAAGCATTAAAAGCTGAATTTGTAGAAATATATACGGATGTAGATGGTATTATGACTGCTGATCCTAGAATTGTATTAGATGCACAAGTTATAGATGAAATATGTTATGAAGATTTATATAATATGGCCGAAAATGGAGCTAAAGTAATACATCCTAAAGCAGTTGAAATTGCAGAAAGAAGTAATATTAAAATTAAAATTAGAAATACTTTAAATAATTCAAAGGGCACTATAGTTTTGAGACGTGAGAAAGCAAAAAATAATATGCCAAAGATAATTAATTCTATTACATATAAAGATGGAAAAACTCAAATAATTATTAATAATAAAAAAAATAATAAAAATATACAACAATTAATAAATTTATTTACAAAATCCAATATTAGTATTGATTTAATTAGTATTTCTTTAGAAACAAATATGTTTACTATTGATGATAAGGATGTAACTTTAGCTATAAAAATTCTATCTGAAAATGGCTATAACTATTCATTAAATAGAGATTGTTGTAAAATAAGCATAGTAGGTCATAAAATGAAAGGCATTCCTGGTATTATGTCTAGAATATTAAAGAGTGTATATAAAGAAAATATACAAATACTACAAACTTCTGATTCCCATTCTTCTATCTGGATATTAGTAAAAACTAAAGATACTATTAAGGCAACGAAATCATTGCATAAAGAATTTAATTTAGGTAAAAAATAGACTTATATAAGTCTATTTTTTATTTAATAATAATCGAAAGGATGTTATAAATAATGTCAGATAAAATACACAATCCTAATCCAAAACGAGAGCCTAAAAAATCAGACGTAGTTAAGTCCATTGAAGCATTAGGTACAACTAATATACCTATAAATAAAGGAGACATTTATTTTATTTCCATAATAGGAGAAATAGAAGGACATAGTTTATCTCACCCACAAAAAAAAGCTACTAAGTATGAACATATCATTCCACAATTATTATCAGTTCAAAGAAATCTTGACATCAAAGGGTTATTAGTTATTCTTAATACATTAGGAGGTGATGTGGAAGCAGGCTTAGCTATATCTGAAATGATCAATACAATAAATAAACCTACTGTATCATTAGTTTTAGGTGGAAGTCATAGTATTGGTATTCCTTTAGCCACTTCTACTAATTATTCATTTATAACTCCTACCGCTACAATGACATTACATCCTATTAGAATGACAGGTCTTGTAATTGGTGTTCCTCAGACTTTTAGATACTTTCAAAAAATGCAAGAACGAATATCTAGTTTTATATTAAGAACTACTGAAATATCCTCTGAAAATCTAAAAAAATTAATGTATGATACTGATGAAATAGCAAATGATGTAGGAACAATTTTAGTTGGTAAAGAAGCAGTAGAATATGGATTAATAAATGAAATTGGAGGATTAAATTCGGCAATTAAAAAGTTAGAAGAGTTAATTAAAAATAAATAGTATAATTATCTAAATTATGTTATAATTACTTGAGTGAAGTATTAATAATTTCTATTAATACTTCACTCATATATGAAAAATTTATTATATACTTATCTTTAATTAATAGCTTTATAGAATATTAAATTTACTCCATCAATATTGATGGAGTAAATTTAATATAAGAATTAGTTTTATTAAAGGAAATCAATAGTTTAATAAAGAATTGAATTATTTAGAGGTGATAAAATGAGTAGTAGAACAAAAAAAAGTAAAAAAAAGAAAAAAAATAATAATTTTACTGAAGTAAATAAAGAAGTAATAGGTGTTATTATTATTTCCTTTGGTCTTTTATTGCTATATAGTATGAATACAAATTCTAGTGGAATAATAGGAAATTTAATAGGTGAAAAATCATGGCAACTCGTGGGATCTGGAGGATACTTATTACCTTACATAGTTATAATTATAGGTATTTTATTTTTAATTAATAAATTAGATGTATATCAAACAAAAAAAACTATATCTATAATATTTATATTTATTACTTTAATTATATTATTTGATATAAAATTTCTTCCAACAATAAAAAATTTAACATTAATAGATAGAATAAAATTATCTATGGAAGCATCATTAATGTTATTTCATCGAAGTGGAGGAATTATAGGAGCTTTATTTGCTTATATATTTTTGAAACTCTTTGGTATTATTGGATCTTATATAATTCTTTTTACAATTTTAATAATAAATACTTTATATTTAACCAATAAAAGTATTATACATATAATTCAAAAAATCATAAATTCCTTTTCAAATAGTGTTAAAAATTCAAATTTATCAATTGAAAAAAATAAAAAATCAAGAAAAAACGAAAAAAAATCTCTTAAAAAATCAAAAAAGACTAATTTAACTTCAGATGAAAATGAAATGACTGATAATAAAATTAAAATCTTAGACTATACAAAAAATGAATATAAAAATGATAGTAGTGATAATAATACTTGTTTAGATAAAAGTATCGCAGAAAAAAAAGAAAATATAGAGGATAATAAATTTGATAATATATCAATTACAAAAAATGAATATATAGATTATGAATTCCCTAAATTAAATATATTACGTAAAAGTGATATTTTAAAAAATAATAAAGAAAATAAAGCTATATTAAATAATGCAAAAAAGCTTGAAGATGTATTAATGAATTTTGGAATAGAAGCACAAGTTACTCAAATAAATAGAGGTCCGACTATAACAAGATATGAATTACAACCTGCTCCAGGAATTAAAGTTAGTAGGATAGTAAATTTATCTGATGATATCGCTTTAGGATTAGCATCTTCTGATATTCGAATTGAAGCACCTATACCAGGAAAAGCAGCTATAGGAATTGAAGTGCCTAATATAGATAAACTTACAGTCAATTTAAGAGATGTTCTTGAAACAAATGAATATAATAGTATGAAAAGTAAATTAGCTTTTGCTTTAGGAAAAGATATTGCAGGAAAACCAATAATAGCAAATATTGAAAAAATGCCTCATTTACTTATTGCTGGAGCAACAGGTTCTGGAAAAAGTGTATGTATAAATACTCTTATAACCAGTATATTATATAAAGCAAAACCTGATGAAGTAAAGCTATTAATGATTGATCCAAAGGTTGTTGAGTTAAGCATATATAATGGAATACCTCATCTTCTTATTCCTGTAGTTACAGACCCAAAAAAATCATCTCATGCATTAAATTGGGCTGTACAAGAAATGAATAATAGATATAATTTATTTGCTGGAAAAGGTGTACGTGATATAAAAAATTATAATGAAAAAGCTGCAAAGGATGAATCAATAGACGGATTACCTCAAATAGTAATTATTATAGATGAATTGGCTGATTTAATGATGGTATCACCGAATGAAGTTGAAGATAGCATATGTAGATTAGCTCAAATGGCAAGAGCAGCTGGTATACACCTTATTGTTGCAACTCAAAGACCATCAGTAGATATTATAACAGGCACCATAAAAGCTAATATTCCTTCCAGAATATCTTTTTCAGTATCATCTCAAGCTGATTCTAGAACTATATTAGATATGGGTGGAGCTGAAAAATTACTAGGAAAAGGAGATATGTTATTTTATCCAGTAGGTGCATCTAAACCTCAAAGATTACAAGGCGCTTATATAGATGAGAAAGAAGTAGAAAAATTAGTTGATTTTTTGAAAAAAGATAATATTGTTGAATATAAAGAAGAAATAATAGATACTATCGAAAAAGAAATTAATACTGAATTTGATGATACAGATAAGTTATTACCATCAGCTATAGAATTAGTAGTTGATGAAGGACAGGCCTCTATATCTTATCTTCAAAGAAAATTAAAGGTTGGATATTCTCGTGCAGCAAGAATTGTTGATGAAATGGAAGAAAGAGGTATAGTAGGACCTCATGAAGGAAGTAAGCCAAGAAAAGTATTAGTAAACAAAGAAGATATTGAAAATTAATATTAAAATAAAAAAAATATTATACTAATTAATATTCAGAATAAAATATCTCATAAAATAAAGTAGGTGTAACAATGATAGAAAGGATAAAATATAAAAATACAATTAATAGAAAAAATATAGTATATATTGATGTTAGAAGTCCAAAGGAGTACAATGAAGATACAATACCAGAAGCAATTAATATTCCAGTACTAGATGATAATGAAAGGGAAAAAATAGGTTATACTTATAATCATATTAGTAAAGAAAAAGCTCAAAGAATGGGCTTGGAATATGCCTCAAAAAAATTAGTTAATTATTATGATAAAGTAAAGGAAATATTAAAAGAAGATAAAGTCGTTATTCTTTTTTGTTATAGAGGAGGTATGAGAAGCACTTCAATTGCTCAAATACTAGATATTATGAATCTTCCAATCTATATAATAGATGGTGGTTATAAAGAGTATAGAAATTTTGTGATTAATCATCTGAAAAATTATAAAAATAAATTCAAATATATTGTTCTTCATGGATATACAGGTGTAGGTAAGACTAAAGCTTTAGTTAATTTACAAAATAAAGGACATGGTATATTAGATTTAGAAAATATGGCTCAAAATAGTGGTTCTGTATTTGGAAATATTTTTTATAACAATCCTTCAAATGGACAGAAAAAATTTGAATCTTTATTATTAGATAAATTTATGAATTTAAAAGAAAAATATATATTTGTAGAAAGTGAAAGTAAAAGAATAGGAAATGCTATAATGCCAGATTTTCTTTATAATGATATACAAAATGGATATCATGTTTTATTAAGTACCCATATAGATAATAGAGTTGATATAATTGCTGAAGATTATTTAAATAATAAATTTAATAATACTGAGCTAGTAATTAATGCAATAAGAAAACTAAAAAAAAGGTTAGGCAAAGAAAATGTTCAAAAATTAGAAGAAGAATTTCTCAAAAATAATTATAAATATGTTATAAAGGAATTGATGTTAAACTATTATGATCCTCTCTATGATTATTCTATAAATAAAATAAATAAATATAATACAAAAATTTATTATGAAGAAGAAAATCAATTAGTAGAAAAATTAATTAATTTTAAAGAAAATATAAAAGGAGAGATAACATAAATGTCAATTAATATAGCAATGATCTCTTTAGGATGTTCTAAAAATCTTGTAGATTCAGAATTAATTATGGGATCATTAAATAATGAAGGATATAAAATAGTAGATGAATTAGATAAAGCTAATATTATAATTGTAAATACTTGTGGTTTTATAGATGCGGCTAAAGAGGAATCTATAAATGCTATTTTAGAAGTAGCAGAATATAAAAAAACTGGAATATGTAATATGCTCATTGTAGCAGGATGTTTAAGTGAAAGATATAAAGATACATTAATTAAGGAAATGCCAGAAATTGACATTGTTATAGGTACAGGGAATATTAATGAAATCTCAAAAATAATTAAAGAATATAAAAATGATAAAATAATAAAAGTAGGAAATATTCATAATGATTATTTAGAGGAAAATCCAAGAATCCCATTAGAACCAGGAATCACATCCTATGTAAAAATAGCTGAAGGATGCAATAATTTCTGCACTTATTGTATTATACCAAAATTAAGGGGGAGATATAGAAGTAGAAAAATAGAATCAATAATAAAAGAATCTAAGGAATTAGTTAAAAGAGGGACTAGAGAAATTATTTTAATAGCTCAAGATACTACAAAATATGGAATTGATATTTATGGAAAATATATGCTTCCTAAATTATTAGATGAATTAAATAAAATAAAAGATTTAAAATGGATTCGAATATTATATATGTATCCTGAAACTTTTTCAAAAACTTTAATTAATAGCATAAAAAATAATGATAAAGTAGTAAATTATGTAGATATACCAATTCAACATATCAGCAATAATATATTAAAAAACATGAATAGAAAAACTGATAAAAAAACAATAACTAATCTAATTAATAATTTAAGAAGTGAAATTCCTAATATTATAATAAGAACTACATTGATTGTAGGATTTCCAGGTGAAACTCAAAAAGATTTTGATGAATTATATGATTTTGTAAATGATGTAAAATTCGATCGTTTAGGTGTATTTACTTATTCTAAAGAAGAAGATACAGCTGCAA
Source organism: Anaeromonas gelatinilytica (assembly GCF_016820635.1). GTDB lineage: Bacteria > Bacillota > Clostridia > Tissierellales > SIT17 > Anaeromonas > Anaeromonas gelatinilytica. The sequence goes on along the minus strand of NZ_WSFU01000119.1, from coordinate 24,649 downwards.
GTAAATTTAAAAATCAAATTTCTGATGGAATAAAAGAAGAAAGAAGAGACAAATTAATGCAATTACAACAGCAAATCTCAGAAAAAATAACAAATGAAAAAGTAGGTAATATATATGAGGTAATTGTTGAGGAAAAAATTAATGGAGAAAATTTGTATTTAGGAAGAACATATATGGACTCTCCAGAAATTGACGGGTGTGTATATATATCCTCAGAATATAGTTTAGAAATTAATAGTTTTAAAAATGTGAAAATATTAGAAAGTTATGATTATGATTTGAAGGGGGAAATAATTAATGAATTTAGCAAATAAATTAACTTTATTTAGAATCTTTTTAGTTCCTATTTTTATGATTTTCTTATTAAGTAATATTTCATATGGGCGAATTATAGCTGCTATTATATTTATAGTAGCTGCATTAACTGATATGTTAGATGGACATATAGCTAGAAGTAGAAATTTAATAACTAATTTTGGTAAATTTATGGATCCATTAGCAGATAAAATATTAGTTTCTGCTGCTTTAATATCACTTACTGAAATGGGAGAAATAGCAGCTTGGATGGTTGTAATAATAATATCTAGAGAATTTGCAATAACAGGATTAAGAGTTTTAGCAGCATCTGATGGTATTACAATTGCTGCTAGTAAATGGGGAAAGATTAAAACTATTACACAATTAATTGCACTAACTAGTATATTGATTAATAACTTTCCTTTTAATTATATAAATTTTTCTTTTGATAGAATTATGCTAATTTTAGCAGTAATATTTACTATTATTTCTGGTGTAGATTATATATATAAAAACATTAATTTATTTAAAATACAAAACTAATAGGAGAAATGTAATATGAAGATTACTATCATAAGTGTAGGTGATGAAATATTAGCCGGCGATATTTTAAATACAAATAGTCAATTTATTTCTAAAACATTAAATAAAATAGATATGGATATTTCAAAAATATATACTGTAAAGGATGATATAGACTCTATTATAACTACTACCAATGAAGCATTAAAAGAATCAAATGTAATTATAGTTACAGGAGGATTAGGTCCAACAGAAGATGATAAAACAAGAGAAGCAATTGCTAAAGCTTTAGACTATAAATTAACATTGGATTATAATCTATTAGAAAATTTACAAGAAATATTCCATAAAAAAAATTACATTATGTCTGATAATAATATAAAACAAGCTTATAAAATTGAAAATTCTATAATTATGGAAAATGAGATAGGAACTGCTCCTGGAATGATAATTAATAAAAATGACAAAAAAATTTTTTTATTGCCAGGACCTCCTAAAGAATTACAACCAATGTTTAATAGATATGTATTAGATTATTTAAAAAAATTTTCACATAAAAAAACATTTACTAAAATTATACATACAACTGAAATTGGAGAATCTTTATTAGAAGAAAAAATCAAACCTTATTTTAATAATAAAATAAAGATTGGTATGTATCCTAGAAATGGTATTGTTGATATAAAAATTTCATCTACAACAAATAATTTAAATGAATCTAAAAATAATGTTTATGAATTTTTAAACTCTATTGATATTAGTGAATTTATTTGGGGCTATGATGAAGATACTTTGGAAAGTGTAGTATTTAAATTATTAAAAAAACATAAACTTAAAATTGGATTTTCGGAATCTTTAACTGGTGGATTGATAAGTAGTAATTTTACAAGATTACCTGGAGTATCTAAAGTATTTCCTTTATCTTTAATTACATATAGTAATGAATCAAAGCATAAATTATTGGAAGTAAAAAAAGAAACTTTATATAAATATGGAGCTGTAAGTAAAAAAACGGCTATAGAAATGTCTAGAAACTTAGTGGATAAATATAATTTAGATATTGGAGCATCAGTTACAGGAATTGCTGGTCCTACAGGAGCTACAAAAACTAAACCAATCGGATTGGTATATATAGGGATTGCAGATAAATATAATAGTTTTTCTAAAACTCTTTACTTAAAGGGCAATAGAAAACAAATTCAAGATAGAACATCATTAAATACATTTAATGAAATTCGTAAATTTTTAATAAAATTTTATTAAAGAGTTGACTTAAATAGAAAGCTATTATATAATTTAATTAGAACATTTGTTCGTAGAAAGAAAGGTAGGTGAACCAGTAGTTTTACTGGAATTAAATTATGGAAAAGAAAAAAGCGTTAGAAATGGCTATTAATCAGATTGAAAAACAATTCGGAAAAGGTTCTATTATGATGCTCGGAGAAGAATCTAAATTGAATATTGCTTCTATATCCACGGGCTCATTAGAGTTAGATATTGCTTTAGGTATAGGAGGTCTTCCAAAGGGAAGGATTATTGAAATATTTGGTCCTGAATCTTCAGGTAAAACCACAGTAGCACTCCATGCTATTGCTGAAGCTCAAAAATCAGGAGGTTCAGCAGCATTTGTAGATGCAGAGCATGCTTTAGATCCAGTTTATGCAAGAAAGTTGGGAGTGGATACAGAAAATTTAATTGTATCTCAACCAGATACTGGAGAACAAGGACTGGAGATTGCTGAAGCTTTAGTTAGAAGTGGAGCAATAGATATAATTGTTATTGATTCTGTTGCAGCTTTAGTACCTAAAGCCGAAATTGAAGGTGAAATGGGAGATAGTCATGTAGGTCTTCAAGCTAGACTAATGTCTCAAGCTCTTAGAAAATTAGCAGGAGCCATTAAAAAATCAAATACTATTGCAATTTTTATAAATCAATTAAGAGAAAAAGTTGGAGTTATGTTTGGTAATCCTGAAACTACTCCAGGTGGTAGAGCCTTAAAGTTTTATTCTTCTGTTAGATTAGATGTTAGAAGAATTGAAACCTTGAAACAAGGAGATAATATGATAGGAAATAGAACTAGAGTCAAAGTAGTCAAAAATAAAGTTGCTCCACCTTTTAAGAAAGCAGAATTTGATATAATGTATGGTGAAGGAATATCAAAAGAGGGTAATATATTAGATGTGGCTGCTAATTCTGATATAATTAATAAATCTGGTTCATGGTATAGTTATAAAGATCATAGATTGGGTCAAGGACGAGAAAATGCAAAAGATTTCCTTAAAGAAAATCCAGAAATCACTAAAGAAATAGAAGGAAAAGTTAGAGAATATCATGGATTAACTACAAATAATTCTAAAGAAGATAAAAAAAGTAATAAGGAAGACGATAAAAAATCTAATAAATAAAAAAGACTTCCTTGGAAGTCTTTTTTATTTATTAGATCAATGTTTATGTTATAATTATTATAAAATATTTAAGACTGGAGTGTATGATTTGAAGATACTTTATTTTACAGATACACATATACGAGGAACAACTCCAAAGAACAGAAAAGATAATATTCTAGAAACTTTAGAAAGAAAATTTAATGAAATTGTAAATATAATTAATTTGAAAAATATTGATTTTGTTTTGCATGGAGGAGATATATTTGATAGACCAGATATTTCTCCATCTGTAGTTAGAAAGTTTGCGATGATATTAAATAATATAAAAGTTCCTATTTATGCTATAGCTGGTAATCATGATCTTTATGGTCATAATCCAAATACATTACATAGAACTATGTTGGGATTATTTGATGGTATTGAATTATTAAAACTTATTAATGAAAAAGAAAAAATCATTTTAGAAAAAGATGATATAAAAGTTCAACTTACTGGTGCACCTTATAAATATGGAATAGATTCGGATAGAAATAAAGCTTCATATATAATAAATGAGAAAGATGAAAATGTTAATTATGCTATACACTTAGTTCATGGTATGTTATTAGATAAACCATTTATAAAAGGAATACCTTATACTTTGATAGATGATATTTTAGAAACAAAAGCAGATATTACCTTATGTGGTCATTATCATTCTGGATTTGGAATAAAGGAATTTAATAATAAGTTTTTTATAAATCCAGGTAGTCTTATAAGAATAACAAATAGTTTAAAAGAAATTAAAAGAATACCTAAAGTTTTAATTATAAATATACAAAAAGATATTAAATTAGATTTTTATTATCTTGAATCAGCAAAAAATGGAGAAGAAATATTAGATAGAAGTGTTATTGAAAAAAATATGTTTAAAAATGAAAAAATGATTTATTTCAAACAATCCGTAGAAGCATCACAAGATTTTAATAAATTAGATATAAATCATGTTTTAAATGATTTAAGTATTGCTGATAATATTGATAAAAAAGTAAAATCTGAAGCAATTAAAAGAATTGAGGAAGCTCAAATAGAAATAGGGAAAGAGGATTGATATATGAAATATATAACTAATGTAGAAATAAATAATTTTCAATCCCATAAGAATACCAAGATTGACTTTATAAATGGTCTAAATGTAATAGTAGGACCTTCAGACCAAGGTAAAACTGCGATAATAAGAGCTATAAAATGGGTATTGTATAATGAACCATTAGGTGACTTTTTTATAAGACATGGAGAAAATGAAGTTAGTGTAATTATAACTTTTAATACAGGAGAGAAAGTAAAAAGATTACGTTCAAAAAGTAAAAATATATATGTATATATATGTAAAAATGGTAGTGAAGAAATATATGAAGGATTTGGAACTAATCCTCCAATAGATATTGTTGAAAAACTTAATATAAAAAAAATAAATTTAGATAGTAAAGAATCAAAATCAATAAATATTGGTGAACAATTAGAAGGACCTTTTTTACTTTCACAAAAAAATTCTATAAAAGCAAATGCTATTGGCAGATTAGTAGGAGTTCATGTGGTAGATAAAGCAGTTCAAAATACAATTAAAGATACAAGGAGTCTTACTATTAAAAATAATTCTTTAAAAGATGATATAGATACTTTAGAATTAAAATTATCTAAATATGATTATTTAAAATCTTTAGAAAATAAAATTGTAAAATTAGAAACAATAGAAGAAGCCATTAATTATAAAGAGAATTCTTTATCAAAATTAATTCTTATAAAAAAGAAATATTATAATAATATAAAGGAAATAAAAAAATATAAAGAAATCATATTTAAATTATCTAAAATTGATACTATCATGAAAGATATATTAGATTTAGATAATAAAATTCATAAAGTCAAAAGACTAAATAAATTAAAAATAAAATTATTAGAAACTAAAGAATTAAAAAGTAAAAATACTTATCTTTTAAATAATTTTAAAAACTTATATTATGTTGAAAACTCAATTAATATTCTAGAAGAAAAATTAAATATTAATAAAAGCTTAATTTCTAAATATAATAATTATAATATGCTAACAGCAGAAATTAAAAAAATAAAATCTATTAATTTTAGATTAGATAATATTAATGATTTAAATAATATATATTTAAAAATTGAATATAAATCAAAAAAATTAAATGATTTAATTGTCTATAGTAAAAACTTTAACAAAATAAATTTTAATATTAAAAAAGGCAAAACATATATTAATAAATTTAAATTTATTAATGAAGTTAACTATTTATATAATGAAATATCAGATAAAATAAATAAACTTAATAAATTAAATTTATTGGTTGTTAAATTTAAAAAAATAAATACAGAAATATCTAAAACTACAGAAATATTTAATAATGAGAAATTAAAACATAATCAATTATTGAAAAAATATAAAGAACTACTTGAAAATATTGAAAAATGCCCTTTATGTTTTAATAAAATATCAAACGATGATATGAAAAAAATTATTAATACCTTAAAATAGAAAAGGAGTTTTTAATTATGGAAAAACATGAAAAAGAATTAACCAAATTAAAGGATAATTTAGATAGAGCAAAAAATTTAAAGTATAAATCGGAAGCAAGATTAGAGCAATTAAATAAACAACAAGAGGAATTAATATCTGAATTGAAAGAATATGGTATAGATCCTGATGAATTAGAAAATGAAATAAATAAATTAGAAAATGAAATATCAAATTTATTTAATAAAGCCAAAGAATTACTTCCCATGGATATTTTAAATGAATATTCAAAAAAATAGTTAAATAATTTAGGTGATATTATGAATTTTAATATGGATAATAAAAGAAAACTTAATGAAAATATTAAAGAATTAAGAAGCATATATTCTTTAGAAAATGGAAAAAAACAAGCTATTGAAGAAGAAGTAAATATAAAAAGAGAAAAAATAAAATCTATAGAACAAAATATTGATATTTTAGAAAAAACAAATATTTTATTGCAAAAAACTAGTGAATATGCAAGGGAACAGGCAAAGAAACAAATAGAAGGTTTAGTAACTAATTGTCTTCAATACATATTTGATGAAAATATAGAATTTGAAATAGATATACAAGAAGCATATGGAAAACCTAGTGCAGAATTTTATGTCGTCACAAAATCTGATGAAATAATAAAAACTAAGCCTGAAGAATCTAGAGGTGGAGGCGTTATAGATATTATTTCTTTAGCATTACGAATTGCTTTTCTTCATATTCATAAACCAGAAATTTATGGCCCATTAATATTAGATGAACCTGCAAAACACGTAAGTGAAGATTATATATTTAATGTTTCTGAATTTTTGAAAGAAGTTTCTGAAATGTTTAATAGACAAATAATAATGGTTACTCATAATAATCATTTAGCTTCTATAGCTGATATTTCATATAGAGTTGAATTAAATAATATAACTAGTAAAGTAAGTAAAATTCAAGAATAAATGCCATGTAAACTATTACCAACATATCCTTAATTCACTTGACATATATGTTGAAAAATATTAAAATAAAGTCGGGTGATAGTAAATCATTATCTATAATAAAAAAATTCTACAGCTTAGAATTAGCATAATGTAGAGATATCTAAGCCGAGGGTACTCGGTTTATATTTTTATTATGATTTATTTAAATAGTCCATTGATAAAAAATGAAACGAAACTTGAAAAATTAATAGTAAAGGAGGTGCTTCCAATTTTAGACGGAATAATCCCAGTATTTATAGCAATTATTACACTAATAATAGGTGTTTTTATTGGTATATATATAAGAAAAGTGATTGCTGAAGGAAAGATTAGAACTGCTGAAGAAGAAGCTAAAAGAATAATTCAAGAGGGTATAAAAGAAGCTGAAACTTCTAAAAAAGAATATCTAATTGAAGGAAAAGAAGAAGTTCACAAAATGAGAAACGAAGTTGAGAAAGAAAATCGCGAAAGAAGAAATGAATTACAAAAACTTGAAAGAAGGTTAATCCACAAAGAAGAATCACTAGATAGAAAAAATGATACATTAGAAAAACGAGAAGATTCATTAAATAAGAAAGTAAAAAATATAGAAAATAAGGAAAAGAAAGTTAATGATCTATATCAAAAACAGATTAATGAATTAGAAAGACTTTCTGGGTTAACTAGTGAACAAGCTAAAAATTTATTGCTTAATGACATAAGAAAAGAAATTAATCATGAAGCAGCAATAATGATTAAAGAAATAGAAAATAAGGCTAAATTAGAAGCAGAAAAGAAATCAAGAGAAATTTTATCTTATGCAATACAAAAATGTGCTGCTGATCATGTAGCTGAAACGACTGTATCTGTAGTTTCTTTACCGAATGATGAAATGAAAGGGAGAATTATTGGTAGAGAAGGAAGAAATATAAGAACTCTCGAAACCCTTACTGGAATAGATCTTATTATTGATGATACCCCTGAAGCTGTAATCTTATCTGGATTTGATCCTATAAGAAGAGAAACAGCTAGAATTGCATTAGAAAAACTTATTTCTGATGGTAGAATACATCCTGCTAGAATTGAAGAAATGGTTGAAAAAGCAAAAAAAGAAGTAGATAATCATATTAGGGAAGTAGGAGAACAAGCTACTTTTGATACGGGTATTCACGGACTTCATTCAGAAATAATTAAATTATTAGGTAGATTAAAATATAGAACAAGTTATGGACAGAATGTATTGAAACATTCAATTGAAGTATCTCATTTAGCAGGTATTATTGCATCAGAAATAGGAGCAGATGTAAGAATAGCAAAAAGAGCTGGATTACTTCATGATATTGGAAAGGCTGTAGATCATGAGGTGGAAGGTCCACATGTTGCTATAGGAGTAGATATATTAAAACGCTATAAAGAAAATAAAGATGTTATTCATGCAGTAGAAGCTCATCACGATGATGTAGAGCCAACTACAATAGAAGCTATATTAGTACAAGCAGCTGATGCGATATCAGCAGCTAGACCTGGTGCTAGAAGAGAAACATTAGAATCTTATATTAAGCGACTAGAAAAATTAGAAGAAATAGCAAATTCTTTTGAAGGTGTAGAAAAATCCTATGCAATTCAAGCAGGTAGAGAAGTTAGAATAATAGTAGATTCAAATCTTATAAGTGACTTAGATATTATTCATATTTCTAGAGATATAGTTAAAAGAATAGAAAGTGAACTTGATTATCCGGGACAGATCAAAGTCAATGTTATTCGAGAAACTAGATCTATAGAATATGCCACATAATAAATTTTAAAAAGAAGATAATTTTTAAAATTATCTTCTTTTTTAGTATCCATAATTTACTTTATTAATGTGTTTTTTTCAAATAATTAAATATTCTAAAAAATTTCCAATAAATAAAGGATTTCTTATAATTTTGTAGAATACTTACTATAAATCCAAGTATAAAATTATTAAAGGGGGCAAAATAATGGATATATTAAAAGTATCAGCAAAATCAAATCCAAATTCTGTAGCAGGAGCATTAGCAGGTGTATTAAGAGAAAAAGGGTCAGCAGAGATACAAGCTATAGGTGCAGGGGCATTAAATCAAGCAGTAAAAGCAGTAGCTATTGCTAGAGGGTTTGTAGCTCCTAGTGGTGTAGATTTAATTTGTATACCTGCATTTACAGATATTCAAATTGACGGTGAAGAAAGAACCGCTATTAAATTAATTGTAGAACCTAGATAAATAAAAGAATCTGCTTTAAAGCAGATTCTTTTATTTATCTAGTAAATCTATTTGTAATTTATATAAAAGATTGGTTATAATAGTTATGAATATATTTTATTTTGGAGGACAAAAATGAAAAAGGCAGATTTACATATTCATACTACGGCATCTGATGGAAAATATTCTCCTTCTGATATTGTTAATTTAGCTATTAGAGAAAATTTAAATTTAATTGCTATTACTGATCATGATACAATAGAAGGAATAGATGAGGCAATAAATAAAAGTAAGATATATGATGATTTTACAGTTATACCTGGAATAGAATTAAGTACAATATATAACGATAACGAAGTTCATTTGTTGGGTTATTTTATAGATTATAAAAATAAAGATTTAATAAATTTATTGAAAAAGATAAAAGAATATAGATATAATAGAGCTAAAAAAATAGTGAATAAATTGCAAAATTTAAATATTAATATTACTTTTAATGAAGTATTAAAAGAATTAAAGGGTGAAAATATAGGAAGACCTCATATAGCTAGAGTATTGGTAAATAAAGGTTATACAGAGAATATTTCTGAAGCATTTAATGAATATATTGGAAAAGGTAAAAAAGCTTTTGTAGATAGATACAGATTAAGCTTTAAAAAAGGAATAGAAATAATTCATAAATGTAATGGTATTGCTGTTCTTGCTCATCCATTCTTATTAGATGTTAATATTAATCATTTAATTGATAATTTCAGTGTTGATGGCATAGAAGTATATCATTCTAAACATTCAAAAGAGATTTCTAATAAGTATTTAAATCTAGCTAAAAGTAAAAATTTATATATTACAGGAGGATCTGATTTTCATGGAGATAAGTCTGAAGATTCACCAAATATAGGTGATTCTTATATTGAATTTAATTCTTTAAAAGAATTATTATATAAATTTAAATATAAATAAATTCTGAAGGTGATAAAATGATAAAAACAAGAAATCGACAATTTCCCACTAAAATAAGTACTACATCATTTGTTAAATTATACATACTACATTTATTAAGAGAAAAGAGTTATTATGGTAATGAAATAATTGATGAGATAAAAAAAAGATTGAAGGGAAAATGGGAACCATCTCCTGGTATGATTTATCCTTTATTAAGAGAATTTGAAGAAGAAAATTATATTAAAGGATGGTGGGAGGAACCTGACAAACGTTCCATAAGACATTATAAATTAACAGAAGAAGGATACAAACACTATATGAAAATAAAATTACTATATAAAGATAATTTTATAGATTCATTAACTATAGTTGAATGTATTTTAGAAGATGTATATAAAGAAAATTAAAATTTATTAATCATTAATTTTCTTGAAGGATTCATTATATATTTATAGAATATTAAAGATATCAATAAAAAATGGAGGTAAAGGTATATTATGAAATTAAAATTATCAAATAAAATTTCAAATATTTCACCATCTGTAACTTTGGAAATTACAGCAAAAGCAAAACAAATGAAAGCTAATGGAATTGATGTTATAGGTTTTGGTGCTGGAGAGCCAGATTTTAAAACTCCTGAAAATATTAGAAGAGCAGGTGTACAAGCTATAGAAGAAGGAAAAACTGGTTATACTTCAGCTTCAGGAATTAATGAATTAAAACAAGCTGTTTGTGATAAATTTAAAAGAGACAATGATTTAAATTATAATTTAGAAAATATAATAATATCAAGTGGAGCTAAACATTCATTATTTAATGCTCTTTCAGCTATATTAAATCCAGGTGATGAAGTTATAATTCCTGTTCCTTATTGGGTTAGTTATCCAGAGTTAGTAAAATTAGCCGATGGTATTCCTATAGAAGTAAAGACTTTAGAAAAAAATGATTTTAAATACTCAATAGATGATTTAAATAATGCTTTAACAAATTCGACTAAGGCAATAATATTAAATAGTCCAAGTAATCCAACTGGAACTGCTTATACAAAAAAAGAACTGGAAAACATAGCTAAATGGGCTGTAGATAATAAAATTTTTGTTATTTCTGATGAAATTTATGAAAAATTAATTTATGATGATAATGAACATGTAAGCATAGCTTCATTAAATGATAAAATTAAAGAACAAACAATTATTATAAATGGTATGTCTAAAGCCTACGCAATGACTGGATGGAGGATTGGATATACTGCAGCTCATAAAGATATTATTAAATTAATGAGTAATCTTCAAAGTCACTCAACTTCAAACCCTACATCTATTTCTCAATATGCTAGTCTTGAAGGATTAAATGGGAATGAAACTGCTATTAATGAAATGATTAAACATTTTATTGAAAGAAGAAACTATATGGTAGATAAGATTAATTCTATAGATGATTTGTCATGTAAAAAGTCAAAAGGGGCTTTCTATGTAATGGCAAATATATCTAAACTTAAAGGAAGAGTAATTCATGGCAAGAAAATAGAAAGCTCAGTTGATTTAGCTAATAAACTATTAGATGAAGCTCATGTAGCTGTTGTACCAGGTATAGCATTTGGAGATGATGATTATATGAGACTCTCTTATGCTACTTCTCTTGAAAACATAAAAGAAGGTTTAAACAGGATAGAAGAATATATAAAATAAATATAAAGGGGATGTAATTAATGCATCTCCTACAATTATTTCAAAAGGAAGTGATTAATTATGAAAACAGAATATGAAAACCCATTAATAACTAGATATTCAAGTAAGGAAATTTCTGAAATTTTTTCTCCAGATTATAAATTCATTACTTGGAGAAAACTATGGATTGCTTTGGCAGAGTCTGAAAAAGAATTAGGTCTAAATATTTCTGAAGAACAAATAGAGGAATTAAAATCAAATATAAATAATATTGATTATAAAAAAGCAAAAGAAATGGAAAAAAAATTTAGACATGATGTAATGGCTCATGTTCATACATATGGGGAACAATGTCCTAAAGCTAAAGGGATAATTCATTTAGGAGCAACTAGTGCTTTTGTAGGTGATAATACTGATGTAATAGTTATGAAAGAGGCTTCTATATTAATTAAAAACAAACTTATAAATCTTATAGATAAAATGTCTAAGTTTTGTTTAAAATATAAATCTTTACCTACACTAGGTTATACTCATTTCCAACCTGCACAAATGACAACAGTAGGAAAAAGAGCTTCTTTATGGTTATATGATATTTATTTGGATTATAATAAACTAATATTCGAAATTGATAATATTAAATTTAGAGGTGTTAAAGGTACTACTGGAACTCAGGCTAGTTTTTTAAATTTATTTAATGAAGATAGCAATAAAGTTGTGAAATTAGATAAATTAGTAGCTCAAAAAATGGGTTTTGATAATATTCATCCATTATCTGGGCAAACATATACTAGAAAACAAGATTTTGATATATTAGCATCATTAAGTAGTATTGCACAATCTTTGCACAAAATTACTAATGATATAAGATTATTACAACATTTAAAAGAAATAGAGGAACCTTTTAATAAAGATCAAATAGGATCATCCGCTATGGCTTATAAAAGAAATCCTATGAGATCTGAACGAATATCTTCTTTAGCTAAATATATCATATCTAATTTAATGAATCCGGCATTGATATATTCTACTCAATGGTTTGAAAGAACATTAGATGATTCTGCTAATAGAAGATTATCTATAGCTCAAGGGTTTATGGCATGTGATGCAATATTAAATATAGCTACAAATATATTTGAGGACTTAGTAGTATATGAAAATGTAATTAAAACTAATATAGATAAAGAATTACCTTTTATGGCTACAGAAAATATTTTAATGGAATCTGTTAAAAAAGGTGGAGATAGGCAAGTATTACACGAAAAAATAAGATTGCTATCAATGGAAGCAGCTAAAGAAGTGAAAGAATTTGGAATGAAAAATAACTTAATTGATAAGATAAAAAACTCAAATAAATTTCCATTATCTGATAATGAAATCGATAATATAATAAACCCTAAAAATTTCATAGGAAGATCTGAAGAACAAGTAGAAGAATTTATTAATGAATATATAAGTCCAATATTGAAAAATAATAAAGAAGTTTTAGGAGTAAATATAGAATTGAAAGTTTGATATATGAAATAACCCCATAGGTTTACATAATATTATTATGTAAACCTACTAGTAACATTAAAAATTTTTATAATTTACTACCAATATGATTTCAGAAATATTTTCATATGTTTCTTGAAACTCTTTTATGTAATCTTAACGAATCCTTCATTTTCTTATAAATAGTATAAATCATTGTCTTAGAAAGGGAATAGTTTTCTTAAATCTGTAAATCCAAAATATATTTTCATGAAAAAACTTCATTTCACAGCAAAAGCTTTTATAATCAAGTATAAGAAAGATTAATGTCTGAATATGTAAATACATATAAATATCGATTACGACTCCTTAAAATCCAATTTAACAAGCCTGATTTTGACAAATATAAAAATCATAAGGAATATTTAAAAATAAAATTATATATTAATATGAAGTAATGTTTAAGCATAAAAAGTAAAATTAAGTATAAAAATCATTCGATTTATTAAACAGATGATTAAAATAAAGAAAATATCTATAAAAAAGAATGTATTTTCTTTATTTTTTTGTCACAAAATAATAATTTTGTGACAAAAACCATCAAAAATGATATAATATCAATATATTTTGTTAAGGAGTGATAATTATGCATGATATACCTATTTTCTTAGAAGATTTTCTAAATTATCTAGACACAATTAAAGGTAAATCAAAGAATACAATACGGGAATATTATTATGATCTTAGAACTTTTTTAAGATATTTAAAAATCAGATATAGATTAGTTCCTAATGATATTGAATTCGATGAAATTGATGTTTCAGATTTTGATTCTAATATAATGAAAAAAGTTACTTTACAAGATTTATTTTCATATATATCATTTGTAGATAAACAAAGAAATAATTCTAGTACAACTAGAGCTCGAAAAGTTGCAAGCATAAAATCTTTTTTTAGATATTTACATAGTATAGTAAATTTAATAGATGAAAATCCAGCTGTGAATTTGGAAACACCTAAATTATCATCAAAACACCCCTCTTATTTAACTTTAAATGAATCATTAGAACTACTCAATAATATTAAAGGTCAATATCCCGAAAGAGACTATGCAATATTAATGCTTTTTTTAAATTGCGGATTAAGGATATCAGAATTAGTAAGTATTGATATTGATAGAATAAAAGATGACACATTAACAGTTACGGGTAAAGGTGATAAAGAACGTACTATATATTTGAATGAATCTTGCATATATGCAATAAATGAATATTTAAAAATAAGACCAAAAAGTAATATTAAAGATCCTAAAGCTTTATTTTTAAGTAAACGAAAGAACAGATTAAGTGTAAGAGCTGTACAACATTTAGTTAAAAAACATTTAGGTGAAGCTGGCCTTGATACAGAAAAAATATCTACACATAAATTACGCCACACAGCCGCTACCCTAATGTATAAACATGGAAATGTTGATATAAGAGCACTTCAACAAATATTAGGTCACACTAGTGTATCCACTACTCAAATTTATACTCACTTAGATGATGATAAATTAAGACAAGCAGTTAAAAGTAATCCTTTATCAAAAAATACCAAGAAATAATTACTTTCTTGGTATTTTTATCATATCTCCCGGTCTTATGTATTGACCTTCTAAACCATTTAATTTTTCTATCTTAAATACAATTTTTCTAATATCTTCTTCGTATGGATTATTTTTTTTAGCTATATTCCAAATCGTATCTCCTTCTCTAACAAAAATTTCATTATAATCTTGATAATCTTGAAAAATATTCGTTTTTGCAATTACTCTATTTAGTAAACCACTAAACAAAAAAGTTAATAATATTATTATAATTGTCAGAAATATAGTAAATCTAGATTTATTAACTATAACTATATTATTTTTTCTCATTTTTCAACCTCCCGAACATTAGTTCTTTTCATTGATTAAATTATATCAGAACGAATGTTCTTTTGTCAAGAGAAAAACGAACGAGTGTTTGATTTATTTTGAAAATTATGTTATACTATTTTAAAATAACTATTGTGGGGTGCTACATATGTATGAAGACTTATCAAAAAAACAGTACAATATATTAAATTTTATAAAAAAAGAAATTGAGACAAAAGGATATCCACCATCAGTAAGAGAAGTATGTAAAGCAGTAGGACTTAAATCTACTTCAACTGTTCACGGACATTTATCTAGACTAGAAAAAAAGGGTTATATTAGAAGAGATGCTACAAAACCAAGAGCTATAGAAGTCTTAGATGGTAGAAATGATAATATATTCAGTAGAAAAGAGATTACAGAAGTACCTATTATAGGTAAAGTTACTGCTGGTATTCCAATATTAGCAAATGAAAATATTGAAGATACTTTTCCATTACCTGTAGATCTTGTTAATAACGATACTGTTTTTATGCTTTCTGTAGTTGGAGAATCTATGAAGGATGCAGGTATATTAGATGGAGATTATGTTTTAGTAAAGCAACAAAACATTGCAAAAAATGGTGATATTGTAGTTGCATTAATTGAAGATGAAGCTACTATAAAAAGATTCTATAAAGAGAAAGATTATATTAGGTTACAACCAGAAAATCCAGACATGGATCCAATTATAGTTAAAGATGTAATTATTTTAGGGAAAATAAAAGGAGTATTTAGAACAATAGACTAAGATATTATCTTAGTCTATTGTTCTAAATTAATCCTTTATTTTTAAAATCAGATAACACCTGCATAAGAGCATGTTTGCCATGATAATAATTTAGCCCTCCTTGAAGATATACAATGTAAGGTTCTCTAATAGGTGCATCTGCACTTAATTCTATTGATGAACCCTCAATAAATGCTCCAGAAGCCATTATGACTGGTTCATTATAACCAGGCATATCCCAAGGTTCTGGTATTACATGAGAATCTACCGGAGATGAGGCCTGAATGGATTGACAAAAACTAATTACTTTATTTTTATTCTTCATTTTAATTGCTTGAATTATATCACTTCTTTTATCACTAATTTTAGGTATTACTTCATAGCCTAATTCAGTAAAAATTTTAGCGGTAAGTAATGCAATTTTTAAAGATTCAGCTACAATATGTGGAGCTAAAAATAATCCTTGTAATGTTCTCCTTGTTGTCCCAAATGTCAAACCACATTCTTTTCCTATACCTGGTGCAGTACTCCTATTTGATATTCTTTTTATTAAATTCTTCTTACCAACAATATATCCTCCGGTTAAAGCTAATCCACCTCCTGGATTCTTGATTAATGAACCTGCCATAATGTCTGCTCCTACTTCAGTAGGTTCCTTTATATCAACAAATTCTCCATAACAATTATCCACCATACATATTATATCTTTACTGATTTTTTTTATTTCTTTAATAGTTTCTTCTATCTCTTTAATAGTTAAAGCTTTTCTAAAACTATATCCAGTAGATCTTTGAATAAGAATCATTTTTGTTTTATCAGATATTTTAGAAAGAAGGTTTTCAATATCAATTCTATCACTTAATAATGGAATTTCCTTATAATTTATCCCCTGTTCTAATAATGTACCATCTTCATTCCCCTCTTTCCCTATCACCTTTAATAATGTATCATATGGAGCTCCAGCAGCTGATATAAGTTCATCACCAGGTAATAGAATACCAAACAATACTAAAGATAAAGCATGTGTTCCAGAAACAATTGTAGGTCTTACTAGTGCATCCTCTGTTTTAAATATATTTGCATATATTTTTTCTGTCTTTTCTCTACCTATATCTCCATATCCATATCCAGTTGTCCAATTAAAAGTTGTAGAATCTAATTTTTCTTTTTGCATTGCATTTAATACTTTTAATTGATTATATTCACTTACCTTTTCAATTTCTTCAAATTTTAAATTAACATCTTCTTCTGATTTAAATACTAATTCTAAAATATCTTCATCTATTCCGTTTTGTTTACATAATAAATTTATGGTTGACTTAATCATTTTTCCACCTCTTGTATTTTTAATTATAGTCGATATTTTATTATCCTAAAAAATCAACATTTTTTGAAGGTGTTATTGTTGAAATAGCATGTTTATATATCATATTTTGTTTTTCTCCGCTTTCTAAAACTATTATGTAGTTATCAAAACCTTTTACAAAACCCTTTAATTGAAATCCATTCATTAAATAAATCGTAATAGAAATTTTTTCTTTCCTAACTTTATTTAGAAACGTATCTTGCAAATTAATATTTTTTGTCATAGTTTTACCTCCTCATATATTTAAATCATTTTCTATAATAGATACAATTTTACTAATAATATCACTTTTATTTTTATATTCCTCTATATTAATCCATTTAATTCTATTATCTCTTCTAAACCAAGTAAGCTGTCTTTTAGCAAATCTTCTAGTATCTCTTTTAAGTAACTCTACAGCATCATTAAGTGATATTTCTCCATTAATGTAACTTATAATCTCTTTATATCCTAATCCTTGCATAGATACAAGATTTTTATGATAACCCATATCTAATAAGCCTTTAACTTCTTTAACTAAACCTTTATCTATCATTAAATCTACTCTACTATTAATTCTTTTATAAAGTTTTTTTCTGTCCATAGTTATTCCAAAAATAATGAAATTAAAATCAGGGTTAGGTTCTCTAAATTTATTATAACTTTCACTCATAGGTTTTCCTGTATCATAAAAGACTTCTAAAGCTCTTACAATTCTTTTAGTATCATTTTCATGAATCCTTATATATGATTTTTTATCAACTTCTTTTAATAATTCATGAATATACTTGTTTCCCTTTTCTTTAGCTAATTTATTAAAATTATATCTTAATTTAGAATTAGATACAGTTTTAGTAAAATCTAAATTATATACTAATGAATTTATATATAAACCAGTTCCTCCTACAACAATTGGAAATTTATTTTTATTGTATATTTTAGAGATATAATTATAAGCTAATTTTTTAAATTCAGATACGGTAAACTTTTCATCTGGATATATTTCATCTATTAAATAATGTGGTATTCCCTGCATTTCGTCATTAGTAACTTTTGCAGTTCCTATATCCATAT
Organism: Anaeromonas gelatinilytica; assembly: GCF_016820635.1. Classification (GTDB taxonomy): domain Bacteria; phylum Bacillota; class Clostridia; order Tissierellales; family SIT17; genus Anaeromonas; species Anaeromonas gelatinilytica. The sequence continues at coordinate 6,565 of NZ_WSFU01000119.1, read as the reverse complement.
ATTTATATATTTGCATTGAATCTGCTGATATTATTTCTCCAGCAATTTTTCTAGCTATATCTATAGATATAGCTGTTTTTCCTGCTGCAGTAGGTCCTACAATAAGTATTAGATCTTTTTTCATAAAATCATCCTTATTATTGAATTCTTTTAAACATTTTTTCTAATTCATATTTTGTAATTTTAATAGTTATAGGTCTTCCATGAGGACAAGTAAAAGGATTATTACAATTTTTTAAATCAGAAATTAATTTATTAATCTCAATTTTTCCAATGTAATCTCCTGCTTTAATTGCATTTGTACAAGACATTTTCATGATCTTTTCCACTTTTAACTCATACCTATTATTTATTTCATTATTTAAATTATCAAGTATTTCAATAAATAATTTATGACCATCAGGTACTCCAAAGACCATAGGAACTCCTCTTAAAATAATAGTATTTGATCCAAATTCATCAATATCAAATCCTAATTTTCTGAATAATTGAATATTATTCAATACTAATTGATATTCCTGATGATTTAAATCAAGATTTTCACTAATTAATAAAGGTTGAATTATAACTTCTTCTTCTTCGTATTGTTTTCTGAATTTTTCATACATAACTCTTTCATGCGCTGCATGTTGATCTATCATATATAATGAATTTAATTCTTTATCTTCACCAATTATATAAGTATCAAAAACTCTACCTAATATATTTAAATCGGGAAAAATTTCTTTATTGTTGCTAGGATTGTTACTAGAAATTTCATTTTCTTTTTTATTTTTTATATTAAGCTCATTATGACCATTATAATCATTGTCATTAGATATATAATTATTTTCATAAACCTTATCTACATCTACAGTTTGACTCAAAGATTCATTGTATTTATTATTAGATAAATCCATTTCTTTATTATCAATACTACTAGTTGACACAGTCTTTGTAGTATTGATAATATCTATTATATTTTCTTGTTTATCTTGATTATTTTCCTTTGATAAGTTTATTTTGGGAACTAAATTTTCACCAAGTAATTTTTTTCTAATAATTTCTTTTATTTTATTTATTACTTTAGTTTCATTTTCAATCTTTATCTCTATTTTAGAAGGATGTACATTTACATCTATATCTTGAGGATTTAAATCAAGGTATAAAAACACTACTGGGTATCTATTAATTGTAATTAAAGAACTATAAGCATCTTCTACGGCTTTTGATAATATTAAGCTATTTACATACCTCTTATTAACAAAAAATAATTCGTTATTTCTATTACCCCTTGTTAATGATGGTTTAGATATATATCCTTGAATTTTAAAATCATCATTATTTTGAAAATTAATATCTATTAAGGATTCTATATATTCTTTACCATATATACTATAAATAGTTGATTTAATATCTCCATTCCCAGGTGTCTTAAGTATACTTCTATTGTCTTTAATATAATTGAAAGAAATATCAGGATTACACATAGCTAATTTATTTATTATATCACTAATTTTAGCTGATTCTGATCCATCAGATTTTAAGAATTTTTTTCTAACTGGAGTATTATAAAAAACATTTTTTACAATAATAGTTGTTCCTTTTGGAGCTCCTGTATCCAATTCTCGCTTTAATATTCCACCATGAATTTCAATAGATTTACCTACATCATTATCATCAGTTTTTGTTATTAATTCAACCATAGAAATTGATGAAATACTTGCTAAAGCTTCTCCTCTAAAACCTAAAGATAATATATTTGATAAATCATTAGAACTAGATATTTTACTAGTAGAATGTCTTAAAAAAGCTAATTGGACATCTTCTGGATTTATTCCTTTTCCATTATCTGTTATTCTAATATAACTTTTACCACCATTTTTAATTTCAATAGTAATGCTAGTAGATTCCGCATCAATAGAATTTTCTATAAGCTCTTTAACGATAGAAGCTGGTCTTTCAATTACTTCACCAGCCGCTATCTTATTAATAGTATTATCATCTAATATTTTAATTTTATTATTCATATAATCACCTAAATTTCTTTTGTCTTTTTAATTAATTTATTTAAAATATTCATTGATTCAAGAGGAGTTATATTAATAAGATCAATTTCCTGTATAATTTTAACTATTTCATCTTTCTTATAACTAAATATATTTATTTGATCATCTTTAGCTCCTAAAATTTCTTCATCCTTATTATAAGTACGATTTTTAAAATCAATATCATTATTTATATCTTTCATTTCAAGTTCTGATAGTATAGTTTTAGCTCTTGAAATAACTTCAGATGGTACTCCAGCTAAATTTGCTACTTCTATACCATAACTTTTATCAGCTTCTCCTCTTACTACCTTTCTTAAAAATATAATGTCATCACCATCTTCTTTTACAGTTATTTTATAATTTTTTAAACCGTTTATTACACCTTCTAATTCTGTCAACTCATGATAATGAGTTGAAAATAAAGTTTTTGCACCTATCTTGTTTTTATCACTAATATATTCAATAACTGCCCACGCTATACTTAACCCGTCATAAGTACTTGTACCTCTTCCAATTTCATCAAGTATTATTAAACTGTTTGAAGTACTATTATTAAGAATATTAGCAACCTCATTCATTTCAACCATAAAAGTACTTTGACCTTGTGATAAATCATCACTAGCTCCTACCCTTGTAAAAATCCTATCTACTAAAGAAATATTAGCATATTCAGCTGGAACAAAACTTCCTATTTGAGCCATCAAGTTTATAATTGCTACCTGTCTCATATAAGTAGATTTACCTGCCATATTAGGACCAGTAATTATATTTAACCTGTTATTTTCAGTGTCTAATATTGTATTATTAGGTATAAACATTTCTTCATCTAAGACTTTTTCAACTACTGGATGTCTTCCATTTTTTATATCTATTAAACCATTATTATTAATATTGGGTTTAATATAATTATTTTTATATGCTACTTGAGCTAAAGAATTTATAGCATCGATATTAGAAATTATTTTTGCGGTATTTTGAATCCTTTCTATTTCATTTCTTATCTCATTTCTTATCTCATTAAAAATTTTATATTCTAATATTGTACTTTTATCTTCCGCTCCTAAAATTTTTGATTCCATTTCTTTTAATTCAGGAGTTATATATCTCTCTGAATTTGATAACGTTTGTTTTCTAATATAATCATCAGGTACTAAATCTAAATTAGATTTAGTTATCTCTATATAATATCCAAAGACTTTATTAAAACCTACTTTTAAAGACTTAATACTCGTTCTATTTTTTTCAGAATTCTCTAATTTAGAAAGCCATTGTTTACCTTCTTTAGATGCAGTTATTAATTCATCCAAATCCTTATTGTATCCTTGCTTTATTATTCCACCTTCTTTTATAGTAATAGGAGGATCATTAATTATTGAGTTTTCTATAAGCTCATGAACATCTATTAACAAATCAATATTTTTTGATAGTTTTTTAAGATAAAACGAATTTAATTCTCCTAATATTTCTTTCAATTCAGGTAATATTTTTATAGAATTCTTAAGGGCAATTAAATCTCTAGCATTACAATTACCATAAGATATTTTACCAACAAGTCTCTCTATATCATATACTTCTTTTAATATTTCTTTTATATCATCCATTATAACAATATTATCTATTAAAACCTCTACGCCATTTAATCTTTCATTAATTAGCTTTTTATCTAATAAAGGTTCTTCTATCCATTTTTTTATCATTCTTGCTCCCATTGCAGTAGATGTTTTATCTAATACCCATAATAAAGAACCTTTTTTTGTTTTATCTCTTATTGTTTCAGTAATTTCTAAATTTGTTCTAGTATTTATATCTAAAATCATATAATTATCAATATTATATTTCGATATATTATTAATATGTGCTAATGATATCTTTTGTGTTTCCTCTAAATATTCTAATAAAGCACTAATACTATTAATAGAAAAATCCAACTTTTCTATACCATATCCTTTAAGGTTTAAAACATTAAAATGATTTTTAATTATTTTTTCACTTTCATTAGTATTAAATACCCATTCCGGAGATTTGTTAACAGTAGAATTGAATCTATTTTCAATTGTTTTCCTAATTTTTGAGTCATATATATCTTTATTTACTATTATCTCTTTAGGCTTTATTTTAGCTAACTCATCCATTAAAGTATTTATTAATTTATTTATATCTTTTTCATTTTTTTCAGTAGTATAAAGCTCACCAGTAGTTATATCTACATATGAAATTCCTATACCTTTATCATTTAAATAAATACTAACTAAATAATTATTTCTCTTCTCATCTAACATTTTAGAATCAATTACTGTTCCTGGAGTAACTATTCTAATTATATCCCTTTTAACAATACCTTTTGACAACTGAGGATCTTCTACCTGCTCACATATAGCTACTTTATATCCCTTTGAAATCAATTTTCCAATATATCCATCTGCAGAGTGGTATGGAACACCACACATAGGAGCCTTTTCTTTCAAACCGCATTCTCTTCCAGTTAAAGTAATTTCTAACTCTTTTGATGCAATCAGTGCATCATCAAAAAACATCTCATAAAAATCTCCTAAACGAAAAAATAAAATAGAACCTTTATTTTCATTTTTTATTTTCATATATTGTTCCATCATAGGTGTTAATTTACCCATATTAATTCCTCCTGATAAAGCATTATTTAAAGTAAATAGACTAAGAAATATTTCTTAGTCTATTTATTACATTTTTTGCTACAATTAGTACAACCAGATCTATTATTAATACCTGTATAATACTCAAGTATATTATTAATATTTTCCATGATCTTTTCTATCTTGCTCTTAGCTATATTATATTCTCTATAATTTTCATTTTCTATTAATTTTTGTTTTAGATTTTCAATTTCTAACTTTAAATTATTAATATTTTCTGTTTTTCTTTCTATTATCAATTGATTTAATTTTTTACTTTTTACTTGTATTTTATTTTGCAAATTTATAGCATCTTGATCTTTATGAAAGTTTTCTTCCTTTTGCAAATAATCTTTTAATATTTCAGATTCTTGAATAGATTGTCCTAAATCTCTAGCCATATCTAATATATTATTCAACTATCTCACCTTCCAAGGTCCACGTTTTAGCATCTGTAACCCTTACATTAACTATTTCACTTATTAATTCTTTATTTCCTTTAAAATGAATCAATCTATTAGTATCAGTTCTACCAGATAATTTAGTATCATCATTTTTACTTATATCCTCTACTAATACTTTAAATTCTCTATTAATTAACTCCTTATTTCGTTTAAGACTAATAGGATGTAATGTATCTAATAATCTTTGGAATCGTTCATGCTTTATTTCATCTGGAACTTGTTCAGACATTTTCGCTGCAGGAGTTCCTTCCCTCACTGAATATAAAAATGTAAAAGCTGAATCAAAATTAGACTTTCTTACAACATCTAAAGTTTCTTCAAAATCTTCTTTGGTTTCTCCAGGAAAGCCTACAATTATATCTGTAGTAAGAGATACATCTGGGATTTCTTTTCTTATCTTTTTTACTAAATCTAAATATTTTTCTTTAGTATACTTTCTATTCATTATTTTAAGTATTTTATTACTTCCAGCTTGAAAAGGTAAATGAAGATGATTACAAACTTTATCACAATTTTTTATAGCATCAATTAATTCATCAGATAAATCCTTAGGATGAGATGTCATAAATCTAATTCTTTCTAATTCTTCTATTTCATTTAACATATAAAGCAATTGAGCAAATGTAACTTGATTTTCTAAAGTTTTACCATAAGAATTAACATTTTGACCTAATAATGTGATTTCTTTATATCCCTCTTTACTAAGTTTTATAGCTTCTGCTAAAATATCTTCTGGATTTCTACTTTTTTCTCTTCCTCTAGTATAAGGAACTATACAATAAGAACAAAAATTATTACATCCATACATTATATTAATGAAAGCTTTAAAATCATATTTGCGTTTCGTTGGAATATTTTCGACGATATCTGGACTATCATTCCATACATCTATCAACATATTTCTTTTTTGATCATAGCTTTCTAATAATTCCGGAAGTTTATGAAAATTATGAGTTCCAAATATTAAATCTACATGAGAATATTTTTCTTTAATAATAGATCTAACCTCTTCTTTTTGCATCATACATCCACATACTGCTATTATTAAATCTGGATTTTTTCTTTTTAATCCTTTTAACTCTCCAAGATTTCCATAAACTTTTAATTCTGCATTTTCTCTTACTAAGCACGTATTATATATAATTAAATTGGCACTTTCTTTATTATCTGTAGATATATATCCTAGGGAATTTAATATTCCTTCAATTTTTTCTGAATCATGTTCATTCATCTGACAACCCCATGTGGTTATTAGATATTTTTTGTTCATACATATTCCTCCTAAATACTTCTTTATCTATAGTATCCAATTATCCTATATTATAACAAAAATAATGAAAAAATAGAAGTAAATAAATAATTTATCAGAGATTTCGCATCAAATTTCCAGTAAAAAATTTAATTTTACTTAAATTGTACTTGA
>NZ_WSFU01000081.1 GCF_016820635.1 Anaeromonas gelatinilytica | reverse complement strand
ATGCTGATAAACCACAATAACTATTTAAAAAATATCCCTTTCATCCCACATCTGAAGAAGTGGCTTTTCTCGCTCATAAGTTCTGTAATTTTGAATATAATCTTTCAAATTAGTTATACTAATTATATGTAAATATGATGAGTTGATAGAATTAATTTGGAGGTGGAAAACTGTTGTAAAAACATTTATAAACTTTATAAATGTATATGAAGATTTTATAATGATACAACAACTAAATTTATGATATAATATTAATTAACTATTGTGAATCCCATATATTGCGAAAGTGATATAGTCATAGGGTAGAACCTTGGGGGTGTTAGTGTATAAATAAAACTACTTGCGTAAATAGTTAGCGAAAACCAAGCAAATTTAGTAAATACAAGGGATTATACTAAAAAGTAAACTTGTATATGTACGATGCGTTGTATCGGAATTTAAGCCCTTGGACTACTATATCAAACCAAAGTAGTTTATAGCAAAATGTGGTAGGTTGAACGAGGAATTAAACAAGCTTTATAGAGTTTTATAAGGTTTCGGCAATGGGAAATATATGTCAAATATGGCTAATAGAGACCAATTGAAGAATATAGCTGAACGATGTAGCGAACATAGATTTGAAGAGAATTCATCTTTAAGATCTGATGTTAAGAGTATGGGAGAAACAGTGATTAGTTGTGAAAATTGTGTGCATTTTAATTCGGAGCATAAATGCGATTTAAATCTTATAGATAAAATATTATCAAATATGGATATTAAATTGGATTAGATAGGGTACTTTATGTGCTCTGTTTTTTTTAGTCACGTAATCATTTTTTCGTTATATAATCTTTATATATTAGTATTGATATTATGTATAGTTGGAGGAGCTTGTTGAAATTATAGACTGTAGTATATAATGAATAGTAATAGATAAGTAGTGGAGGGATTTTTTTGAGAAATATGATTACACTAGCCATAGAAAGTTCATGTGATGAAACCTCTATAGCTGTAGTAAGAAATGGTAGAGAAGTTTTGAGTAATAGGATATCTTCACAGATAGAATTACATAAAAAATTTGGAGGTGTAGTTCCTGAAGTAGCTTCGAGGAAACATATTGAAACAATTGATTATATATTAGATGATGCTTTAAACGAGGCAAATATAACGTTAAATAATATAGATAATATTGCTGTTACCTATGGTCCAGGATTGGTAGGAGCTTTATTAGTTGGACTATCCTATGGTAAGGCATTGGCATATGCATTAGACAAGCCTTTGATAGGAGTAAATCATATAGAAGGTCATATTAATGCAAATTTTATTGAGTATCCTGATTTAGAACCGCCCTTTATATGTCTAATCGTATCAGGTGGACATTCTCATTTAGTATATATAAAAGATTATGGACAGTATGAAATACTAGGAAGAACTAGAGATGATGCTGCTGGAGAAGCTTTTGATAAAATAGCCCGGGCAATGAAATTAGGATATCCTGGAGGACCAATAATTGATAAATTAGCCATGAAAGGTAATAAATATGCAATAGATTTTCCAAGGGCTTATTTGGAGGAAGAAAGTTTTGATTTTAGTTTTAGTGGATTGAAATCAGCAGTTTTAAATTATCTTCATAATCAAAAGCAGAAGAATCTAGATATAGTAGTAGAGGATGTGGCTGCTAGTTTTCAACAATCTGTGATTGAAGTATTAGTAAATAAAACTATAAGGGCAGCTAAATTAAAGAATTCTAATATTATTGCTATAGCTGGTGGAGTAGCAGCTAATGAAGGACTTAGAAATTTAATGAAAGAAAAAGCTAATAAGGAAGGAATAGAATTGAAATATCCTTCTAAAATATTATGTACAGATAATGCAGCTATGATAGGTTGTGCTGGATATTATGATTATATTAATGGAAGAACATCAGATCTAGATTTAAATGCGGTACCTAATTTGAAACTTGGAGATAAATAAATGTTTATATTTCACGGGTACACAGCTATAGGTTTTAAATTTAGTATTAAATATAATGTGGAAATAAATTATAGAAGAAATAATAATGTTACTTATGAGTTAACAAAGTTTTGCTATAGAATATAATTATCGTTAAAGTAATTGTGTAAACTTATTTGTTGCAAAGTCACGAAAATTGTAAAGAAAAGTCTTATTAACGTTTTATCCACATTGTTGACAGGATTATATACAGTTTTTGTGGATAATGTGGAAAATAACTATAAAAAAGAGCCTGTCCCAATATGGAAATGTGGATAAAGTTGGGGATTATGTGTATAAATTGTGGAGAAAAAGGATAAAATAATTTTCTTGTTATTTTTTCTAGTATATTTAACCATAAATAGTACGTTTGTTTGGTAAACATAAGAACTACTTATCGACATTAGTCAACAAGTAGTTCTTCCCATTCATTATATAGCTTTTCCAATTTATCTTTCACTAGATTAGTTTTTTGATTTGTTTCTAGACTTTTATTTGGATCTGAATATATTTCTTCTTTACACATTAAATTTTCTAGAATAGTTAGTTCTTTTTCTAAGGATGATATTTCTTTTTCTATATTAGAGATTTGCCTATTTTTTTGTTGTTTCCTTCTAATTTTTTCTCTTTCCCTTTTACGACGATTTTTTATTTGAGTTTTGGTTTCAATTGGTATTTCTTCGTTTTCTTTCATCAAACTATTCTTTTTTTCTAAATAATAATCATAGTTTCCAAGATATTCTTCTATTCCATTTTTATCTAATTCTAATATTTTATCTGTTACTTTATTTAAGAAGTATCTATCATGGGATATAATTAAAAGTGTGCCGTCATAATCTACAAGAGAATCTTCTAAAGCTTCTTTAGAATCAATATCTAAATGGTTAGTAGGCTCGTCCATTAATAAGAAATTAGCTTTAGATAACATAAGTTTTATCAAAGATACTCTACTTTTTTCGCCACCACTTAATGTAGATATTTCTTTAAATATATCTTCTCCAGTAAATAAAAATCTTGCTAATATACTTCTTATTTGAAAATGATCGAGTTTTGGATTGTCATCCCAAATTTCATCTATAATTGTTTTATCATTATTTAAATTCGTTTGTTCCTGATCATAATAAGCTATATTAACTTTATGACCAATGTTTATAATACCCTCATCATAGTCTAATTTATTTAATAATATTTTTAAAATTGTAGATTTACCGATACCATTAGGACCTATAAGTCCTACTTTTTCTCCTATATATATATCGAATGATATATTTTTGAAAATTTCATTATTATTAAAGGATTTTGTAAGATTTCTTACTTTTAATACATCATTACCACTTTTAATCTTAGGTTCGAATCGCATCTTAGCTTTTCCATTAATAGAAGTAGGTTTATCTAATTTCTTTATTTTATCTAGCATTTTTTCTTTACTTTTTGCTTGGCGTATAGCTCTTTTTCCACCAAGGGAAAGTTTTTGTATCATTTCTTCTTGTTTTTTTATATCTTTTTGTTGTTCTTCATACTTTTTAGTTAATAATTTTAATTCTTTTTTACGTTTTTTGATATAGGTTGTATAATTGCCATTATAGGACTTTAGATTATTATTTTCTAATTGAAAAATTTTAGATACTGTAGAATCAAGAAAATATCTATCGTGGGATATTATTATTACTGCACCTTTATATTCTCTAATATATCTTTCAAGCCAATTTATGGCTTCAATATCTAGATGATTAGTAGGTTCATCTAATAATAGTAAACTAGGTTTTTCTAATAATAATTTAGCTAAAGTAACTCTAGTTTTTTGTCCACCACTTAAATTATTTATAGGTTGATCAAATTCATCATTATTGAAACCTAGACCTTTTAGAACACCCTTGACTTCACTTGCATATCCATATCCATTAGCTTCTGTAAATTTTTCTGATAAAACAGAATACTTATTCATTAACTTATCCAATTTAGAAGAATTCGAGTTATTACTTTCAATACTAATTTCTTTCTCTAAATTTCTTAAGTTTTTTTCCATTTGTATTATAGATTCAAAAACGGTTAATGTTTCATTATATACAGTTTTTTTACTATTGAATGTTGTATTTTGTTTCAGATAGCCTATTTTAGTATCTTTAGCTATATATATTTCTCCAGAATCTCTAGAAATTTCACCGGTTAAAACTTTAAATAAAGTAGTCTTTCCTGCACCATTTAATCCAACTAATCCTATTTTTTCTCCATTATTTATGGCAAATGAGACATTATTTAAAGTTTTTTCTGCTATATAAGATTTGGTAATATTATTACAAGATAAAACTATCATTTAATTTCCTCCTTGTCTTAAGAGGGTATGTATATATTATACATGATATATATACGAAGATACATTAATTTTCTACTGACTGCTCCCACACCCGAAGGAGTGGGGTTCTAAACTACTAAAGGCTTCTCTATCAAAAGATGGTATCTGATTGATAGAA
>NZ_WSFU01000024.1 GCF_016820635.1 Anaeromonas gelatinilytica | reverse complement strand
AGTAATCTTAGCCGCATGCATCTCTCCTAAAGATCCACCTATTACAGTAAAGTCTTGGGCAAATACATATACTAATCTACCATCAACAGTACCATATCCTGTAACAACTCCCTCCCCGGGAACCTTTTTCTTTTCCATTCCAAAATTAGTAGATCTGTGCTCTACAAATGTATCTATTTCTATGAAACTTCCTTGATCTAGAAGTTTTTCTATTCTTTCCCTTGCTGTTAATTTACCTTTAGAATGTTGCTTTTCTATGCTCTTCTCTCCACCGCCAAGTTTTACCTTTTTCTTCAAGGTGCGGAGTTCTTCTAATCTATCACTTGCCATATTCTTTCCTCCTAAATTAAAATTAAAAAACTTAAGAATAAATTGTCCTCTATATATTAAAATATCGCATTAACTATAATATATCCTATTGATGGTACTAAAAGACTTCCCAATCCTGTAAAGAATGTTGCAGTCATTGCACCATAGGGAACAAGTTCTGCATTAGTAGCAGCTAATCCACCTGCCACTCCACTTGTTGTACCTATAAGACCTCCATATACCATAGCTGATGTTGGATTGTCAAGCTTAATTATAGGAGCAACGAAAGGTGTGATAATCATAGTCAATACTGACTTAACAACTCCTGCTGCAATAGAAAGAGCTATTACCTCAGAACTTGCTCCTAATGCTGATCCTGCAACTGGACCAACAACGAATGTAACCGCTCCTCCACCTATAGTAGTAATATCCGCAGGATCCGTATATCCTAATAATGCTGCCATAGCCGCACCTACGATAAAGGAGAATAATACTCCTATTAAAAGGGACACTATTCCTGGTAAACCAGCTTTCTTTATGTTGTTAATATCTACTCCATAAGCAGTAGATATTATAGCATAGTCTCTAAGCATTCCTCCACCAAGTAATCCAATACCAGCAAATAAACTTACATCGGCTAATCCATTTTCTCCTCCAGTATATCTGCCAGCTATATATGCAAGAACTAAACCAGCTATAATTGCTATAGCAGATCCCATTCTCTTTTGTCCAATCATTTTAGCAAAGCCATAAGATACAACCATTATTAGTGCTACTATCCCTAACGCTGCTACTAAATCATAGGATGTAAATAGTGTATTTATAATATCCGTCATATTCAATCACCTCTATTCATTATTTTCTTTAACCGTTAATTTAGATATTAGTGGTACTAAAAGTAGTGCTCCTATTGTAGCAACTCCTCCTGCTAAAAAGGCTACTGCTCCTCCCTCAAAGGCTGCAACAACATTTTGTTTAGCAGACATAGCAACTACAATTGGGATGTATAATGAACTCAATAGTAATATTCCTTTAGATGTTCTTTCACTAAAAGGTTTTTCCTTCTTTTTAAAGTGGTTAGTAAGTAAAATCAATATAAGCATTGCAAATCCTACTCCACCTACATTACCACTTATACCAAGTAAGTTGCCTATACCTCTTCCAATAAATGAACCCACGAACATACAAAAAGCAACTATACCAAGACCATAAATCTCCACATGTCTAACCTCCTTATACTTATATTAGATTACAAGAAGATAGAGAAACCTCTATCTCCTTGTAGCTATTAAATAGCATCATTTTCTCTAAGTTCTTTAATCTCTTCATTACTTAACCCTACAAAATCCTTTAAGATTTCTTCAGTATGCTCTCCTAAAACAGGAGCTGGTTTCTCTATTCTACCTTGAGTTTCACTCATCTTAATTGGTACTCCTGGAATCTTAATCTTTCCTGCAGTAGGATGTTCCACTTCTACTACCATTTCTCTTTCCTGTACCTGAGGATCATTTACAAGCATTTCTATATTATTTATTGGCCCATTAGGTACTCCAGCATCATCTAATAATTTTTGCCACTCTTTTGTTGTCTTCTTCTTAGTTTCCTCAACTATAAGTGGTCTTAACTCATCATAATTTTCATTTCTCAATGGATTAGTCTTAAATTTCTCATCATCAGCAACTTCTTCTTTGCCAAACACCTTAAATAACTTTCTAAATAAGTTATCATTACCTGCTGCGATAACAATTTCTCCATCAGAAGTTTCAAAGGGTTCAAAAGGTACAATTGATGTATGCTTGTTTCCTGCTGGTTCCGGTGAAACCCCAGTAGCAAAGTATCTTGCTATAGCATTTTCAAGTATAGCTACTTGACCATCTAGCATAGACACATCAACTTTTTGTCCTTTTCCAGTTTTATTCTTATAGTTTAGTGCTCCTAGTATTCCAATAGCTGTGAATAACCCTGCAGTAATATCCCCTATAGAAGGACCTACTCTTGTTGGCTTTCCTCCCTTTTGTCCTGTTATACTCATTATTCCACCCATTGCCTGAACTACTCCATCATAGGCTGGCCTTTTACTATAAGGACCAGTATGACCAAAACCAGATGCAGCTGCATATATGATTTTTGGATTTACTTCCTTTAACTTGTCATAACCTAAACCAAGTTTTTCCATAGTTCCTGGTCTATAGTTTTCTACAATAACATCTGCTTCTTTAACCATTTTTAAGAGTAAATCTTTAGATTCTTGTTTCTTTAAATTTAAAGTCATACTTTTCTTATTTCTGTTAATGCTCATAAAATAAGCACTTTCTCCATTGATATAAGGTCCAAACTGTCTAGAGTCATCACCTTTATTAGGAATTTCTATTTTAATAACTTCAGCTCCCATATCTGCTAATATCATAGTAGCATAAGGACCTGCTAATACTCTAGTAAGGTCAAGAACCTTAATACCTTCTAATGCTTTATCCATAATTGTTCCTCCTTGTATAATTATTAAGTCACAAATTCAATAACTCTACCATATTATAATCGCAAATATCATGCCATTTTATACAATATGAATAAATAATTAGGTTCTTTGGCTTAATAATAGCTTTTGATTAATTAATTAACTAACATTATATATTTGTAAATATGTCATTTTTTATTCTTTTAATATAAAAAGTGATAACTTTTTTATCACTTATTCTCAAAAGTTATCACTTGTCCATGTTTTTCAAATCATATTTTTCAATCTTTCTTCTTAAAGTAATTCTAGATACTCCTAATTCTTCTGAAGTTTTAGTAATATTCCATTCATTTTTATCCAAAGCTTTCTTTATTACTCTTTCTTCTACTATTTCTAAATTATAGTACTCATTTTCTTCCCTAATATTGTCATCTAAAATTTCCTTTGGTATATCTTCTGCTTTTATTTTATTATCTTTTTTAAATATCATTATTCTTTCAATAACATTCTTTAACTCCCTCACATTCCCAGGCCATGTATAACTTTTAAATGTATCTACCACCTTTTTAGAAACGGAATCTATATTCTTATTAAGGGCTTGATTATAATTTTCAATAAAATGCTGTAATAAAGGTATAATATCTTCCTTTCTTTTCCTTAATGGAGGTATACAAATAGGAATTATATTTAGTCGAAAAAATAAGTCCTCGCGAAAATTTCCCCTTTTGATCTCTAATTGAAGATCTTTATTTGTAGCAGAGATTATAATAGCATTAAAACTTATTTCTTCTAGACCACCTATTCTCCTAAATTTTTTTTCTTGAAGTACCCTTAACATTTTTGCCTGGAGAGCTATATCCATATCACCTATTTCATCAAGGAATAAAACTCCTTTGTTTGCCTTTTCAATCAAGCCTTTCTTTGAATTCTTTGCATCTGAAAAAGCACCTTTCTCGTATCCAAACAGTTCACTTTCCTGTAAATTCTCAGGTATAGCAGCACAATTTATTGATACAAAGGGAACATTATTTCCTTTTAGCCTCTGAATACTCTTTGCAATAACTTCCTTTCCACTTCCACTTTCACCTTCTAAAAGAATACAAGTATTATAATTCATGCTAACAATTTCCTTTATATTATCTTTAATTCTCATTATTTCAGGGGATTGACCTATAAATTTTACTTCAGTATCCAAGTTTTCCTTGTTAATCTCTACTTTGGTCTTAGCATATTTCAATGTCTCTTCTATAGAATTACTAATCTCTGACAACAAAAAGGGCTTTGTAAAATAATCATAAGCTCCCATTTTCATTGCCTTTACTGCAAGTTTAACATCACTCAAATAGGTAATCATTATTACAATACATGAAGGCTTTATTCGTTTGATCTCCTTTAAAACATCTATACCGTTTATCCCAGGTAGCTTTATATCTACTATAACAATGTCAGGACTTTCCTTTTTCATAATCTCCAATCCTTCTTCTCCAGATTCTGCAGTAAAAACATCTACCCCTAATTTTTTCATATTTATCTTTAAAGATAACCTTATACTTTTTTCATCATCAATAATTAATAACTTCATTCAAGATCTCTCCTTTAAGATCAATTCTTAAATATAATTACTCTTCCTTAATAGGTATGCTAATTATAAATTTTGTTCCTTTACCAAATTCACTTTCAACTACTATGCTTCCATTGTGATCCTTAATAATATTATAAGTTATAAATAATCCCAAACCAGTGCCTTCTCTTTTTTCTGTATAAAAAGGAAAAAATATTCTATCTAAATCCTCTTCCTTTATACCTTTACCATTATCTTCTATTATAATATTTAATTTAGCGCCTTCTATAACAAAATCTATATATATTTTTCCATATTCATCTACAGCATGTATAGCATTTTTCAAAATATTTATAAGTCCTTGTTTTATTGCTCTTCTATCTACATCAACTAATACTGATGTCTCTAGGAATTTTTTTATCACTGTTATATTCTTTTCTTCTATTTCTGAATCTAAGAGATTTAAAATCACATTTAAAAGTTCTTGAATAGCAGTGGAAGTTTTGTTTAGTTTGGATTCATGGGTAAAGTCAAGAAAATTAATTACAAGGTTATTTAGATCTTCCACTTCATTCCCTAGAAATTCTAATACTTCATCCTTCGTCTCCTTATCATTAGTGTTATCCTTTAGAACTTCTATTAAATTACCTATCCCAGCCAAGGGATTTCCTATATCATGTATTATAGAAGCAGATAACTGTCCTAAAGTTTTAATTCTATCATCACTAGCTAGTTCTCTCTCCATTAACTTCATCTTACTAAGATCTTTTAAAAGGAAAACTACTCCAATAACCTGCTGATTATCATCTAATACTCTAGATGCAGAGATACTAATAGGTATTTCCCGCTTACATCTATTCTTTATAGTAAACTCTATATCATTGAACACCTCACCTTTATCCACAACATCAGTGAATAACTTACCTATAATTATATCAAGTATTTCCATAAATTCTTCTAACCTCAGATTTATTACCTCTTTGGAACTATATCCTGTTATTTTTTCTGCTTCTCTATTAAATATTGTTATATTTCCTCTATTATTAAATACTATTATTCCATTAGCTACACTCCTTAAAATATTATTTAGATATTTTTGAAGTCTATTTTGCTCTTCAAAGGAATTTTCCAAATCTGTTATATTTTTGTTCAGTATAATACTCATTTCACTAAAGGCTTTGGTTAATTCAGTTATCTCATTAATTGAATCCTTTTCGACTTCTGTAAAATCTAATTCCTTTATTCCATTACTTAAACTCCTCACTTTTTCTATTAATTTTCCTATAGGTTTTATTATACTAAATGCAAGGGTAAGCCCTATAATTACTGCTATAATTACTACTACTATCATTAAAACACTTAACTTTCTCTCGATCTCAAAAGCTTCAGCTAGCATTGTTCCTTCCTCTTGTTCTACAATTACCATCCAATCTACCCCTGGAACAAATGTTATGGCACCATAATATTTATCATTATTTTCAATATAATAACCTACTGTATTCTCCTTATTCTTTAATATAGATTTTAAATCAGTTTTTTCGCTATTAATAATAAATTTTTGATTTTTCATAGAAACTATATCATCATTGTCAGTCTCCATATCAGAATCAATGACCACATTTCCTTGTCTATCAACTATTAATAATCGACCGCTAAATTGTACCTGGGTTTTATCTATTATCCCTTGAATATTGTATAGTGGAATTCCAGCACCAATTAATCCTATAATCTCTTTACTATTATTCCTTACCGGAGATGCTATTATAAAGTGGGGACGTTCTAAGACACTACTTATTAGTAGTGGACTAATAGAAGTCTTACCAGTATTCATAACATCCCAATAATAACTACGATCTATATATAATTTATTCTTGACATGTTCATTAGAGGGTTTGGAAAAAACCATATCAGCCTTATTATTCATATAAAAGATCAAATCAAAATATGGGAAGTTATCATATATTCTAAAAATTTCATATTGTATATATTCAGTATCTTCAAAACTTTGAGATGAAAAGTTACTAGCTGTTTCTACAGTAACTTTAGCATCCTCAAGATATATTGAAATCTCATTGCTTATCATTTCTGATATTAATAAATTTTTATCTAAAGTTTTTTGTTGAATACCATTTGATACTATTCTCTGTGTAGATATTCCTGTTATAGTCACAGAAAAAACAGCAAAAATCACGATAAATAAAGGTATTTTAAATTTCAAACTATTCATCTTCATTTGTACTATTCATCCTCTATGTTAAAATTGGCTCCATATTTACACCTACACTATATATTATATCAATTATACTTATAAAAGCCATTTTCATTTATAGTCATTTAGATTATGAATAAAAAAGAGACCTTATCTAGGCCTCAATTATCATAAAGATATTTATTTGTTCCATCACTAAATTCTACATTCCAAGCTGGTACTGCATCTCCAGAGCGAGGCTCTTTGACATCAAACATATCAGTGTCTGCAGGATCAAAATAATAACATATATCTATATTCTCAATATCCTTTCCCATTAAATCTTCTTCTGATAAAAGTTTTAGTAGATGATCAGTAGCAGGTCTTAATTCAAACTTATTTTCTTTTTCCTCAATAGCATCTATCCAAAATCTTTCAAACTTTACAACTTTAGACGAAGATATAACAAAATTCATATAACTTTTTTCTACTATGGTGTCTTTATATTTCTTAGTATATTCTAGATTATATACTGATCCATTTTTCTCCTCATTTCTCAATACATAATCATCTGTATCAAATCCTTTATCCTTTAAAAAATCATTTACAACCTCATGAGGATCATAATTTGTATTTTCTATATTTTCTTTCTTATTATTCGTATATATAAGCTTATTATCATTTACAATATCAATTCTCTCATTACCATTATTAAATGTTATTGTATTATCTTCTGTTTCTACATTGGAAAAATCAATCACATCAGTCAAATGTACAAACTTCCTTGCAATATCTATCTTTTTAGTATCAGTACTATAATCCTCGTATTTTATTTCTAAAAGTTTTATATCAAGTACATTAGTTGGTATATCAGTATCTATTTTAATATCAACCTTTGCTAATTGTTGTTTTACATCTTCTTCAGTAGTAGCAGTATATTGATTCATACCCTTAGCTCTATATAAATTACTAGATAAAAGCACAATGTTCACTATTAAAAAAGCTATAATTAATATTTTTTTAGCTTTTGACCAGTCCATAATCTTTGCAACTCCTCTTGTTTAAAAATATTATTCTACCTTTTCAATATCCACTATTTCTCCTGAATTAGTATTAAACATAAATCTATTTTCTCCGATATCTATAACACATACTTCAATTAAAGGAGTTTTATAATATTTTGAAGCCTTATCATAATATCCTAAAGATATATTGTCTATAGAAGATAATATATTATCATAGATTTTTTGTTGCACATTAGTAGCTAAAAGATTTTCATCTTCATCATATTCTTCTATTATTCGTTCAATATTCATCTCTATTATAGTCTCAGGATTAATCTTCTCCTCTGTGTGATCATCAATTTCTTGACTTACTATAATATCTCTGTAAAATCTTCTATAACTTTTAACTTCATCATTAAATACTTCTACAATCAATGGATTTAATAATTCTTCCTCTTTTCTATCATTATTTATATACACAGTCTTTTCATTTATATTATAATCAAATGTAAATCTATATCCTTTACTATTATTGCTAGCTTCAATTTCCTCAACTTTAGATAAATAAGCTTCCTCTGGTAATTTATCTTTTTCCATTATAAAATCAATTAAAGTATCTAAACTTTCTTCTATATTTCTCTCCATTACAACATCATCTAATGTATTGGAATATTCCACCATTCCATTGGGATATACCAGTAATCCAGTATTTTGATTGTACATATATACAATTGCTCCACTATTATCTACAATCTTCCTTAAATAAGATAAATCTTTATCAAAAAATTCCTCTGCAAACTTATCAATGTCTTCATTTTCCTCTATATCACCAGTTATTTTTATATCATTTTCTACTATTATATTTTTTTTATCATTAGGCATATCATAAGGAATATATACATTGGATTTTGTTCCTAAACTAATTTCTCCAGACCAAAAATTTATGAAATCCTTTGATAATTTTATATAATCTATAGTCTTTTCTATATTATCTACATTATTAGAGCTAACATTATCTAGCTTAATAATTTTATCTTCACTACTTATAACGACATATGGCTTTTCATCTAATCTTATATAAATAGCATCTATATATTCAATATTTTCTTCAATGATAGTTTGTAAAGATATATCTAAAGCTTTAGTTATTAACTTTATAGGAAATTCATCAGGAAATTGAACCTCTATTGATCGTTTATTTTTTTCCTCACTTAATTCATCTTTATTAATTTCAGTTATATTCATGTTTATATCAGTAAATACATCTTTTATGACTTCTTTTGAATCATTCCACAAATCATATTTGTTAGCATTTATTATGGTATGAGTATCTTCAGAATAATTTACTAATATACTTTTAGGATAAATAATTTTAGATATGATTAAATCCTTAGAAGAGTCCTTTTTACTATCTCCTAAGGATGTAAATAAGTTTTGATCATTATATAAAAATGCTTTGTTAATAAGAAGTAAGCTTATTATAAACAAAGATAATAGAATTAAAGTATTAAATTTACCTTTATTCATAAATTAGCCACCTCACCTTCTAGTTCTTTTCTGCTCTTAACTTCGCTATCTTAATTATATCTCTATCTCTTAATATGTTTTTATTGGAAAGATATTCCTTTGCTATCATTTCATTAGTAATAGTTATATTTCGATTAAAGACATAATTATCTTCACCATTATTTATTTCAATGATAATATTATTTCTTCCTATAGGTAACTCTAATTCAACATTATATCTTTCTAATTCTCCAACATCTGCTTCCTTCGTAATTATAGGATCCTCATTCATAAATAAAAGCTTATTAACTGATAATGATTTATTAGAAGTCAATAAATCCTCTAAAGAATATACACTTATATATATTTTACTATTTTCTTTAGCTTTTCCTGATACTAATACAGTATCTTCCTTAGTGACTAAATAATCTTGAGGTCTCGCAATATTATAATCTTCATTAGGAATTATTTTAATATCATCAGGATTTTTGTGGTGTATAGCATAACTTGTATTATAAATATTACCTAATATAAAAATTGTAAATACCAAAGATAATATTTTTTTTATCATAATTAATCCTCCTAAAACCAGATAAATGAATCTATTTATTTATATTCTAATCATTCTCATATAATCTCATCTAAATAAAAGCGTACTACAATTATACAAAAATTATATTACAAAGTCATTACCTGGGTTTTAAAATTAAATTACATGATTTTGTTAACTTTCAATATCATCCTTTATTGGTAATACTATATACACACTAGTTCCTTCGTCATATTCACTTTCTATATTTATCTTTCCATTATGAGATTCTACTATTCTCTTTGATATAGAAAGACCTAATCCTGTCCCGCCAAGTTCTCTTGTTCTTGCCTTATCAACTCTATAAAACCTTTCAAAAATTCTCTTTAAATCTTCTTTGGGTATACCTATACCATTATCCTTTATAGTAATTTTTATCGTTTCATCTTGAGCTATTGCATTTACTTCAATAACTCCCTTTTCCGGCGTATATTTTATTGCATTATTTAATATATTTAATATAACTTGCTCAATTGCATCCCTATCAGCATATATTAAAGGAATATTATCTTCTACATCTATCTTAACTTCTTGACTTTTCTCCTTGACAGATAATTCTAATTTTGTATAACTTTTTAATATAAGCTCTTTCAATGAAATATATTCTTTCTCCCATTGAACATCTTTATTATCAAAATTTGATAATTGTAAAAGATCTTTTACTATTCTATTCATCCTATCTGATTCATCATTTATTACATTTAAAAATTGTTCACTTAATTCTCTATCTTCTAAAGCTCCATTCATAAGTGTTTCTGTATAGCTTTTTATAGTTGTAATTGGAGTTTTTAATTCATGAGATACATTTGCAACAAATTCCCTTCTAAGATTATCTAAATTATATTGTTCTGTTATATCTTGAAAAACTATGATTATTCCTCCAAACTCATCTCCTTCATTTAAATATGGAGCAAATCTTGCCATATACGTAGACAAGTCAGTTTCTATAATTCTTTTTCCCTCTAAGTTTTCATTTTGTATCATATTTTTAATTGTCAGATATTTGTTTACTGGATAAATAATTTCATCATAACCCTTATTTTCTAAATCTTCTTCATCAACTTTTAAAATATTTTTAGCTACAGGATTTGCATGAGATATTTTACCATTAATATCTACTGCTATAACACCATCAGCCATATATTTAAATATAGTTTCCATTTTACTTTTCTCTCTAAATATTTCTGATATGGTGACATCTAATTTCTTAGTTAATAAATTAAACATACTAGCAAGTTGACCAATTTCATCATCTGATTTTACATCCACATGTTGTTTAAAATCTCCCTCTGCCATTTTTTCTGCTTTTATTGTAACGTCTTTTATTGGTTCGGTTATACTACTTGCTATAATAAAACCTAATACAACGGTAATTGCTAAAGCTAATAAAGTCGCTTCTATAAGTATTGTCTTAGTTTCTGAAATAGTCTCATTTATATTTTGAAGATTATATGTTATATATATTACTCCTTTTACCTCATCTTCATATTCTATTGGGTATGCTAAATACTTTGATGTCATATCTTCATCATTTCTCAATCTTTCTCTTCCTTGAGAGGCTTCTACTATTAATTTGGGATATATTTGGGATATAGTATAAGCGTTTTCTCCTATAATTCTTTCCTCTTGTCCTATATTAGTAGATATTATCTCTGGAGCTGCTTTAGTAGTATCAATGATATAAACTCTATTATCTGCATTATAAATAGGAGCATTATCTAATAATGTACTCTTTTCTTCATCCCCTAATTGATTCCAATTTCCTTCTCTTATAGTAGGAGAAAAAGCTAATATACTTTGGGCTTGAGATTTCATAGATTTATCTGCTTGTGTTAATTGATTATCCTCAAATACAGTTACTATAAATACAGCAGATATAATCATTGCTATAAAAACTAGTAAAAAGTATACAATAATAAATTTAATTCTGATGGTTTTAAACATTATCTATGCCCTCCTGAAGTAATATCCTACTCCTCTCTTAGTTATTACATATTGAGGATTACTAGAATTATCTTCAACTTTTTCTCTTAATCTTCTTATGGTTACATCTACAGTTCTTATGTCTCCATAATATTCATACCCCCATACTTCTTGAAGAAGTTTTTCTCTAGAAAATACTTGTTCTGGCTTAGTCGCCATAAATTTAAGCAATTCAAATTCCCTCAGTGTAAGCTCAATAACATTTTCATCTTTCTTTACCTCATATTTACTCAAATCAATCTCTAAATTACCAGATTTCACAATGTCTTTAGGATCTTTTTCATCACTACTTTTAACCATTTCTCTTCTTCTAATATTTGCCTTTACTCTTGCGCTCAATTCTCTTATACTAAAAGGCTTTGTAATATAATCATCTGCCCCTGTTTCTAATCCTTGTATTTTATCTACTTCTTCTTCTTTTGCAGTTAGCATAATCACAGGAGTATCTTTCTCTTCTCTGACTTCTTTTAATACTTGAAAACCATCTTTTTTAGGTAACATTATATCTAATAAAATTAAATCTGGATCCCAATCAAAAGCTTTTTTGATTGCTTCTTCTCCATCATAAGCAATCAAAACTTCATAATCTTCCTTTTCTAAATTAAATCTCAGTATATCTGCAATTGGCTTTTCATCATCTACTACCAATATCTTCCTGCTCATACAAAATCCTCCTTTGCTTAATCACAATCAACGAAATTAATATAACTATTCTACAAATGATATTAAATTCCTTCTAAAATATAAATTATATTTGTATTCTTCTAAATTACTTATTAAGTATAACATATTATACATTAAATTTATCATAGTTATTAAATTTACAATAACCTTTTACTTCCTTTTAGCATAGATTGAATCATAGGAAGGTGATTTAATGAGACGGGGAAAAAGATATAAAATTGATCCATTAGTTAATACCAAATTAAACTCCATATCTAAGGAAGAAATTCCAATTATCATAAGACTAAAAAATAATGATATAAATAAAATATCTGCTATGACTGGAAAATTAAAATATAAACTACCCATAGTAGATGCCATTGCTTGCAATATGAACCTTAAAGATATAAATAATTTAAAAAATGATCCTGATATAGAATTTATAGCCTATGATAGTAAGGTCTTTGCCCAACTAGATATTGTAAATAAATCAATAAATATTGATATGCCTAGAAATGATAATCTTACTGGTAAGGGAGTAACAGTGGCTGTAGTAGATACTGGATTAACACCTCATGTGGATTTAATTAGACCCCAAAATCGAATTCTAGGTTTTAAAGATTTTGTAAATCATCGTAATACACCCTATGATGATAACGGTCATGGTACGCATGTTGCAGGTATTATTGCAGGAAACGGTTCTGCATCTAATGAAAAATATACAGGAATAGCTCCTTCTGCTGATTTGTTAATAGTTAAGGCCTTAGACAGTTCTGGTAGTGGAAATACATCGGATATTGTTTCTGCAATACAATGGGTAATAGAAACTAAAGATGTATATAATACTAAAATTCTCAATTTATCTTTAGGTACACCTGCTAATAACCCATATGATTCTTGTCCTTTAGCTCAAGCTGTAGAAAAAGCAATACAAGCAGGATTAACTGTAATATGTGCCGCAGGAAATAGCGGTCCTTCTAAAGGTACTATTTTATGTCCTGGAAATGCTCCATCAGGAATTACAGTTGGTGCTGTAGATGATAATAAAACCCCCGAAATAAATGATGATCTTATAGCTTCTTTTTCCAGTAGAGGACCCACAAATGATGGATTAAAAAAACCAGATGTCGTTGCTCCAGGAGTTGACATCATGAGTCTTTCTAATAAAAGCTCTTCAGGTTATATATCATTAAGTGGAACATCTATGGCTACTCCAATTGTAACTGGAGCATGTGCTTTATTATATGAAAAATACAATGATTTAACTCCAAAGAAAATAAAAAAAATGATTATAGGCTGCTGTAACAACATAGGATTTTCACAAAATGAACAAGGTGCAGGAATTATAGATTTAGAAAAACTATTTGATGAAGATTATAACAGTTTGTCTTCTAGGAAACATGTCGATTATGAAAGTCATAGATTCGATAAATTATTTGATGATAATATAATAATATTTTTAATTTTAATCATTTTATTGATATGGGATTTTTAATATTAAAGACCTAGGAAATTTCCTAGGTCTTTAGACTTCTATCTTAAATAATCATATGGATTACGATGATTACCATTTACTAAAACTTCAAAATGAAGATGAGGTCCTGTACTTCTTCCTGTATTACCTACGGCTGCTATAGATTCACCTTTAGCTACTTTTTGTCCATTACTCACATATAATTTACTACAATGAGCATATCTAGTACTATAACCATTCCCATGATCTATTAATATCATATAACCATAAGAACCATTATAGCCAGCAAATCTCACTATACCATTATCTGATGCCTTAATAGTGGTACCAGTAGAAGCTGCTAAGTCAATTCCAGTATGAAAACCTGATCCTCTATCCCCATAAGGTGAAGTTAATCTTCCATTTACAGGTATTTGAAATCTTCCGCTACCTCTAGAAGATGGAATAGCCTTTGTTCCTTTTGTTATTATTTGTGCAATAGGTTGTGATTTTATCGTTTCTGATATTACTTCTTTAGCTACCTTTATTCCATTTCTTTTTTCAATTTTAATTACAACTTCCTTTTCTCCTTTTACGCCCTCTTGTTTAACCTTTTTCTCATTTGAATACATACTATCAGACTTTTCATATTTTGTTTTATAATCAATCTTATCAGTGTATGTATCCTTTTCATAAGTAACTACTGTCATATATGGTTTTGATTCTATTAGGCTTATTTCATCCCCTTCTCTAATTTTCTCAGGATCTAAAGACGAATTAGCCTCTATCAATTCTTCAACCGTTATATTATTATCATTAGCAATTTCCCAGAAATTTTCTCCATCTTTCACTGTATAAGTCTTTTCTTTATCAGTTCCATTTTTTATTGCAGTCAAAAGTTCCTTAGAATCTTGAATTTCAGATGCTTTCACTTTAATTTTTTCTATTTCCACTTCTTCAATTATTTCTATTTCTTCTATTTCCGCATCTGCATCAATATAAGACTCTTTAAAATCTTCTATAACACTTTCTGCTATTTCTTCACTCTTTACTGCTCCTACTAACTCTCCATCAACTTTTATTCCATAGGCTATAACTTCTTCTCCCATAGTTGATTTAATCTTTTCATATAATTCTTTAGAGGAAGTTAATTCTTCATCTTCAGCATAAATGCTTTTAAGAGTAAAATCCTTATTGTTTAATATTTCTAATCCAAATTCTTCATTAAAATCTTCTTTAATTTTATCGTATATGTCTAATACTAACTGTTCTTCTCTAATAATCCCTATCTTTTCTTCTCCCAAACTAACTTCATATGCTTCTGTATATTTCTTATATTCGATATTAGCTTTTATTGTAGCTCCACTTAATACACTTATCATAAAAACTGAAACTACAATGATTGCAAATTTAATGTTTTTAAAGTAAGAAATTTTTTCGCCAATAAATTTAATGGCCTTCTTCTTAAAACAATCCATGAAATATCCTCCCTAGGAAAAATTATCTATAATCTTTATTAGTTTTGCTTTCATTTTTTCTTTGAGTTATCAAGTAATGTATGAAAATTATGATAATTTAAAACATTAGCATCACTAGTATATCCTAACTAATACTTTTGTAATACAATTGTAATAAACTTCTTTTCAATTATATCAATTCATTTACGAATAATCAAATGTTTTTTTAAGGCATGTCTATATTTAATAATATTCTTTTCCAAATCTAATATTACATATATTTTTCAATTTATTTATATAAGTTTTTTATAATAATATTAATTAAAATAAATTTAATACGTCTCTAATATTGTCTATTACTATATTTTATGTTAAAGTAATTTATAATATCTTTTATATTTTATTTATATTACTTTATTATTACAATAATAATAAGTATTTACTATGATATAATAATTATTATTAAAAGTTTAGTGGGTGATTTATTTGAGCTTTTTTATAGAAACTACTGATATAGATCTGGGTGATACTACAATAGAAAATATTTTTATAAATGATTTTATGCCTATGGCTCATGGTACATATGTTAAAGTTTATTTATTAGGTTATAAATATGCAAAGGATATGGACGATAATATAAGGGTAGACAATAGAACTATTGCTAAACATTTAAACATCCCTTTAGGAGATGTGCTTAATGCTTGGGATTTTTGGGAAAGTAAAGGTATCATAAGAAAAAAAATTGAAAACGAAGGAAATGATATAGATTATACTGTAGAATTTTTAAATCTCAAACAACTTTATATTAATAATGTAATCAAACCTAAGGCTGCTAATGAAAATACTTATAATAAAAAAAATAATTTTAATAAACCTTATACTGCTACAGCAGATGAATTATTAGAAGCTAAAAATAGTCCAGCTATTAATAATATGTTTAATGAAATAAGAACCGCTTTAAGAAGATATATTACTCCTAATGAATCTAAACGTATATATGAATGGATAGATAATTTTAATATGAGTCCAGATGTAATAGTAAGAGCCTTTCAATTTTCTGTAGAAAATAAAAATAATAGAAGAATAAGTTTTGTAGAAGGTATAATTAAAAATTGGTATGCTGATGGTATTACTAATATCGAAAATTTAGATGAATATATGAGTAAAAATGATCAAAAATTCTATAGATATAATAAAATCTTAAGATACTTAGGTCTTAAAGGTTTAGCTAGTGAACCTCAAAAAAAATATATTAATAAATGGTTTGATGAATGGAATTTCAATATGGACTTAGTCTTATTGGCTTGTGATGAAACTACGAAAATAAGTGAAATAAGTTTTGACTATATTGATGGTGTTTTAAAAAATTGGTTTAATGCTAATATAAATTCAATAGAAGACTTAGAAAAAAGAAAAGAAGATTTTAAATTGAATAAGAAAAATAATTCAAAGAAGAATACAACTATCTCTAAAAATAAAAAAATATATACTCAATTTCATAATTTCCAACAACGTACAACTAAATACTCTGCAGATGAATTAGAAAAGAAAATCAAAAAAAAATTTGAAGCTAAAATTAATAGCTAATAAATTTTATAAGGGTGATTTTATTGAATAAAAATATTATAAAGAAAATTCTTAATGAATATGAGAAAAAACGTGATAAAGCTCTACTTGACCAAAAAATACGAAAACAAGAAGTATATAATAAAGTTCCTAAACTTAAAGAGATTGATGAAAAAATAAAAAAATATAGTATATCTATATCAAAGATTATTATTGAAAATCCTAGTAATATTAATGATAAAATTGAAAAATTAAAATTTCATTTAGAAGAACTAAAAAAAGAGAAAGCATTTTTACTTACAGAAAACAATATACCTTTAGAATATTTGAATATTAATTATAAATGTAATAAATGTAAAGATACTGGATATTTAAAATCTGGAGAAAAATGCAATTGTTTTAAACAAAATCTTATAAGCAAATCTTATGAAATGTCTAATCTTTCCAAAATATTGGAAAAAGAAAATTTTAATAATTTTAATATAAATGTATTCAATGATACTCCAGTAGAAGGAGAAGATAAAACACCTAAAGAAAATATGATGAATATACTAAATATTTCAGAAGGTTTTGTTATAAATTTTGATAAAGATAATAAAGAAAATCTATTATTCTATGGTCAAACTGGTTTAGGTAAAACATTCATGGCTAATTGTATAGCTAAATCTCTATTAGATAAAGGTTATATAGTTGTATATCAAACAGCTTTCAAGATTATGGATATAATAGGGGATCATAAATTTAATAGAAACAACAAAAATATAGGCGAAAATGAGTATAATTTATTATTTGATTCCGATTTATTAATTATAGATGATCTTGGTACAGAATATACAAACTCCTTTACTAATACAGAAATATTTAATATAATAAATACTCGTCTTTTAAAAGGTAAAAAAATGATTATATCTACAAATTTATCACCTAAAGAATTTGCAGATACTTATACAGATAGAACTTTTTCAAGGATATTTAGTAACTTTATACCTCTAAAATTTTATGGAGAAGATTTAAGATGGGAAGCATAGAGTCTAGAAATAGACTCTATTTTTATTGCCTTCTAATTTTTTATGTAATTTCTATATTCTAACATATAAAAACTTATTAGATTAGCTTTTTTTAAACAATAAAAAAACTAGAGAGGTCACAGCACTCTCCAGCCTTTTTTAAATTTTATATGGAGTTGGTAACCCCCAACCTACTGATTACAAGTCAATTGCATACCAATTGAGCTACATCAGCATTGCTTTAAAATGGTGACCCATCGGCGACTCGAACGCCGGACACCCTGATTAAAAGTCAGGTGCTCTACCGACTGAGCTAATGGGTCATTAAACTTAATTCTTTTAGTGCTATTAGTTTAGAAGTTAAGCACTAATATGTTAACTCACTTCTACTATGATATATTATTTTAAAGATGATGTCAACAAAGTTCTTTAATTTTTTTATTATTTTCTCTAGTAAAGTAATACTCAAAAATAATTTTATACTCAAAATCCTAATATAGTATTAAAAATGGAACTTAAATTTTTTAAACCTACAGTTTTCTGTAGGTTTAAATATTGATTTTTATTAAATTTATCAAGAGTCTAATTTTTATTTATAAATTTTTAATAAATAGATGTTATTTTCGTTATAATATTATGAATTAATCCTTTTTTAATATAAATACATTTCCCTTACTACTATAATCAGTCTCAACAATTTCTTTTTTTATCATATTATCTAATACTATCTTTGCCAATTTATTTGGTTCTTGAACCACAAGTCTTTTTCTGCTTCCAAAATTTGAAACTGACATTCCAACTAATATTTTTGAAATTTCTTTTTTAGTCATAGAATCGTGAGTTTTTAACTCCTCTAATATTTTTTTCTCTGCTTTACTATTTAATTTTCTATTCAATTCATAGGGTGCTTTTTGTTCTTTTACATATCCCCAAGAGTAAATTATCATAGTAGCTATGGCAAAAAATATAATTCCTAATATTGTATTTAGCATACCTTCACTCCTATTTATTTTCCAATTCTATAAAATTATTATTTTTCAATATTTTTATATAAGTAACCAATCTCTCATTTATTGGCTCTGCCTTAGAGCCTAATTCTTTTTCAATAACTTCAGATATATTAAATATATTCTTCTCTCCATTTATAGACTTCCATACTACACTACCTATTTCATCTAAATCAATTATAGTCTTTTTTGGGGTTTTAAATATCTTTTGAACAATCTTATCTAACCATGAATTTCTCCATATTATTATCTGAACAAGTCCTTTATCATTTATTTCCCAATCAATGTTTTCTGTTTTTTTGGGTACAAATTCAAAAAAATTTTTCTCTTTTTCCTTTCTTTTCATAAATAGCCCCTCTCATCTATCTCATGGTTAAAGAAATAAAGAGGAATAAAATAATTACTCCCCTTTATATCTTAAAAACTTTTATTCGCTTTCGATTTTTCGTAAAATGGAATATTTGATTAATATAAATACTAATACAGCAAAAGTCAGTAACGCTCCATATTTACCTAAAACTCCATTACCAAAAGCTACAGAATCTCCTAAAGTTCCTGCTCCTATTGGAATTATGGCGAATATAGCTAATAATATCCCAATTAAACCTTCTCCAGCAATAAGTCCTGAAGAAAATAATATTCCGCTTTCAATCTTACCTTTAACCATCTCTTTCTTTTCCTTACTTTTATCAAGTATACCTCTTATTACACCACCAACCATTATTGGAGTACTTAAATGAATTGGTAAATATAATCCTACTGCTAAAGGCAATACTGGTATACCTAATAATTCGATTACTAATCCTATTCCTACTCCTGTAAATACTAGAACCCAAGGAAGATTACCGCCTAAAACACCTTCAATAACTAATTTCATTAAGTTAGCCTGTGGTGCTGGTAATTCTGAAGAGCCAAATCCCCAAGCTTGATTTAATAATACTAATACTCCACCAATAACTAATGCTGATGCTATAGCTCCTATAAGTTCACCATATTGTTGTTTCTTAGGAGTTGCTCCTACTAAGAAACCAGTTTTCAAGTCCTGAGAGGTATCCCCTGCCATTGCTGCTACTATACAAATAACTCCACCTACTGATAATGCTCCTATCATTCCTTCCGACCCTGTATTTCCAAGAGCCTTAAATATTATAGAAGTTATCAATAATGTTGCAATAGTCATACCCGATACAGGATTTGATGAGCTACCTACTATACCAACAAGTCTTGATGAAACTGTAGCAAAGAAGAATCCAAATATTGCTATTAATACTGCTCCACTAAATCCAACTGGAATTATTGGTGTAAACATCATTATTAAGATTAAAATTAATATTCCTCCAAACATTAATGACATTGGCATATCCTGCTCTGTTCTTAATATTCCTTCATCTCCAAGTCCAGCTTTTAATCCACCTATAGCAGCACCAAATGTCTTTACAATCAATGGTAATGACTTAATTAAACTTATAATACCACCAAATGCAACTGCACCTGCACCTATATAACGTATATAATAATCCCATATTCCCCAATATCCTAATTCACTAATGGGAACAGGCGCAGGATATATTGGAGTAGTTATAAAATTACCTAAATGAGATATCAATGGAATTATAACTAACCATCCTAATACCGCACCACCTAACATATATGCAGATATTTTAGGTCCAATAATGAATCCAACACCTAATAATGCTGGTAATACATCTCCACCAACTGCTGCATCTTGATATCCTGGTATTTCCCATTCGATTTCACTCGGAAATAATTTAATACCATCTGCTATAAATTTGTATAATGCTCCTATTCCCAGACCTGTAAATACTGTTTTAGCTTTAACTCCACCTTCTTCTCCAGCTCTAAGAACCTCACTACAAGCCGTTCCTTCAGGATAAGGTAGTACACCATGTTCATTTACGATTAATGCCTTTCTCAATGGAACCATAAATAATACCCCTAATACTCCCCCTATAAGCGCAATAACCATAATTCTTAATAAACTTGGATACGCAAAACCTAATTCTTCTGACCATATAAATAATGCCGGTAAAGTAAATATTGCACCTGCTGCTAAAGATTCCCCCGCGGAACCAATTGTCTGTACCATATTATTTTCTAGTATAGATTCTTTTTTTAGTAGTCCTCTTATTATTCCCATAGATATAACTGCTGCCGGAATTGATGCACTAATTGTCAAGCCTACCCTTAATCCTAAGTAAGCATTAGCAGCTCCAAATACAACAGCCATAAAAACACCTAATATGATAGATGTTAAAGTGAATTCTGGCATTATCTGATCTGCTGGAACATACGGAACAAAACCTTGTTCCTTTATTTCTCCATTAGCCAAATATAACTCCTCCTTACATTGGATTTTATACTATTGGGAATCTTTTGATGAATATTGCTACACCTCCTTACCTCCTTTTAAATTCCCTTAGTATAATCTTATTAACTTTTCTTAATAACTATTCAATAATATTTTTTAAAATCCTTTAATTTTTATAAATATTACATTTTATTAATAAAATAAAAGCCCATAGGAAAATCCTATGGGCTAAAATATATCCTTTCTCATAATCGTTTCTTTTCTCTTAGGTCCTATAGATACTATATCCACATTTACTCCAACCAATCTCTCTATTCTTTCAATATATTTTTTTACGTTTTTCGGCAATTCATCATAATTCTCAATATTATCAAAATTCTCCCATCCATCTATTTCTTCATATACAGGTTTACATTTTGAAAGAGTTTCTAAACTAGCTGGAAAATAATCTATGATTTCTCCATCTAATTCATATCCTATACATAGCTTTAATTTATCAAACCCACACAATGTGTCTACCTTAGTTAGAGCTAAAGAAGTTAATCCATTTATTCTAGCTGAATACTTCAACATAACTAAATCTAACCACCCACATCTTCTTGCTCTACCTGTAGTTGTGCCAAATTCAAATCCCTTTTCTCTAATTTTATCTCCTATTTCATCATGAAGCTCTGTAGGAAAAGGACCTTTTCCTACTCTTGTAGTATATGCTTTTACTACACCTAATGCTTTTTTTAATCTAAAAGGACTTATTCCTGCACCTACTGCTACACCACCGGATGTAGGATGAGATGATGTTAAATATGGATATGTACCATAATCAATATCTAATAAAGTTCCTTGTGCACCTTCAAATAATATCTTATTACCAGATTTAATTTTTTCATCTAACAAAACTGTTATATCTATTACATATTTTTTTATCTTTTCTATATATCCTAAATACTCTTCTACAATTTCATCTTCATTTAATGGCTCTGATTCATATACATTTTCAATAATTTTATTTTTATCTCTAATATTTTTTCTAAGTTTCTCTTCAAACATATCTTTATAAAAAATATCACACATTCTTATGCCTACTCTATCAATCTTATCTCTATAACAAGGTCCTATTCCTTTTACTGTAGTACCTATTTTTTCTTTTCCTTTATTCCTTTCTTGTAATTCATCAAGTTTTAAATGATAAGGAAATATTATATGTGCTCTATTACTTATTCTTAAATTTGATGTATCAATCCCCTTATTATTTAAATACTCTATTTCTTTTAATAAAGAATGTGGATTTATAACTACTCCATTTCCTATTATAGATAATTTTTCATTATAAAAAATACCTGAAGGTATTAAATGAAGCTTATACTTATTTTCTCCTATCTCTACAGTATGACCTGCATTATCTCCACCTTGATATCTAACTACTAAATCAGATTCCTTTGATAAATAGTCTGTTATTTTGCCTTTACCTTCATCTCCCCATTGAGCTCCTAGTAATACCAACGTTGACATATATAACATCTCCTTTTTATATGATAAATAATAATGTATAAAATCTAATTCAAAATCTTTTTCACTATGGTATATATTATCAGAGGTATTATTTATAGTCAACAAAATGACGAATATTTAATTAAATTTGTCAGTAAATATTCGCCATTTTATTGAGTCAATATTAATTATATACTTCTTTATTATGTGTTTTTTATATTATTATTATCAACATATTGTGTTTTTTCACTAAAATTTTTCCACATATCCACAGAGTTATGCACATCAATGTCTTTTTTATTCGTTCGTCTTGCATAATTTTTAATATGTAATTCCATTTTATAGAATCCCATCTCTTTCTTATTTCTTTTAATTCGAAAATTCTTATTTATCTCTGATATGAATAATTCATCTTCTATATTTAGTTTTTGTATATCCATTACTTTATAAAATTCTCCAGTAATAATAAAACCACATTTTTTATAACATTTTATAGCTCTTTCATTAAATTTAGCTACTTGCAATGCCATCTTGTTCATATTTAAAGAATAAAAAAAATACTCTAAAAATCTCTTAAGAGCCTCTGTTCCATATCCTCTATTCATATAATTAGGATCTAATACTAATCCTAATGTAGCAACTCTTGTGATTTTTTTTATTTCTCTTATTGTTAAATAACCAATTAATCTATTTTTCTCATTTTTTATACCAAAACATTTTTTATTTCTAGTTTTAGATTTATATTCATACCATTTATGGATCTCTCTATCCGTCATTTCTGGAAAATTATAATCACTAAATAATGAACTTTCATGTTTACCCCAACTTCTCATTTGATATACATCTTCAATTCTTAATTTATCAATTTTTACTTTATTATTATCGGATAAATCCATAAATATATCCCCCTAAAACATATTTTAAATTGATTATACAACATATTTTTCTATTGGTCTATATGATTACAATATTAAATAATCGGAGACGTATTACATCTCCGATTAAAAATTTATTTCTCTAATAATTTTTCTCCAAATTCTTTACCAAATTTAATACATCTATTATATGTTTCTTCATAGGGTACAAATGTAACTTTAAGACCATCCATTGCTAATTTTAATTTGTGATTAACTATATTATCTTCTACTATCCTTATGGCTTCTCCTCCCCAGCCATAAGAACCAAAAGTTGCTGCTAATTTACCTCTATTGGTTATTGGATTTAACACCGAAAACAACTTATATACAGGTAATAAAGTATTTTGATTTATAGTAGGAGATCCTATTAATATACCTGTAGCCTTTTCTATCTTTTCTTCCAATTGAAATACATCAATATGTTCTATATCTAACAAATCAACTTCAATATCTCCGGCAGCTTTTATTCCTTCTGCTATCTTTTCTGCCATTTTTTTAGTATTACCATAAGCAGATACATACGATATAAATACCCTATGTTTATTTCTTTCATATGGTTGAGATAATTCTTTAGACCATTGAACATACTTTTGCCAATTTTCTCTTAAAATTGGTCCATGCCCTGGGGCAATTATATCTATATATAAATCTTCAATTCTATTTATTGCCTTTAACATGAAATTACTAAAAGGTTTTAATATAACATCAAAATAATATTTAAAAGCTTCATCAAAATTCCCGACCTCATCATCAAACATTTTTTCATCACAATAATGACATCCAAAAGAATCACATGTAAATAATATATTATCTTCCTCTAAATAAGTATACATAGAATCTGGCCAATGTAAAAAAGGAGCAGAAATAAATTTTAATGTTTTATTTCCTAAATCCAATATATCTCCATCTTTCACTTCTATATATTTAAAATCATCATCTATCATATGTTTAAGAAATTTGATTCCTGATTTAGATGCAACTACTGTAGCATTTGGTGCTATTTTTAAAAGATGCTTAAGATTACTTGAATGATCTGGCTCTGTATGATCTAATATTATATATTTTATTTCCTCTGGATTGACTACTTTCTTAATTTTAGATAGATATTCATCTTTATAAGTTTCTTTAGATGTCTCAATTATGGCTTTTTTGTCTGCATCTATAAAATAAGAATTATACGTTGTACCATATTTTGTCTCCATTACTATATCAAAAGTTATTAATGTAGGATCTAAAACTCCTATCCACTTAACATCTTTACTTAAATCTAACACTTTCGTATTATCCATTCCATCCGTCACTCCCTATGAACATTTTATTGTAAGTAAATACCCATTTACTCTAAATGTAAACAGGGATTTGTGAAATATTATTCCCTATACTTTTCCATGTTTAAGAATTTTGTGAATTGACCCATCCATACAAGTTCCACAGTTCCAGTAGGGCCATTACGTTGTTTAGTTATTATTACCTCTCCTATGTTTTTCTTTTCTGTATCTAGATGATAATATTCATCTCTATAAAGCATCATTACAACATCTGCATCTTGCTCTATCGCGCCTGATTCCCTTAAATCTGACATTATAGGTCGATGATCTGATCTTAATTCAGGAGCACGGGATAATTGAGACAAAGCTACAACAGCAATATCTAGCTCTCTAGCCATTTCCTTTAATCCTCTTGAAATCTTTGATATCTCCTGTTGTCTATTTTCATTTTTCCCATCTCCACTCATTAACTGTAGATAATCTATCATTACTAAATCTAATCCTTGTTCTATTTTAAGTTTTCTACATTTAGCTTTCATCTCAGCTAAAGATATTGCTGGAGTATCATCTATATATATATTAGCTTGAGCTAAAGGTCCCATTGCTTTACTTAATCTAACCCATTCATCTTCAGATAAATCTCCTGAAATAATCTTTTGTACTTCTATATGAGCTTCAGCACTCAACATACGTTGCACAAGCTGACCTTTTGACATCTCAAGACTAAATATAGCTACTATTGTCTTACCCATCATAGCACTATTTTGAGCTATATTTACTGAAAAAGCAGTTTTTCCCATAGAAGGTCTAGCCGCTACTAAAATAAGATTTGATTTCTGAAGCCCAGATGTTTTATTATCTAGATCAATAAATCCTGTTGATATACCAGTAAGTTCTCCTCCACTTTGAGCCATTTCTTCAATTCTAGAAAGTGTCTCCATAAGAACTGTTTTCATTGGGGTAAAACCTTCATGACTTTTCCTTTGAGTTATTTCAAATATTCTTTTTTCTGCCAAATCTATAATACTTTCTATTTCCTTGTCATCTTTATATCCCTCACTAATTATCTCATTAGATGCTTTTATCAAACGCCTAAGTAAAGATTTTTCCTCTACAATTTCACAATAAGATTTTATATTAGCAGTAGTAGATACTCCATCAGAGAGATCTGTTAAATACCCTACACCACCTACTGCTTCTAATGTATCCCTTTTTCTTAATTCCTCTGATAATGTTATAAGGTCTACCGGCTCATTTCTATTATATATCTCTAATATAGTTTCATATATTTCACCATTGGCCTCTTTATAAAAATCTTCTGCTCTTAATATCTCCGTAGCACTTATTATAGCATCTTTGTCTAAAATCATTGCTCCTAAAACCGATTGCTCTGCTTCCAAACTATTAGGAGGAATGTTCCCTAGCTTTTCAATGCTTTCTTCCATTTAATCACCTCTTATAAATATAGGTACAGAACTTATTCTGCACCTATAGTAACTTATTCTTCTACTACATGAACTTTAAGTTCCGCAGTAATATCAGTATATACTTTAACTTTTACAATTGTAATACCTAAACTTTTAATATTATCATTCATGTATATTTTTCTTTTATCTATCTTAATTTTATGTTGTTTTTGAAGAGCAGTAGCTATATCTTTTGTTGTCACTGACCCAAATAATCTACCACCTTCTCCTGATCTACTTTTTATTTCTACAGTCAGATTAGAAATTTTTTCTGCTAATTTTTTTGCTTCCTTTATTTCTTCATCTTTTCTTATCTTTTTAGCTTTTTTTTGCTCTTTAAGTTGCTTTACACTACCTTCTGTTGCCTCTTTGGCTAATCCTCTTGGCAGTAAATAATTTCTTGCATGACCATCTTTGGCGTTCACTAAATCTCCTTTTTTACCTAATCCTTTTACATTCTCTAATAGAATAACTTTCATTATTCCTCACCTTCCTTTAAATATTCAATTATGGCTTTTTCAAGCTGTTCTATTGCTTCATCTAAATCAATATTATCTAATTGGGCTCCAGCCACTGTTAAATGACCTCCCCCACCTAATTTTTCTAATATTAATTGAACACTTATATCTCCTAAAGATCTTCCACTTATATGAACGTTAGTTTCGGTAGGCACTAATACAAATGAAGCTGCTATCCCATTAATATTTAATAAATCATCTGCAGATTGGGCTGCTATAAGAACAGCATCCTCAGATTGCTTTTCCATAGATGATATGGCAATTTGACCATTTCCTACTATCCTAGCCTTTTCAACAACCTCTGCTTTCATTATAAATGTTTTTAAATCATCTTGGAATAATTGCCTTACAGAAGTAGTATCGGCTCCTGCCCTTCTCAAGAAAGAAGCTGACTCAAATGTTCTAACTCCTGTTTTAAATGTAAAGCTCTTTGTATCTACAGTTATCCCAGCTAATAATGCTTCTGCTTCAAATTTTTCTATATCCATCTTTTCATTTCTTAAATAATATAAAATTTCTGTAATCAATTCACTAGCAGAGGAAGCATAAGGTTCTAAATACACTAACGTTGGATCTTTTATAAATTCAGCACCTCTTCTATGATGATCTATTAATACTACTTTATCCATAATATCTAATAATCGTGGCGCCTCCGTAGATTTAGGTCTGTGTACATCTACAACTACACATAAAGACTCTTTAGTGGCTATCTCTTCTGCTTCTTCTGGAGTTATAATATTATCCATATAATCTGGATTTTTCTCTTTAATTCTATCATATAGATTTCTTATCGAAGGATTTATGCCTTCCAATACAATATATCCTTCAGTATTTCTATATTTAACTGCACTTAGAACTCCAATAGATGCTCCAAAACTATCCATATCTCCTACTTTATGTCCCATTATAAAAACTTTATCTGATTGATCTATAAGCTGTCTCAATGCATGGGACATAACCCTAGCTTTAACTTTGGTTCTCTTCTCAACGGCTTTACTCTTTCCACCATAAAAGCTTAGTTTATCTATCTTTTTCACTACAGCTTGATCTCCACCTCTACCAAGAGCTATATCTATAGCACCTTTAGCAAACTCATAGCTCTGTAAAGGAGTCTTACCATTCACTCCTACTCCAACACTTAATGTAACAGGAATATTATTACCTTGATTAATCGCTCTCATATCATCTAATATGTCAAATTTCTTACTTTCTAGATTATCAAGATACTTATTTTCAAATACAATAATATATTTATCACTTTCATATTTTGTTAGAAATCCATTAACCTTAGAAGTAAATGTATTTAATTTCTTATCAATTTCTGCTAATACTATAGGTCTTTTAGCTTCAGGTGTATCTTTTATTACTTCATTATAATTATCTACTTGAATAAGACATACATTCATCTTTTCATCATTATATTTTTCTTTTAATATAGTAAAATTTGTATTGTCTAACCAATATAACATGATCAAATAATCTTTATTAGAAGTTTTCTTATTAACCTTTACAATATTATATAAAACTTTATAATTTCTATCCTTAAATATTACATCAATACTTTTATTACTCTCTTCCTCAGTTATATCTTTAATATTAAAAGTTGGAATAACATCTTGAATGTTTTTCTCAAGTATATCTTTTTTTTCACTTATTTCACTAAATTTCGGATTATACCAACTAATAGTTCCATCTATTTCTAACATCATAAAAGGTATTGGTAAATTTAATACTGCATATTTAGTGGCTGAATCAAATTCTTCCATCAATCCTTCTATATATCTTGTCCATTCTACCTTTCTGAGATGTACATTTTTCCAATGATAATATATTAAATATGCTAATATCAATACACCTACTGATGCAATAATTGGCTCATAAAAAAATAAAATTAATATAAGAATTCCTATAATCCATAAATATATTTTATTATTAAAATTTAAAAACTTAAATATCTTTTGATTGGCCATAATAATTCCTCCACTTGTTAATCCCTTTTTATTTTTCTAAAATTAAATATTGCATCTACTAATCCTATTAATGCAATTATAGTCATTAGTCCTCCAGTAAATACTAAAAAGACTATAATTAACCCTTTCAATATCTTAGAAATTTTCGTTTTATTTAATAAATATACTATAACAGATAATCCTTGTAAAAAGAATAAAAATATTCCTAATACAATAAGATTTATAATTATTGTATCATAATAAAATAGTTCATAATAACTTATTATCATAGATAATATCCCAATAACTGCTATTCCAGGAATGATATCGTTTGGTAGTCTAAATTTTGAAAAATCAGGGACCTTAATATTTTTATAATTTAATCTTCTCAAAATTGACAAAGATAACCAATAATTCATATAAGTAGTGAATAATGCTAATACTATAAGAATAACAGGAAATATCAATAATGTATAATCAAAAGCTTCTGATATTAAGTCAATCATTTCATTAATTTGCTCAGAAGGTAAACTCATTTCATTTAATAAATTTCTTTGAGTATTTAATATAGAATCAAGATTATTTTTTAGCATATAGTAAACTTTAATCCCTGATATATATCCCGTTACCATTATTGTCACTATTATTGATAAAAAAGATGATAAAGTTCCAACTACTATCGTTTTATATGAATCATATTCTTTATTTATCATAAAAGTTAATACTATTGCTAACAATCCAAATAACATACTAATAAATGCAGATGTAAATGGATCAATTAATATAGAAACTAATATAAAAGATACTATAATTGTAGCCATACTAGCTTTTATATTATGTCTTACTCCTATAATTATAAAAGGTATTGGATATAACAATAATATAATCGGAGTTAAATACAACCCTAAAAAAACAAAGATTGTCATTAATGCAGCTATAACTGCAGATTCTGTTATCATAGTAGTCTTATTATTTAAGTTCAAAAATTCTCACCTCTATCTTCTAGTCCTTTTAAAATATTCTAATAATGAATTTAAATCTCCATACCATCTCTCTATTTTATGATCTTCTGCAATTCCTAGTTTCACTTTACTTTCCACTTTTTTATCAATTTCATCAAAAGATATGCCTAATCTTTTTGCCAATAAATAAGTAACAAAAATTATATTCGCCAACACTTCTAGAATAGCTTCTTGTCCTTCTTTTAGTCCTTTATACAACAGAGTAAATAAAGAAGATACTGTAGTTAAAAGCTCACTTTTTAACCATTCTATAACTCTAATATTTTTAGTTATGTCTATATCCCTATTATTAAAACCCATTTATATCACCCCATAATATATTATATTATACTTTTAATTCTATTTGAAATCTTTCTATATATAAATCTTATAAAATAATAGTTAAAAGTCATAATAACAAAAAAAGAGGGATTTTTTCCCTCTTTTATATATTACTCTGCTGTATAAGGTAATAAAGCTATAGTTCTAGCTCTTTTTATAGCTCTTGTAACTTGTCTTTGATGAGCTGCACAAGTACCAGTTATTCTTCTAGGAAGAATTTTACCTCTTTCTGTAACATATTTTTTTAATTTATTTAAATCTTTATAATCTATATGTTCTACATTATTTACACAGAAATTACATACTTTTCTTCTTCTATTATTAAAATTTCTTCTTGCCATAATCTATCCCTCCTTTAGAATGGAATATCATCATCGTCTACAGGTTGGAAACCTTCAGCTGTTGAAAAATCCATAGAATCATTATTTCTCTGATTATTTCCTGAATTATTATTATCTCCCCATTCCAAGAATTGTACTCTTTCGGCTACAACTTCAGTAGTATATACTCTTTGCCCTTGAGAATTTTCATAACTACCAGTTTGAATTCTTCCATCTATTGCTACAAGTCTTCCTTTAGAAAGATAATTTGCACAGTTTTCTGCCTGTCTTCCCCAAACAACAATTCTAGGAAAATCTGCTGTAGGTTTTCCTTGTTGCTCTAATTCCTGTCTTTTTTCTTTAGATAGATTCTTATCAACTGCCAAATTAAATGTTGAAACAGCTGTACCATTTCCAGGTAAGAATCTTAATTCTGGGTCTGCGGTTAATCTTCCAATTAGTACTACTTTATTCATAAAGTACGACCCCCTCATAATTAATTTTCATCTCTTATTGTCATAAGCCTCATAACACCATCTGTTATCTTAGCAATTCTGTCCATTTCTTTAACTGCTTCAGCTTCTCCCTCAAAGTTTACTATAATATAATATCCTTCTGATAAATCATTAATTTCATAAGCAAGTTTTCTTGATCCCCACTCATCAATATTTGTTATCGTTCCTTTTTCTTCTATGATTTTTTTGAA
Source organism: Anaeromonas gelatinilytica (assembly GCF_016820635.1). Lineage (GTDB taxonomy): Bacteria > Bacillota > Clostridia > Tissierellales > SIT17 > Anaeromonas > Anaeromonas gelatinilytica. Next base: position 7,519 of record NZ_WSFU01000024.1, on the reverse strand, counting down.
TTTGTCAAAGATATTATTTCTAGCTTCTTCTTCTAATCTAGTTTCAAATATAAACACTGATTCATATTTTCTCATTTACTTCACCTCCTTGTGGTCTTATGGCTCCTTAATGGAGCAAGGAATGTATTCATCACCACATTATATCATCTTAACTCATATCTTGCAACAATATATATGAACCCTTGGTCAAATTAATTTGACCAAGGGTAAAATTATATCATTTCTTTTATTGATTCAGCAATTCTTTTAACTCCTATAACTATTCTTTCTTCATCCATATTTGAATAATTTATTCTTAAAGTATTTTCATTACCTCCATTAGGGAAGAATGAACCTCCTGGCACAAAAGCAACCTTCTTTTCTATAGCTTCAGCAGCTAAATCTCTAGCATTTATATGCTCAGGTAAAGTAACCCATGTAAATAATCCACCTTCCGGTCTTGTAAATGTAACTCCTTCTGGGAACTCTTCCTCCATAGTTTTAAACATGAGATCTCTTCTTTTAACATATACTTTTTTTATCTTCTCAATATGCTCATCCAAATCATATTTTGTTAAGAATCTATCTACAATTATTTGAGAGAATGTACTAGCTTGTAAATCTGCACCTTGCTTTATTAATATATATTTATTTAATACTTCATCATCCGCACAAATCCAACCTAATCTAAGTCCTGGACAGAAAGTCTTTGAAAAAGTCCCCAAAAATATAACTCTACCTTCAGTATCAAAAGATTTTATAGCTGGAAGCTTCTCTCCTTCAAATCTTAGTTCTCCGTAAGGATTATCCTCTGCTATTGGTATATTATATTTATTAGCTAACTCAACAAGTTTTTTTCTTCTTTCAAGGGACCATGTTCTTCCTGATGGATTTTGGAAATCTGGAATAACATAAATTACTTTCACTTTATTATTATTTGCCAAAATATCTTCCAATTTATCCATATTCATCCCATATTCATCAGTGGGTACTTCTATAAATTTAGGCTGATAAGCCTTAAAAGCATTTAAAGCTCCTAAATAACTAGGACTTTCACAAACTACAATATCATCCTTGTTTAAAAATATCTTACCTGTAAAATCAAGTCCTTGTTGTGACCCACTTATAACTAATATGTCTTTTGCATTTGCCTTTACACCTACACTATCCATTCTCTTAGCTATTTTTTCTCTCAATGGTTCAAAACCCTCTGTAGGTCCATATTGTAAAGCTGATGTTCCCATATCTTTTAAAACCTCTGAAGATATTTCTTTTACGGTGTCTACTGGAAATAATTCTGGAGCAGGTAATCCTCCTGCAAATGATATTATTTCAGGCTTTTGAGTTAATTTTAGTAATTCTCTTATTTCTGATGCTTTAATTCCATCCATTCTTTCTGAATAATTCAAACTCATCACTACACCCCCAATTTTTTAAAAAGCGTTTTCCTTAATATATAGTTTACTATTTAATAAAATATTTGTCCAATTAAAAAAATTTATAATTTTACTCATTATCATTTTTATCTAATATTTTCTTTATTTTTTTATCTAATTTTCTCCTAGGAACCCAAACTATCCTATTACATCCTAAACACCTTAATTTAAAATCAACTCCTACTCTCATCACTTCCCATTTATCTTCTCCACAAGGATGAACTTTTTTTAATTTTATTATACTTCCTGGTTTAATTCCTATAGTGTTCATAAAAAATCCTCCCATTAATTACTTTTAAATTTTTTTAAATTAATTTTCTGTTTTATTATATACAACATGTTTTTGATGAGGTATTTCTATACCCTCTTTGTCAAAACTAAGCTTAATTCTTTTTCTAAGTTCTCTTTCTACTTCCCATTGTGCCATCGGTTTTGTTTTTGCCATAACAGTTAATACAACATCGGAACTACCTAAACTAGACACACCTAAAACAGTAGGTCCTTCTACGATCTCTTCATTTTCTCTATTATATTCTTCTGCCACACGATTAATTACTTCTGTAGCTTTATCTATATCTTCTTCATAAGCAATTCCTATATCAACTAAAGCTCTCATATCTCCTCTTATTTTATTTGTTACTATCTCTATTTGTCTATTAGGAATTATATGCAAAGAACCATCAAACCCTCTAACTTTAGTTATTCTTAACCCTAATTCCTCAACTATACCATCTATACCTTGTACCATAATATAATCTCCTACTGAAAATTGATCTTCAAAAAGTACGAAGAAACCTGTTATAATATCTGCTACTAATTTTTGAGCTGCAAAACCTATTGCAATAGCTCCAACCCCAGCAGCAGCTATAATTCCTTTTGTATCTACACCAAAAGATTCTAATATAGCCACTCCTGCAATAAAATATATTACATACTTAACTATGCTTTTCGCAGTTGAAGCTAAAGTGTCAGCTTTAGCTTCATCCATTTTAAATTTAGCTTTTTTCCTACGCTCAGAAAATCTACTTATAAATTTATTACTTATTCCAATGGCAATTCCAGCAATAATAAAAATTAAAACTAACTGTAATGCTCCATATAACACTCTAAATGGTAATTCCCCAACAAAATCAAATTCCATTATATCACCATCCTACATCAATTTTTTTGCAATTCTTTCATTATCCTCTCTAGTGATTATATATATATTGCTAATAGAAAGATTATTATCTTCTATAATACTTTTTATCCTATTTAAATCAATATAATCAAATTTTATAGATAACCCACAACTTACAGATACTTCTCTAGGTGTAGGAATCGTCTTTATATCAATATTTTCATCTTTAATTTTTTTTTCTGCTTCTATTGCATGATGTGTTGAATCAAAAGTTATTACATATATTTCTTTATTTAACATTTATTTCACCTTCTCAAATTATTTTACACTATATAGATATTGTATTTGTTGCATTCTTCATTTTTTCTACTATAGTATACATATTTGTAACTCCACCTACTTTTAATTTATCAGCTATATTATAATAGTTTAAACATGTACCGCATGATAATATTTCTACTCCTGCCTCTTCTAATACTTTAAAATCTTCTATTGATTCGGACCCTTCAATAGTTAGATTTACACCAGAATTAAATAATAAAATTGTAGAGGGATAAGGTAAAGATTCGGTCAATGAATATATAAATCCTTTCATTAAAATTCTTCCTAATTCTTCCGAGCCATTTCCCATTTTATCAGAACCTATAACAATAGTAGTATCTGTAAATACATTTGGTTCACACGTTAAAGCAGAATTTCCTTCTTCTATTTCTTCTTTACTAATAGTTATTATAAAATTTTCCTTATCACTTTTTTTTACATCATATTTTAAATTCATACTATTAGCTAATTTTGATACATTTTCTTTCGCTACTTCATTATCTACAATAGTTGAAACAGTACCATTTTCTATTTCCTCTAATGCCTTTTTAGTCATTATTACTGGTTTAGGACAAGCTTGACCCCTAGCATCTATTTCTTTTTTCATTATTAAAACCTCCTAATCATTAATGTTAACATTATTATATCATTTCATCAAAATAATTGATTTTATATAATTATTATCTATACTTTGCATATAAATTATAAATAAAACAAATAATTAAATATATTAATTTTATTATTAATTATATTAATGTTTCAATTGACATATTTAATAATAAATAGTATTATGTAACTAAAGATTTATAACTATCATACTATTAAGAACTCATAAATTAAAATCTATTATACTAAAAATTATTAATAAGGAGGCATTTTAATGAAAAAGGAAGCTTTAGGAAAATGTCCAGTCTGCAATAAAAATCTAAATATAACTAGGTTAGAATGTAATCACTGTAATACTATAATCGAAGGAGATTTTACCCAATGTAAATTTTGTAAATTAAATAATGATCAAAAAAGTTTTGTGGAAGTTTTTATCAAAAATCGAGGTAATATAAAAGAAATAGAGAAAGAACTTGGTATTTCATACCCTACAGTAAGAAACAAATTAGAAAATATTATTAATGCTCTAGGACATAAACCTAAACCACAACCCAAACTTGATAAAAAAGAAATTTTATCTAAGTTATCCGCAGGTGAAATTACAGCTGATGAAGCAATAAAATTGCTTAGTTAGACTTCACCTATTAATTTAAATATTTACTAGGAGGGATATATATGAATGAAGAAAAAATGATGATACTTAGAATGCTTAAAGAAGGTAAAATATCAGAAGAGGAGGCATTTAAACTTTTAGATGTCTTAGAGAAAAAAGAAGATGAAAAAGATTTTGAAGCTAAGTTAAATAAAAATTTAGAAGAAAAATTTAATAAATTTGGTGAAAATTTCGGAGAAAAAGTTGGTAAAATAGGAGAAGATCTTTCCGATGGAGCCAGCTCATTAACTGATAAGATTATGGATATGGTCGACTCTTTTATGGATAAAGGAGGCTTTACTAATATTTTAGGAAGTCATGATACTAAAAATGAAATTCTTGAATTAGAAGTTAATGATATAGAAAATCCTGTTTTAGATATTAAAGGTATAAATGGAAATATAAATCTTAATCCTTGGAGTAAAGACTATGTATATGTAAAAGCAATTTGTTATATTAAAAAAAATAAAATTTCTACAGACGAAAATATAATGGATTTAAGGAAAGAAAAAAATAAAATTATACTAAAGCCTTTATTTAATTCTAACATAGGAGTAAAATTAGACATATCAGTACCATTACAATATTATAATGAAATCAATTTAATAACTAGTAATGGAAAAATTAATATTTATGATTTAAAAGCAGAAAATATAATTTCTAATACTACAAATGGATCTATAACATTAAATAGTATAACTTCTAAAAATACCATTGATTTAAATACTAAAAATGGAAGAATTACATTAAAAGATATTAAAAATAACGATTTAAATATCATCACTAAAAATACATCGATCAATCTTGATAATGTGACTTGTGAAAAAGGAACTCTAATTTCACAAAATGGTAAAATTAATCTAAATAATTCTACTATAGATACTATAGACATAAATACTTCTAATTCTCCTATAAAAGTAGAAAATTCTAATATTGCTTATTTATTTGGAAAAACTTCTAATGGTAAAGTAGATATCAAGAATCTAGATATAACAACTTTAAAAGAAACTAAAATTAATACGTCAAATTCTGGTATATATATTTATTTAAAGGATTTCTATAAAGATTATAATATATCTGCCTCTACTACTAATTCTAAAATTAATTTAAATCTTCCTCAATTAGTATATGACTATAACGATAAAAATAAAAGTATAAAAGCTCACAAAGAAGGTTCTTCCAATAATCCTGTAGTTTTTGATTTACACACTACAAATAGAAATATCGAATTTAACAAAAAGGATTAAAGCTAAGCTTTAATCCTTTTTGTTTTCTTTAATAATTATATAAAGTTTTTATGTCAATAATACCTTCCTAATTCCATACTATGGTTTCTAGATACCCTATAATTAGATTATTATTATAAAAATAATCCCCTAATACAGAATTAGTGGTTTGAACTGCAATAAAACCATCTGGATTTAAAGATATCACAGGAGTCAATATAGCATATATAATAAATATTACTAATACCCCTCTAATTAACCCAAATATTAATCCACCTATCTTATTAAAAGAATTCAAAATAGGCAATTTGAAAAATATATTTAACATTCTAACTAAAATAGATAATATAATATTAGCTATTATGAATAATATAATTATACTTATTATATTTATAATCATAGTTGTAATACTTCTCGTAATAACTTCAACTGAGTTATAATCCACTTTACCTATACTATTATTTATAAGTATCTGTGGTATTCTAATAATTTTAACTAATGTATCAAAAGAAAAAACACCTTCTCCTTCTGTTATATTTACTATATTAGGATAAATCTTGTCATAAAGCGAATCATAAAAATTAGTATGATTAATAAATAAACTTGCTATTATCGGATAAAATTTATTAGCTATAACTAAAGCTAATATAGTACCTAAAAGGCTAAAAGCTGATAAAATAAATCCTCTGTGAAATCCATTAAGACCCGTTAACAATATGATTATGATAATAATAATATCTGCAAAATTCAATATTCTCATCCTCCATTACGTTCATATTAATATAATCTTTAGTAATAATAATTAATTATTTATATATAGGCTAATTATATCATTTATTTATTTTTATTTTCAATTTTTATTTACAAATTTATTAATTTTTGAATACTATTTTCATAATATAATTTTACATTGATTCAATAAAACTTTATCTTAATTTACAAATTTTTTTAATAGAAATTAATCTTAATAAAAATTCTATAGATATTATTAAGATTATAAATAAACCTAAATACCCAAACAAAGGATATAATGTAGTAACTAATTTAGAAAAACCTAAATTTGATATAGGTAATGTAACTATAGGAAGAATAATAGCTAATATATTTTTATTTATGCATATAATTTTTGATAATCTCGTTATCAAAGAAAACCCACTAGCAATTGCTGTAGTAAACATAGCTGACATAAGTATGAAACTATATAATTTTACACAACTTTCATTTAAACTAGAAGCAATAGCTAACATAGGAATTTCAAATCCAAATACATCAGTATATTTTATTAAAAGGGGTATTAATATGGAAAAAGCCATAACACCTAATAAAATTCCACTTAATATACTTGTTTTTATTATATCCTTTTTATTTTTTAATAAATTATCTATAGTTGTAAATATTACAATGGCAGATAAACTATTATAACTAATATATAAAATTGATGAAGTTAACCAATTTCCATTACTTGTTATATTAGCTCCTATATGATTACTAAATTCTAATCCATTATATCCTATAATCTTTATACCTATATATAAAATTGATAGCACGAGAAGGGGAATTAATATTAAATTAGCGTAAGAGAGTCCTTTTACATTAAAAATAAAAACTATAAGAGTAAGCAATGCCATTATCAATATTCCATAATTATAATTTAGATTAAAATTTTCCTTTACAATTGCTCCTCCTCCTGCTAGCATTACTGAATAACTAATAAATAAAAATAATGTTAATATTATTTCTACAAATTTCCCAATTCTATTTCCCAATACTATTACCATAAACTCATCATATCCCTTTATATTATCTTTTTTTATTCTGAATAAAACAACTATCGGCAACATTATAAATAAAATTATAGCAATTAACATTCCTGTCATTCCTTTTGTTCCATATACAGCAAAAAAATGTACTATTTCCTGGCCAGATGCAAAGCCTGCGCCTATAACAGTACCTATATATATAAAAGCTGCTTCAAGCCATCCTCTATTTTTCATATACTAGCACCTCCAAATATTAAATCATATGATTCAATTTAAAGTAATATGCTAGTAGCTATATTTTTTATTTATTTTCATGTCTAAATATGACAATTCCCCGGGAAATATATACTAAAAATACCACTAGAAATATTTATTCTAGTGGCTGAAATATAATAAAAAATCTAGCAACGTCCTACTCT
>NZ_WSFU01000095.1 GCF_016820635.1 Anaeromonas gelatinilytica | reverse complement strand
CACAATTCTCAAAGAGATAAATGTATTTACAAAAACAATCCCCCAGTCATCACAGATTCGGGGGATTTACTTATGTCTAGAATTTGTGAAATTCTATAAAAATCACTATACAAGTAACACACAACTAACAAGCAACTAACACTATATTAAGTCTATTGCTTTCTTTAATTCTTCAATATCTTTATGGGTATATACCTTATCTGTAATATCTTTAGAAGCATGACCCATAATTCTTTTAATAGATACCTTATTTGCTCTAGCATTATCCATAAAAGTAGCAAAGGTATGTCTACAATCGTGGGGTTTATGTTTCATTTTTAATTGCTCCATTATTTTTTTCCATTTCTCTTCATAGTAGTTCCAGTATCTCATTTTCTTACCTTCATGGTTTATAACTAAATATTCATTGTTTTCATTCATTCTTTTTTCTATCAATGGAATTATCTTTTTATTAAGAGGTATAACTCTATCTATAGCTGCTTTTGTTTTAATTCCACCTCTCATAATTCTATTTTCTAAATCTATATTTTCATTTTTAATAGTAATGAGTTCTCCTGGTCTTATTCCAGTGTAGATCATTATTAATATTGTATCTATGAAGTCCATTCTGTTTACATTTTCCCAAAGGTTATCAATTTCATCTTTAGTGAATGGTTTTCTAGTACTTTTAGTATTATTTTCTCCTATATCTACATAATTAGAATAATCCTTATTAGTTATGTCATTAGCTACTGCATACTTATATAATTGGTTATACAGAGTCTTAACTTTCTTTTTGGTGCTATACCCCTTATCACAATTGTCAATGACCTCTTGTAGGTTTGCAGCCCTTATTTTATTGAATTTAACATCATGTAAGTCCTCTGATATCTTGTATGCAGCATTATATCCATTCTGATTAGATTTAGATATCTTAGGGTACTTTTGTTTAGACCACATCTCAAAAATCTCTGTAAAAGTAATATCAGCAGTCTCTATATCATAAGGATTATTGTTAAACTCTATAAGTGCATTCATTGCTTTTTTTCTATTTTCAAAATATCCTATAGTATGATATAGTTGCTTTCCTTCATCTGACCAACCTATAGTCTTTCTAGCTATCCAAGGTTTTCTTCTATTACCAGATAGCTTATATACTGAACCATAACCATTAGGTAATCTCATCTTATCACTCCCATATTTCTAAAATTAACAATGAACCAAAATAAATGATGCAATTATCTATCTTGTTGAATAATGATGCTGATGCATTAAATTAGATTATAAAAAACATACGTTCGATAACTAGGTCAAAAAAATATTCCTTTCAATCAATACATATCTAAACTTTTTTCACTTACATATAATGCTTTTGATATTTGCTCTACTGTATAGCCTTCAAATGAAACTGCATCTATATTAATTCCTAATAATTTTAATGCAAAATAATCAGCTTGTTTTTCAAGTTTTCCTTTATTAATAAGATTTTTATTAAATGCAGCAGTAATTATTTCTGTATGTAATAATGCATGTCCTAGTTCATGAGCTAATATAAACTTTTCATACTTATGTTCTAGGTCATCTCTAATGAAAACAATTTCTTCACCAAAAAAATTCCTTTGATACATTGCTTCACTACTTTTTAAAATAACATTACTTTTGTTCAATTTAATAATATCTATAGATAATGATTGATATAATTCATAAATAGATTTAGTTTCATATAACTCAATTATACCAATAATCACATTATCTATCCAAGAGTAACGCATAACATCACCTTCTTAATAGATTTTATATAGTTTGATATGATTATGTATAAATAGTACTTAGATTAAATAACAATAAAATATAATATAAACGTTCACAAAATGAAGTCGTTAATATATAATATGAATTAATAGAGAGGGGTGAGCTATAGATGAAAGATTTAGTTATTAAGACCATTGTAATCTTAATAGCATATATTGGGATACAACTATTTAATATAGATGATCCAGTTGCTAATGCATATTTAAATCTAATTCCTATAGCAATACCAACTATCTATATGTGGTACAATGCACCTAAAAATTACTTAAAAATTATGAGTATATTTAATACAAATGTAAAATATGAGTTCAATATCTCAATTAAAGATGTAATTATTAGTGAGAATCATTTTAAAAATTTAGTCAAGTCACTTACTGAATTAGATTATAGTAATGAAGGTAGAGTAGTTACTGATTCTTATGGAAAATTAATGTTTAAATCAAATATTCAAGTAAATGCAGGGACTATAGAATTAGAATATTATATATCAAATAAAACTATAATATTAAAAACAAAAAGCATTGCAAAATATAAATTTTTCTTTGATTTTGCAGAAAACATATTAAATAAAGTTTTAAATTTATTCGGTAGCAATGTAGGTGTATGTTATAACAATGATAATATTCTTTCTAAAATAAAAATAACATTTATAGATAAGAAAAAGGTTGATACTAAAAATCCTTTTTGGAAAAAAATATTTCACGGATTTAATAAGAAGATTATCAGTTTCACTTATCAAGGTAAAAATAATAGTAAAATCCTAATATCTAATGACTCTATTGAATTAACTAATAGCGATATCAAATGTATAAAAGAAGATATTAAAAGTGAATTAAAATTAATTAATTTCTAAATTAGGCAACAAAAGGTTTTTATAAATATCTTCAATTAAATCTAAAACATCGCTTTCAAGTATATTATCATAAACAATAATACCACCTTGTTTGGTAATCATGATCTTTTCTTGTTGACCATTATGGTCATAAATCAAGGAAAGATTTTTTATTTTAGCTCCTTCTCTTATGATTTCTTCATATCTATTAGAATCTTCTATTTTACAACCATGAAAAGATACTGTGCTTACATGAGTCTCTTCCGGTATTTCACCAACCCATATACTTTCAATGCCTAAAGCTTTTTTATTCTTAATAATTTCAGCGAAATCTATTTCAATTTTTTCAAACTTGAATTCTTCACTATCAGCCATATGTTCATGAAATTTATTAAATGTTTCTTTATTTGTTGCTAATATTATTAACTCATGTTGATGTGAAAAGTAAAATTTGTCTTCTTTAATTAATATAAATGATTCAAATATTTCATCAGTTCCATATGCTCTACCTTTAGAATTTTTATTCATTTCACTAGTAAAATCATATTTTATAAAATTATCTAATATTTGTAGGTCTGTTTTTTGAAATGTAGTTTTTGGATTATCATTTGTAATATGGTCCATTCCTGCTTGCTGGACTGTACTATATTTTTGAATATTTTCATCGAATTTAATTGATCTTAATATGTAGTAAGGTTTCATAGATTTCCCCCTGTTCATCATAAACCTACTTCTTATATTTATAACTCAATATCCTCAACTGGTTAAGTAATTCATTTGCAAACTCTAATACTTCTTCATCACTCATAGTATTAACATCAAAGCCACCAAATCCCATTATTACATTTTGCTCAAGGAGAAACTTTACAGCTTCTTCCGGAGAAGTGAATTCCTCAGGAAAAGGGTCTTTTTTGTCTTTATACGGATTTCTTATGTTGGAGTTACCCATCAGAAAATCTAAACTTACATCAAAGTATTCAGCTATTTTCTTTTTCATATCATCATCAGGCGTGCTTTTTCCACTTTCATATAAAGAAACAGTAGATTTAACAATACCAAAGATTTTTCCAAACTGTTCTTGAGTTATATTTTTTTCTAAACGTAATTGCTTAATTCTTTTACTTATATTTGACATTATAATCCCACCTGTTCATGATACTTAAACTTATTTATAGTATATATTAATTAAATGCCTGAATAAAGCGAGTTTAAAAAACTTCAACTAAATTCAAAAAAAGGGTTGACGGTTTAAGATATTTAAACTATAATTAAATTAACGTTGAAGATACTTAAACTATTGGAGGTGAAAAGAATGAACCAAAAATTAAAGAAGATGAGAGAAGATAAAGGATATACTCAAGAGTATATGGCTCATAAATTAGGATACAAAGGCAAAAGTGGATATTGTCTGTTAGAGAATGGCTCAGTAAAGTTGTCTGTTGAAAAGGCAATCAAGATAGCAGAAGTTCTAGAAGTAGATCCTAGTATTTTTTTTACTTCTAAAGTTGAAGATACTTCAACAAGAACAAGCGAAACAGCATAGGAGGTGAGGATATGACCAATAAAGAGAAAGCACAATTTATATTAGATGAACTTGCTGAAAATGTTTTTAATGTAGATTGGAATTCAGAGGAATTTTATATCAGAGAAATCACCAAAATTCTTCAGAAATTAGATAGGAGGTGAGAAGAGTGTTACAAATTAAAAGAGTTATGACAAAGCAAGTAGAAGAAGATTTAATAAATACACTATTGGAGCAAGTAAGAAAAAATGACATGACAATTTCAAATCTTAAAGAAGTAACTTTAAAGGTTATAAATTATCTGGAGTCAAATGCAATTTTAGATTTGGAAGACTCAGACAACACCGAATCTTCCATCTAAAGTTAATAAAAACGATACTGGTATTGTCCGTCGCCACGGACTATTAAGTACCAACGACCTGTGCCAGAAACAGTAATATTAACAGGTGTTCTAGAATAGTGACCACCATAATACTTGAATCGTTGCCCACGTTTATACTTTTGAAAATTTGATGAATCTACTAAGAATACATCAGTAGCATGTTTTAGGTGAACTTCTACACTTAGAGTTCCGCTGCTATCTGCATATGGGATTTTAGTCATAATTGCCACCTCCCTTCATTAACAAAATTCTACACGAAGGGAGAAAAACCTTTAATTTTCGATTGAAATACTATGACAAAGAATAAAAGAAAGGGGGAATTTTACTTATGAAAAAGTATGAAGGAAGAATAACTGTAAATGAAGCAGCAGAGATAATGAATGTATCACCTCAATTTGTGAGGATTGGATTACAAAGAGATAGATTACCTATAGGTACAGCGGTAAAGATGAGTAGCAAATGGTCTTACCATATAAGTCCAAAATTATTAGGAGAATATATTGGAGGTGATTTCAATTCCTTATAGGTACTATATCAACGAAGGGAGGTGCCTTTGCATGACACCTAATAAGAGGTTGTTAGTCAAGTATGTAGGTAAGGTTAAGGATATGCCGAGGTTTAAAAAGGCGAGTAATTACTTATTAATTATATTTTATAACGAAAGGAAGGTAAAAGGAATGAGCAATAAGTGCAGAAGTATCTATCAATTAGCTAGAGATATTGCAGGTTTAACTCAAAAAGAAGCAGCTGAGAGGAT
>NZ_WSFU01000015.1 GCF_016820635.1 Anaeromonas gelatinilytica | reverse complement strand
GGGAAATCCGCATGCTGGGATCTGTGCCAGGGACGATGGGTGACCATCGGCTCTATGGTGACTATGATAGAAATGGCTAAGGTAATAGCTTTTATTAAACATAGGGATTGTATGTAGTTTTAATCTTCAATCCCTATGTTTTTTATCTGGCTTTAATTAAAATGTTTAGACAAAAATTTTAATGTAGATTCCCAAGCGCTTTTATTAGCATTTGCAGCGTTTTGTGCTGTGACTGATGGATGATCGATAATAGGTGGAATATTTGGGAGAAAGAAAGTGTGTCCCATATTTTTAAAGTTAATATGTTGTGATTGATGAGGATTGTTATGCTCTTCTATAGTTTTCATCATATCACTACACATTTTTGAGGAAGACCAAGTGGTATCTTTTTCCCCAGAAATCATAAGAATAGGGCAATTTATATTTTCTATCTGTATACGAGCATTTCTTAATTCTTTACCGGTAGCTTTAGCTAGTGCTTCATCATGAATTTTTTTTATATTTAAAGGATTCATATCCATTGAAAATATACTATCCTCAGAAAATTGTATAAAATCTATTGCTTTATTTTTATAAGTCCATGATGATTTTCTTGGATGTTTTCCCATTGAAATTCCTTCAAATACATGAGAAGAAGGAACATAACTAACTATAGAAGTTAATTTATCAGAAAAATATGAACCAAGCACTAATGATAATTCTCCACCTTTAGAAATTCCCATCATACTTATATTATTTTTATCAATTTGAGGTTGTTTTTTAAGCCAACTAAGTGCCTTCTCAAAATATTCTAATTGAATTTCAAATAGTTCATCTGGTAATTTATTATTTTGAGAATCAAAATAATTTAAAGCAAAAGTTGAATATCCTTTTGTACTAAGTAAAGCTGCTACTTGCTCTGTCCAAAACATTCCTCCAGTAGAACCCCCAACAACAATTATCGCTGGTAGAGTATCTTTTTCCTCATTTGTAAATAGCTTTCCTACTACTGGTTTTTCAATATTAATTTGTTTAATATTAGAATTAATAAAATTAATTTCTATTTCTTTTTTATCTATTATTTCATCCTCTAAAACTAAATAAAAAGTCACTTTGTGAGGTCGGACACTATTTTTTAAAAATATAGATGGTAAAGAAGTATTTTTTTCTTTTAATTTCATAGACCATAGTAAACCATTGGAATAACAGCCTGTGTAAGAACCTTTTTCGGGTGATGTTTTATTTAAATCAATCTTTTCTTCATTATTAGCTGTAAAAATTGCAAAGGAACTCCATGTTCTTTCCATATCATCTTTCATTTCTGCTTTTATCTTTATTTGTTGATTGGGCTTTAATCCTATAATCTGAAGGTTAAGATTTTCATCAATTAACATATTAGTTGATGATACAATTATTTTAGGATTCATTATTAATCTCTCCTTTTTTTATCTTACTTAATGGTGGTAAGTGAACTTCAAATGATTCTTTAGGCAGTAATTCTCTTATCTCTTTTAAAAATTCTATATTGGCTTTTATATGCTTATAACCATTTTTAAATAGAGCTTTCATATAACCAGGTAATGGTTTTGATTGTGCTTTTTCTTTTAAGTTTTCATCAGCTTTCCAATTTTCTAATTCTTTTTCTAATTTATTAATGTGAGTATTAATAGCTTTTATTGCTTTTTTGTAAGGTAACTCTCCTAAAAAAGTTAAGGAAGTGTATAAAGAATTAGGAAAATTTAGGTCAACTTTGCTAAGAGTATCTTCCAATTCTTTTTTTAAAAATTTTTTTCCTTTTTCAGTAATTGAATAGATTGTTCGTGAACGATTTCCAACATTTTCAACAGATTGAACTGTTACTAGTTTTTTTTCTTCCATCGCTTTGAGGGCATAATAGATTGAGCCCGTTTTAATACCTGCCCAACTTTCTGCATGACTTAAATTTAAATATTGTTTTATTTCATAACCAGTCAAATCTTTTTGTTGTAATAAACCTAACAACATTAGTTTTGTCAAAATTATTTCCTCCTTCAGTCATTATATATTCAAATTTGAATATATAATAACATGATATTTTATAAATGTCAACTATTTACTGATTTAATATAAATTTTTTAGATAATTTTATTTTTGCAGGATAATAGATAAACTTAGTATAATTGTATATAGTAAGGAAATTAGAGAGAGGTTAAAAGTCCGACATTTCCATCACATATTAGGCGCCTAAGAACAAAAAATCAAGTAATCAAGTAATATATAATAAATTAGATCTACATAATCGAACTCGATTAACTCATAAGCCCATTTATCAAGACAAGTTGCTAGAGCTTTAAAGTTAAATGAAGATTTAGTTGAAGCCATAGTATTAGGACATGATTTAGGTTATACACCCTTTGGTCATGCAGGTGAAAGAACTCTTAATAAGATAAAGGAGAATTTATATGTATAAATATAAAGATACAAAAATTAATTTAATAAAAGGTGATATTACTAAATTAGAGATAGATGCTATAGTAAATGCTGCCAATAATAGCTTATTAGGCGGTGGAGGAGTAGATGGAGCAATACATAGGGCTGGAGGAGGAGAAATTCTAAAGGAATGTAAAGAAATAGGAGGGTGTCCCACTGGAGAGGCTAGGATAACTACTGCTGGAAAGATGCCAAGTAAAAAGGTTATACATACTGTAGGCCCTATATATAAGGATGGAAAACAAAATGAAGAGGAATTTTTATACAATGCATATTTTAATTCCTTGAAACTAGCAGTGAAGAATAAGTTGAAAACTATAGCTTTTCCATCTATATCTACTGGAGTATATGGTTATCCTAAGAATGAGGCTTCAAGTATCGCTATCAAAGCAGTAATAGATTTTATTGATAGATATGGAGAAATTGATGAAGTTATATTTGTAGCATTTTCCCAGGAGGATTATGATTTATACTATAAAAAATTAAATAAAAATATATAAGTCTACAATCATCTGATTGTAGGCTTTTTACATTTATTGGTGGAGATAAGGGGATTTGAACTTTGACTTCTTGATTGCCAGTTAAGCATTCTTCCACTGAACTATAGTATGATAAGATAATTTTTAATGCATGGTCAAGAATTTTTAATAAATTGAACTAAAGACAGTGATAATATATAATAGTTCTTGTGGTTAGATTGTATAATAAGGGATGTGGCAAGAGTGAATAATGATTTAATAGGACTTATAATATCTTTTTTATTTGTATTTGCAATACTTATTATAGGGGAAATTATAAATAGATTTACCGATACTGATGATGAGTTCAGTAGAAAATTTGTACATATAGGAGTATCTAATTGGTGGATTATAGCTATGTTTACCATTGAAAGTATTTATTATGCTATAATACCACCGATTATATTTATAGTGCTGAATTACATATCTTACAAAAAGGAGTATTTTAGTAGTATTGAAAGGAATGACAATAAATCTTTAGGTACTGTTTATTATCCTATATCCTTATTGATTTTGATCTTGGTTTTCTGGGAAACAAACCTTTATATAGGAGCTATTGGAATTCTTATAATGGGCTATGGTGATGGATTGGCTGCATTGATAGGTATAAAATATGGTATGAATGAGTTCTATATAGGTAAAAATAAAAAATCTATCATAGGTATATTTACTATGTTTATAGTATCTTTGATAATAAGTATAATTGTTCTTGGTTTTAGTATATCTTTTAATATTAGAATTTTTATGATGTCTTTTATTATTAGTTTCATTGCTACAATATTTGAAATAATTACTCCTTATGGATTAGATAATATAACAGTGCCTGTAATAAGCTCTTTAGTAGCATATTTATTATTAAATATGGAAGGAGATATTACTATTTATATTTATAGATTAATTATAGGTCTTATATTTAGTGGGTTTATAAGCATATTAGCTTATAAGAAAAAGTCACTTACTAAAAGTGGAATGATAGGTGCTATTATTTTAGGGACAATTATATATATAACTACTGGATTGTATGGAGCCTCTACTATGATATTGTTCTTTATTTCATCATCTCTTTTGAGTCACTATAAGAAAAGGTATAAAGAGAATGTTGCGAAGCAGTTTGATAAGACAGGGAATAGAGATTTGATTCAAGTATTTGCCAATGGCGGGGTTGGTTTGCTTTATGGAATACTATATATGGTTTATGACTCTCCAATACATTTGGTGTTATTGGCAGCATCTTTTGCAGCGGCAAATGCTGATACTTGGTCTACAGAAATTGGTGTATTGAATAATAAGCCTCCATTATCATTAAGAAGTTTTAGAAGAGTACCTAAGGGAACTTCTGGTGCTGTAAGTCCTTTGGGAACTTTGGTAGGATTTTTAGGATCATTATTAATAGGAGTATATTCCATATTATATATGAAAGTAGTCTTAAATTTTGATATAAGTTTGACTTATATAATAATTATAGCTTTTGCTGGACTATTGGGATCTTTAATAGATTCTGTTTTTGGGGCGTTTTTTCAAGGAATATATATTGATGAGAAAAACAATGAAACCGAGAAGAAATTTATTAATGGTAAAAAAAGAAAGCTAAAAAGAGGAATATCCTTTTTTAATAATGATATAGTGAATTTCCTAAGTATTTTTATTGCTACTTTATTGTCAATATTAATAATATGATAATAAATAAGAATTTTGTTATAATTAGCTATTACTGCTTCTATGAGGGAGGATCTAAATCCTTTTTCTTCTAGTTTTCTTACAGCTTGAAACTATAGCATCTTTTAATGATGAAAGAAAGAAAATGGGATTAGAGATGTTTAAATTTAAATATTGAAAAGGGATATTAAATAAATTTATCTAATATCCCTTTTCAATATTTACTTTATTTGTCAATTCTTTCCCTTGGATAAATCTTTTCATGTTTTCATATATGGTATTAAATCTTCTCTCATTTTTCATCTCAGATATCCAGGAGTTATGGGATGTGACTATTACATTGTTTAAGTCCCATAGTTCATTATCCTTTGGTAAAGGCTCTTCTTCAAATACGTCTAGGGCAGCTTTTGCTATTTTTCCAGATTTAAGATTTTTTATCATATCTTTTTCATTTATTATACTACCTCTAGCTATATTTACTAGATAGACTCCATCTTTCATCTTATTAAAAGCTTTTTCATCTATCATATGATGAGTCTTTTCAGTATAGGGTACTGAGATTACGACGATATCAGATTCTCTATATAGTTTATCTATTTCATTATTTGAATAGCATTTATCAAAATACTTTGTATCAGTACCTTTAGTATTTAGACCTAGTACTTTTACTTCAAATCCTTGTAATCTTTTAGCAGTTTCTTGAGCTATAGAGCCAGTTCCTATGAATCCTACTTTTTTATTAAATAATTCTAAAATAGAAGTATCAATTTTCCATATTTTTTGTTCTTGATTTTTATATAATTCTTTGCTATTTTTAAGCATTTCTAAGATTTTCATTACTATCCATTCACCCATAGGAATACTATATCCACCTTTATTGTTTGTAAGAGTGATATTATTTTCTTTTAGAATATTCATAGGTACTTGGTCCATTCCAGTACTGGATAATTGTATCCATTTTAGGGTGTTTAATTTAGTTATGTCCAGTGTATTAAATGGATTATAACATACTAATATATCGATATCTTTAATATCGTTTGTAAGTTTAACATCCTTTTCCTTTTTGAGTATGATATCATATCCTAAGTCTTCAATTGCTTTCATTTTTTCTTTACCATAATCATATGTAAATAATGCTTTCACAAACAACACCTCCTATAATTATTATACCATTTACATAGAAAATCTAACTATAAAATGAATATTTTATTGATTGTATTTCAATTTATAACAAAAATAGATAAAAAAATATAAAACAAGTCAAATTTCATTGAAGGGATTATAAATGTTAATAGAGAATAAGAAAACTAGCAACAAAATAGGAGGGAAAGAAGTGAATATAAAATTTAATAATCAAAAAAATACTTTATTTGTAGATTTAAATGGTGAATTAGATCATCATAATGCAAAAAGAATAAGAGAGAAGATTGACTCTGAATTTGATGAAAATGGATATAAAAATATTTCCATCAATCTTAAAGGACTTAATTTTATGGATAGTTCGGGAATAGGTCTTATTATGGGAAGATATAAGCTTGTAAATGAATTAGGAGGACGCTTATTTCTTACTAACGTAAATTTTAGAGTTAATAAAATTTTAGATATGTCAGGAATCCATAAATTGGTTGATATTTATGAGAATAACGAAGACGTTTTAAAACATTTGTAAAGGGGAGTTAAGGATGAAGGATAATACGATGAAATTAGAAATACCTAGTAAATCTCAGAATGAAGCATTTGCAAGAGTTGTTGTTGCTTCTTTTGCGGCCCAACTGGACCCAACCATTGAAGAGATTGCAGATATAAAGACTGCTGTTTCTGAAGCTGTAACAAATGCTATAATTCATGGTTATGAAAGCAAAATAGAAAAAATTATAATTGAATGTAATATTATAGATAATAGATTGGAAATAATTATAGAAGACTTTGGTGTTGGTATATCGAATATTCAAGCAGCAAGAGAACCTTTCTATACATCTAGACCAGAATTAGAAAGATCAGGAATGGGATTTACTGTTATGGAAACTTTTATGGATAGTCTTGAGATTTGTTCTGAGGAAAATAAGGGTACCAAAATAAAAATGGTAAAAGAATTTAATAAACCATCTTTTGAGGAGTAGATTTATGAAATTTTCTAATGCTCAAAATAAGAATCATGATTTATTAAGTCATGAAGAAACAGTTGAATTAATCAAGAAGGCTCAGGAAGGAAATGGAAGTGCTCAAGATATTCTAGTGAATCATAATCTTGGACTTATTCGAAGTGTTATTAAAAAGTTTTCTAATAGAGGATACGATTCTGAAGATATATTTCAATTAGGGTCTATAGGACTGATAAAGGCGATTCAAAAGTTTGATACGAGCTATAATGTGAAATTTTCGACATATGCTATTCCTATGATAATTGGTGAAATAAGGAGATTTTTAAGGGATGATGGAATTATAAAAGTAAGCAGGTCATTGAAACAAACTGCTAATAAGGTAAAACAAAGTAAAGAAAGGTTATCAAAAGAATTAGGAAGAGAGCCAACTATCCAAGAAATTTCTGAAGAAATTAAAGTTGATAAAGAAGATATTGTTATGGCATTAGAATCTAATTATTCTCCTGATTATCTTTATGATATAATTCATCAAAATGATGGTTCTCCTATACATTTAATAGATAAAATTGAAGATGAAGATCCTGGTGATTTTGAAATTGTAGATAAAATAACTTTAAAAGAATCTATAAGAAAATTAAATGCAAGAGAAAGACAGATCATTATGTTGAGGTATTTTAAAGATAAGACACAAACTGAAATTGCAAAAGAACTCGGAATTTCTCAAGTTCAAGTTTCGCGGATAGAAAAAAAGGTATTAAGTAATTTAAAAGATGATTTAATGAAGGCATAATCTATGCCTTTATTTTTTTGAATTAAAAAAGTGAAATTGCAAATAATAATATAAAACTGGAGCTGTAAAATATGAATAAATTTTATAAGAGAATTGTAATTTTCATTATTATTTTGATTTTAATTTTTTTCATATATATGATAAAGGCTAATTATAATTCTATAAATGAGAAACCTAGTGGTTCTGTACTGGTATATAAGAATAAAGGGGTGATTTATTATTAGCAATAATGAGTTATTTTTACAAGCAGAACCTAAAGTAAATATTAAATCAAATAAGGAAATTAGAGTAGAAGATTTAGTATCAGTATTTTCATCTGATGATAAATTTCAAAATAAAATAAAAAAATTAGTCATAGGTAAAACAGAAAAAGAAGATAAAAATAAAGTTATTCCAATGATATATATTATAAAAAAGATAAAAGAAGTTAAAGAAGATATAGATATAGTAGCGTTTGGTTCTCCGGAAATATTAATAGAGATTGAGAACGAAAAAAAAGAGATTAAAGTGCTTAAGTTTTTAAAAATAACATTAGTTTCTCTCATATTGTTTTTAGGCGCTGGGATAGCAATAATAAATTTTCATGTAGATGTGGATATGGAAAAAAGTTTAGGTATTATTAGCTATGTTGTTGTAGGAGAAAGAGATGTAGAACCTATTTATCTTAAAATTCCATATTCTTTAGGATTAGGAGTAGGTATGGTTACTTTTTTTAATAGAGTATTAAAAAAGAAAAAGAATAAACAGCCTAGTCCATTAGAATTAGAGATGCATTCTTATGAGAATAGTATTGATGATTACATTATAGATATTACAAAACATAATGAAAAAGAGAATTAGGTGAAAAAATGTATAAATATTTTATATTTATATTAATAATGTTTTCTGGAGGAATGGTTGTAGGAACAGCATTAGCATCTTTTTTTACTTTATTAGATATTATACCTAGATTAGCTCAAAAAACTGACTCTTCTAATTTTATAGTTTTTTATGAAAGAATATTAATTTCTTCTGGTATATTAGCTACAGTTTTTGATTTCTTTGATATATCTTTTCTGAATATAAAAATTTTACTTATTCCTATTGGAGTCCTATTGGGGGCATTTATAGGATTATTAGCTGCGGCTTTAGCTGAAGTACTAAATGTAATACCTGTATTAGAAAGAAAATTAAAAGCAGGAAAATTAATACAAATACCTCTTTTAGCAATATCATTAGGGAAAGTTATTGGTTCTTTATTACAATGGCTAGTGTTTGTAAAAGTAAAGTAGGAAAGGAAGAATTAAATGAAAAATATTAATATTAAAGATTATAGTAAATATGTGGATGAAAAGATTCCAAAGACTAATTACTTTAAAAATTCATTTAGGGCATTTATTGTAGGGGGATTGATATGTACATTAGGACAGGGAATTACAAATTATTTTAATTCTATAGGTTTGAATAATGAAGAAGTATCAACTGTTACAGCAATAATATTGGTATTTCTAGGGGCTTTTTTTACTGGTCTTGGATTATATGATAAATTAGGTAAATTTGCTGGAGGAGGTTCTATTGTGCCTATTACAGGATTTGCAAATTCTATAGTTTCTCCTGCGATGGAATATAAAAAAGAGGGATATGTATTAGGAGTATCTGCAAAAATGTTTAGTATAGCTGGTCCTGTATTGGTGTATGGATATGGTTCTGCAGTAATTTATGGATTATTATATTTTTTATTTACTAAATAGGAGAGTGTTATATGGCTATAAAAAAAATGGGAAATCAGACAGTAAAATTTTCAAATCCTCCATCTATAATTTCTACCGCTTCTATAGTAGGTCCTAAAGAAGGAGAAGGACCTTTGAAAGATTATTTTGATATTGTTCTTGAAGATGATTTGTATGGAGAAAGTACATGGGAAAAAAGTGAATCAAAATTACAAAAGAAATCTGTAAACAATGCATTAAATAAGGCGAGTTTGTCATTAAGTGAAATTGATTATATCTTTGGAGGAGATTTATTAAATCAGATTATTGCTTCTGGATATTCTGCAAGAGATTTACAAATTCCTTTTTTTGGATTATATGGTGCATGTTCTACTATGGCAGAGTCTTTAAGTTTGGGAGCAATGATAGTAGATGGAGGATATGCCGATAAGGTTGTGTGTGTTACATCTAGTCATTTTAGTTCAGCAGAAAGGCAATATAGATTTCCTTTAGAGTTAGGAAATCAAAGATCTCTTAGTGCTCAATGGACTGTTACTGGAGCAGGAGCATCTATTTTATCTTCGAATGGCAATGGACCATATATAACTCATGTTACTACAGGTAAAATAATAGATCCAGGAATAAAAGATGTGTTTAATATGGGTGCAGCAATGGCTCCTGCTGCAGTAGATACAATCATAACTCATTTTAATGATACGGGGTTTGCAATTGATGATTATGATTATATTGTTACAGGAGATTTAGCCGCTATAGGAAAGGATATTTTATTGGATATGACTAAGGAAGAGGGACTGGATTTAACAGAAAAATATAAAGATTGTGGTTTGGAAATATTCGACAATGAAAAACAAGATACTCATGCAGGTGGTAGTGGCTGTGGATGTTCTGCTACTGTGTTTAATGGATATTTATATAATTTATTAATAAATAGAAAAATAAATAGGATTTTGCTAGTTGCTACAGGGGCATTACATTCTCCGACTAGTACACAACAAGGAGAATCTATTCCTGGTATCGCTCATGCAGTAAGTATTTGTACTAATATAAGCTAGGAGGAATAAATATGGATTATTTAAAAGCCTTCATTGTTGGAGGATTAATTTGCATAATTGGACAAATACTTATAGATAGTACTAAATTAACATCTGCTCATATATTAGTTTCCTTTGTAACAGCAGGGGTTATACTGACAGCTATTGGTATTTATGAGCCTATTGTTAGTTTTGCTGGAGCTGGAGCTACAGTACCATTACCAGGCTTTGGATATTCTTTAGCTAAAGGAGCTGTAAAAGCGGTTAAGGAATCAGGGCTTATAGGAGTCTTTACAGGAGGAATTACTGCAACAGCAGGAGGAGTATCTGGTGCTATTGTATTTGGATATATTATGGCAATAATCTTTGATCCTAAAACTAAAAGTTAAGGATGGTTATATGGAAAAGAAAAGAAATATTATTTTGGTAACTGATGGAGATAAAAAAGCTAAGAAAGCAATGGAAGTTGCTATAAAAAATGTAGGTGGAAGATGTATATCAAAGTCTTGGGGAAATCCTACAAAATTAACAGGAAAGGAAATAGTTGATTTAGTAGTTACAGCAAAACATGATCCAGTTGTTGTAATGGTTGATGATAAGGGAGATCCTGAATATGGAGTGGGAGAACAAGCCCTTAGTGATATAATTTCCGATGATAGAGTTAAAGTATTAGGTGTAGTTGCAGTGGCATCTAATACAGAATATGTATCAGGAGTAGAGGTGGATTTTTCTATTGATTGTAAAGGTAATATAGTAGATGGAGGAGTTGATAAAGAAGGGAAACCTACTAATGATAAGAGAGTGTATGGTGATACCGTTGATATATTAGAATCTTATGACTTCCCTTTGATAATAGGAATAGGTGATATTGGAAAGATGGGTGGTTTAGATGATTGTAAAATTGGTGCTCCTATTATTTCTAAGGCTTTAACTGAAATCTTAGAGAGGAAAAATAATATATGAAATTATATAAAAAATATAAAAAGAATATTAATTATTTGTCAGAAAGAATTGGTGTAGGAACAAGTTTTGATACAGTAAAAAGAGATATAATTATCGGAAGTAAAAATGCATCAGTATTTTTTATAGATGGATTTGCTAAAGATGATATGATGCTTTTTATATTAAAAGTATTACAAAAAGTTGATTATGATGAAATTGTACCTAATACATTGGAAAAATTAATTTCAGAAAAAATTCCTTATATTGAATGTGAAGAATCTGATGAATTTGAAAATATAGAGTATATGTTACTTGCTGGGGCTTCAATATTAATTGTGGAAGGTTTAGATAAGGCAATAATAATAGATACAAGGGAATATCCAGCAAGAGGGCCTGAAGAACCAGATCTTGAAAGAGTAACTAGAGGTTCTAGAGATGGATTTGTAGAAACAATAATATTTAATACAGCTCTTATAAGAAGAAGAATAAGAGATCCTAATTTGAGATTTGAGATTAAGAATGTGGGAAAGAGATCTAAAACAGATGTAGTAATAGGATATATTGAAGATTTAACGAATGATGATTTAGTAAAAAGTATTAAAGATAAATTAGATCAAATAGATACTGATTCATTAGTAATGGCAGAAAAAAGTTTAGAAGAATATATATTGGGAAAAAGTATCAGTCCATTTCCACAAGCTAGATTTACAGAAAGGCCTGATGTGATAGCAGCACATTTATTAGAAGGCCATATTGTATTGATCGTAGATACTACGCCTAGTGTTATGATATTGCCAGTAACAATGTTTCATTTTACTCAACATGCAGAAGATTATTATCAAAATCCTACAATAGGAACTTATATGAGATGGGTTAGATTTTTAGCTATATTTTTTTCTTTGATAGTGAGTCCTTTGTGGTTAGTATTAGCTAATAACACAGAACTATTACCTGAAGCATTAAAATTTATTGGTCCCAAGGAAATAGGGGAAATACCCTTATTAGTTCAATTTTTAATACTAGAAATTGGCTTAGATATGCTTAGAACAGCATCGGTACATACTCCAAATGCATTAACAACATCATTAGGGATTATAGGAGCTTTATTACTTAGTGATTTTGCGGTTCAAGTAGGATGGATTATTCCCGAGACTGTATTGTATACAGCTATTTCGGGAATAGGAATGTTTGCTACTCCAAGTATAGAATTTTCTTTAGCTTTAAGATTATTTAGATTACTTTTGTTAATTAGTGGAGGATTACTTGGTCCTTATGGACTTTTGATAGGGCTTATTTTACTCTTTATAATACTATACAAGACTAAATCTTTTGGAGGAATAAATTATCTATGGCCTTTGATGCCTTTTAATGGTAAGGCATTATCTAATGTAATAATGAGAAAACCAATTCCTGAAGTGAAGAGAAGACCAGAAATATTAAAACCTAAAGATAAAATTTCAAAAAAATAAGGAAGGCATATGCCTTCCTTATTTTGTGTAGTTTTTAATGTTTGATTATTGATCTTTAGGTGGATTTTTAGGCTCTTCAGGTTCTTTAGGTTTTTCATGTGGATCTTCCCCTTCTTCTTCAGGAGGTGGAGGTGTTGGATCTTTAGGTTCTTCAGGTATATCTATATCATCATTATCTTCTTCGCTTCCTTCATTATCTTTATCTTCACCTTTTTTATCTTCATCTTTTTTATCTTTTTTATCATCTTTATCTTTATCATCTCCACCTAATAAATCATCTAAATAATCTTTTAGTGTTTTTTTATTGTGTTTATCACATTTTTCTGTAGGTAATTGATATTCATAATCCCTTGGTTTAATTCCATGATTATCAGCTGGATTGTAAGGTATAGGTCTTTTAATAAATACTCTTGTTTCTACTACATTATCTGGACAATATTCAGTAGCTAGTTTTCCTGTAGATGTATCTATTTTTGCTTCAACATGAACATCACATTTTTCTGTAGGTTGAGTACCATTTACAAATAATTCAGTATGAACACGACTACCCCTTGGGTCATGGCGACATGCTTCAGTCGCTAATTTCCCGGAGTCCATACATACTTCTCTAGTTACAAGACCTTCTGGTCTATTAAATCTAGCATTATCTAAATCTTTGTGGAGTTCTTTCATTATATATCCCCAAATATGAGATGAAAAGGCACTACCGTTAGATAATTCTATTGCCGGACTATCATTTCCCATCCATACACCAGCAGTGTAATATGGGGTATAACCTATAAACCAAGCGTCGGCCTGATCTGTGGTAGTTCCTGTTTTACCTGCTACATCCATACCAGAGATTCTAGCTCTAGTACCACTTCCTGAATTAACAACAGTTTTTAATATATCTGTCATTAAGTATGCAACTTGAGGATTTACTACTGTATTCTGTTTAGCTTTATTGTCTATTATAACTTCACCTCTATTGTTTTCAATTTTTGTATATACAAGAGGCTCAGTGTAAATTCCATCATTAGCAATAGCACTATATGCAGCAGTCATTGTTAAAGGTGTAATACCTTTTGTCATACCACCTAGGGCTAAAGCTGATAAATTTTCATCAGAAATTCCATTTGTTGCTTCTTTAGCAGTTACGAAAGTATCTTTTGATGGATTTTCAGTATTAATAATACCGAATTTTGCTAAATAATCCATAGAAGTATTTATACCAACTTTTTCTAAAAATTTAACTGCAGAAACATTATATGAATGTTCAACAGCTTTTCTTAATGGTGTTAAACCATAGAAAGCTCCACTTACAAAGTTCTTAGGCCATAATTTACCATTTACATAATGGGGAACATCATCAATTACTGATGCTGCAGTGAATCCATTATCTAAGGCAGGAGTGTATACTCCTAAAGGTTTAATAGCTGAACCAGGTTGTCTAGCTGCATCAGTAGCTCTATTAAATATTCTTTGACCCTTTGAATCTCTACCACCAACTATAGCTTTTACAAAACCTGTATGATGGTCCATTATTGTAATAGCTGATTGAGGTTGAATCACACCATCTTCATCATTATAGAATGCATCTGTTGAAATTAATAGTGTATTATTATCGTTAATTTTATAAAGATCTTTATTTTCTTCTAAATAATCTGAGTTAATTGTAAAACTTTTATCATCTGAGTTAGCAGTCCAATTTTCTTCTGGTATACTTAGCGACCAAGTAGGATGGGTATATAAAGTACCATTTTTAGATGTATAATAATCTGCTACATTTAAATTTGAATAATGTATTTTAGATGATTTTATTGTTAAATTGCCATTTTCATCAATAGAATAGGAATCTTTTGGAATTATTATATTACCTTCATTATCTAGAAGATTTTCTTTTGCATAATAGGCAATTTTCCCATTGTTATCTACTATATTACCATTTTGGATATTAGTATCTATTAAATCTCTCCATCCACCATTAGCCATTATATCTTCAAAAGAAGCATACATATTTTCTACTTTTTTTTGCATATTTATATCTATAGTTGTATGAATTTTAAGTCCTTTTGTATATAAAGCTTCTTCAGCTTCCGCTTTAGTATAGCCAGCTTTTTCTACTAAATCATTAGTTACTACATCTTTTACATAGTCTGTGAAATATGAAGTGCTTATATTTTCATTTTTCATTTGACCAGGATTAATAAGGGAAGCTACATCTTGGTTTATAGCTTCATTATATTCACTTTCTGTAATAGTACCATTTTCTTTCATTTTTGATAATATTTTTTGCTGTCTAGATATAACTCCATCATTAAAAACAGCTACATAGCTTTTTCCTAATACCTCAACTGTACCAACAACCTGTGCATCATCTTCTACATTTTCAGGATCTAATTTTTTATATAATTGATTGTTTGTAGGAGATTGGGTTATTCCTGCAAGCAAGGTTGCTTCAGCCAATGTTAAATCCTTAGCATCTTTACTAAAATATGTTTGCGAAGCAGCTTGAACTCCATAAGCTCCTTGACCTAAATATACGGTATTTAAATATGCTTCAAGAATATCATCTTTGGACAATTCTTTCTCCATTTTTATAGCTAGATAAGCTTCACTAATTTTTCTTGTGAATGCTTTTTCTTTAGAAAGATATAAGTTTCTTACTAGTTGTTGTGTTATAGTACTTGCTCCTTCTTCTAAAGATCTAGTTTTTATATCTACTACTATTGCTCTACCAATACCTTTTAGATCAATACCAAAATGTTCCCTAAATCTTTCATCCTCAATAGTTACAAAAGCATCCGGTAAATCAGGAGACATTTCACTAAGATTTACCATAGTTCTTTTTTCTTCTGTAAGTATTTCTTCAATTAGAGTGCCATTTTGGTCGTATATTTTTGAATTTTCGCTTAATGCTTGTATATCGTGGTAGGGATTAATATCTGGTGAATCTTTGATTACTCCATATACCATTCCACCAATTGTGCCAGCTCCAATAAATACTCCAACAAGAAGTATTATTAAAAAAACTTTTAATACAGTAAAATTTTTTTTCTTTTTATCTGTTTTAGCTTTTTTATTATTTTTGACTTTATTTTTTCTATTTTCATTCGACATTTGTAGCCTCCTTTATATTTATGAAGGTAATTTTATTAAATTCAAGCTAATTATACCATAAATACGAAACTTTTTTAAAATCCTTTTAAAATCCACTTATTTAAATACACTATCATAATAATATCCATTAGAATATATTATATAACAAATTTTATATTAGGTAAATTAAGTTTTTATTACACATATAATAGAATACAGGGAGGTATAGATATGAAATATAGATCTTTCAAAATAAGATATATAGTAATAGTACTTATTATTGTATTTTTAATATATGGATTTAGAATACTTGATAGAAATATTAGACCAACTATATTAGCTATAAGTGAAGTAAGGGCAAGAATGGTAGCTACTCAAGTTATAAATGATGCAGTAAAAGAAAAGATAGGAGAAGATATAAAATATAAAGATTTAATATTCTTAAAATATGATAATGATGGTAAATTAACTTCAATGCAAGCAAATACAATACTTATGAATAGTATAGCTTCTGATCTAGCTTTGGATGTTCAAGAAAAATTAAAACAGATGGGAATTAATGAGGTTAAAATACCTTTAGGAAATGCAATTAATAGTCAAGTTTTATCTCAATATGGTCCCAAACTTAATATGGAAATGATTCCTCAGGGTTCAGCAACTGTAGATTTTGCTACAGAGTTTAATGAAGCAGGTATAAATCAAACAATGCATAGAGTTTATTTAATAATAAAGTCAGATGTGAGAATAATTTTACCATTAGCATCTGATACTGTAAGCATAACTTCAACTATACCAATCGCTGAAACGGTAATAGTTGGAGATGTACCGGAAAGTTATATAAATGTACCAGAAGATAAATTTTTGAATGTAGTAGAGTAAAAAACTCCAATTATTTGTTATAATATAATAAACAAAGATTTGAGTTTAATTAATGGATAGAAATTTAGAGGAAAGAGTTTGAACGTGAATGCGAAATATACTATAGATTAGGTGATATTTATGAATTTTAAATGGAATAATATAGATAAAATGGAGAGTTTTCATATAAGCTATTTATTATATATGGAAGGTAAGAGCATTGAAGTTATATCTAAAATTAGAAATATTCCATATAAAGAAATTGAAAAACATATTATTGAGGGTAAGATAAAATATTCAAATATAAAGAAAGAAGATAGATTAATAAAGATAATAAGTATGGATAAAAGGCAAAGAATTGAATATTTAGAGAGGTTAACTGAAGAAGGAAGAAAAGAATTAGCAGAAGAAATTTATAAAAGATATATTAAATTTAAGAATGTTGAAGATAGAATGATATTGATATGGTTAATTGGAGAATTAAAAGAAGAAAAGTTAGTTCCATTTTTAAAAATGGAATTAAAAAGTAAAAATGTTAATTTTCGTAGATTAGCATGCTCGGCATTAGGTAAGATTGGTAAGAAAGAGTATAAAAACCTTTTTGAAAGCTTATTTAATGATAGTAACTCTCAAGTAAAACAATATGCTATAAAATCTGTAAGGAAAATTGGAGATATGAATACTGTAAATTTATTAGAATATATATTATATAATAAGTATGAAAAGGATTATGTTAGACGAGCAGCAAAAGAGGCTATATTGAATATAAAGGATACTAATTAATTTTAGACTTAGTATCCTTTACTATTTTGATAATATCTTCATATGCTTTTAGTGTTCCCTTAGCAACAATAGGTCTTCCAAAACTTACTAAACCTAATCTTCTAGAACTAAAGCCTCCTATTTTCATAAGAAAATTTACAGAGGACATAGTATTAACTAAAATTAGGTTATTCAAATTTCCCCCAGCTATTTTATAAGAATCAATAATTGCAGGAATAACAAGTTCAGGGACAAATTGACGACTTATGGTATATATTTTATTACCTTTTTCATCTATGCCTCTTAGAATTATTTTTCCTTGTTCTTCTTTTTTTAATCTATCAAAAAAGGGGAAATTTATTATTTCTTTTAATTTAGGTTTTTCTTTATTTGGCAACATTCCCAAATGAATGGATGCAGCTATTACAGAAGAATGTGTTCCTCCTACACAATGATATATTATATCCATACAATACCTCCTTACTATTAATTTTATAGTATCCAATAATAGAGTGTATTATAACTTTTAAAACTTCCATGAATCTATTGAATTTTCAGACATATTATTGTATTATATAATTAATAATAGAAGAGGAGGCGTTACCTATGCTCTTAAGAATATGCTCTGGAGGGATAATTTTTTATAATGATAAGGTTTTTATTCTTAAAAATGAAAAAAATGAATGGGTATTACCTAAAGGAAAAATTCGTAATGGTGATTTAGCTATAGAAACAGCTAAGCTAAGAGTGAAAGAAGAAACTGGCTTAAGCTTTAAAATTATTTCTACAGCTGGAGAAACTAGTTACGAATTTTATTCTTTATCTAGACAAAAACCGGTTTGCAATGAAATAATTTGGTTTATTATGGAGGCAGACAGTGAAGAATATAATATAAATAATAATGAATTTAAAGACGGAGGATTTTTTGGTATAGAAGAAGCTTTAGATAGAATCACATATAGTCAGGATAAGTCTTTAGTTAATTTATCCTATAAAAAATACTTGAAACTTAAAAAAGAAGATTTAGCAATAGTATAAAAAAGCAGTAGAGGAAATCAGTTGAAGTATACCTAAGTTTTTAATCTATGAATTATGAGATGTAACCACCCTCTGAACTTATGATTCAGGGGGTTAAGTTTATTTTTAATAGATATTTAGTGCTTATATGATAAATAGAATAGAGAAGGTAATAAAAAGATATAAAGTAGAGAGGAAGATATGAAAATGATTAATAGAGTAGAGGACATTATTTCTGAAATCAGAGAGGATCTTATAGGTTTAAGTAGATATATTTTGAACAATCCAGAATTAGGATATGAGGAGTATAAGTCTAGTAAAAAGCATATAGATATATTAAAAAAATGTGGATTTAATGTAGAAGAAAAATATATGGGAATGGATACAGCTTTTAGGGCAGAATATGATTCTGGAAAGGAAGGTCCAACTATAGCTTATTTAGCAGAATATGATGCTTTACCAGATATAGGTCATGGTTGTGGGCATAATTTACTTGGAACTGTAAGTACAGGCTCCGGTATAGTTTTAAAGAAACTATTAGATAATCTTTCTGGAAAGGTATTAGTAATAGGTACTCCTGCAGAGGAAACTAGTGGAGCAAAGGTTAGAATGGTAGATGGTGGAGCTTTTGATGATGTAGATATAGCTCTAATGGCTCATCCTTCAGATTTTCATGAGGAAAGTGGTACTTCTTTAGCACTAGAGGCTATTCAATTTACATTTAGAGGAAAAACAGCTCATGCTGCAGCAAGTCCAGAAAAGGGAATTAATGCTTTAGATGCTGCTATAAATACTTTCAATAATATTAATGCTTTAAGAGAACATATAAGATCTGATGCTAGAGTTCATGGGGTAATAATAGAAGGAGGAAGTGCAGCTAATATAGTACCTGACCTTGCTATATGTCAATTTTACGTAAGAGCTACTACAAAGGAATATCTAATAGAATTAAGTAAAAAAATCAAAAATTGTGCTAAGGGAGCATCTTTAGCAGCAGGAACAGAATTAGAAATAACTAACTATGAATTATCCTATGATAATATGATAACTAATAGAGCATTATCTAAGATTTATAATGAAAGAATAAAGGATATGGGAGTAGAATATATAAAACCTTTTGAAGAGAGTACAGGATCATTAGATATGGGAAATGTAAGTCATGTGTGTCCTGCTATACATCCTTATTTTGGCATAGCTGATAGGGAAATAACAGGTCATACTAGAGAATTAGCTAAGGCAACAGATACTGAATTAGCTTATGATTCGGCTATGAAGGCTATAGGAGCCTTAGTGTTAACAGCTATAGATATTATTGAGAATAAAAATTTATTAGAAGAAGTAAAGAAAGAATTTGAAAATACGAAGAGATAAAGTGATGAGATTAAAATTTATATTAATAATTAAAGGGATAAGTTTTGCTTCTTTTATATTTAAAAAAAATAAAATATAATAAAGTAAGAAATATATTTTATTATTATATGAGGAGCGATTGAATGAAGGATAGATATAATACAGTACATAATTATGGAGAAGATTATTTTATTGAAAAAAAATCTAAGTTTATTGGTTATGCAAAACATATAGAATCAGAAGAAGAGGCTGTTGAATTTATTGATAAAATTAAAGAAAAGCATAAAGATGCTACTCATAATGTACCTGCATATGTTTTCGGAGAAAATAGTAATATACAAAGATATAGTGATGATGGTGAACCAAGTGGTACAGCTGGCATACCAGTATTAGAGGTTATAAAAAAAGCAGATTTACGAAATGCAGTAGTCGTAGTAACTAGGTATTTTGGAGGAACTAAACTAGGGACTGGAGGATTAGTAAGAGCATATACAAAAGGAGCTAAAATTGCATTAGATGATGCGTTAATTGTTGAAAAGGTATTATTTAAAAGAATAAAAGCAAGAATTAATTATACATTGTATGGAAAAGTAGAGAATGAACTAAATAGGTTAGGATATGTAATAGATGATGTAATATATGATGATGCTGTTAATATAATTATTTTGGTAGAAAAAAATAATATGAAGAATTTAAAAGAAATATTAATGAATTTAAGTAGTGGGAATGTAAATATAATAGAATTGAATGAAGAATTTTTTTCATTAAAAGATGGTAAAATAATAAGATAAAGATGTTAATTATATAATAATCAGGGTATTATTTAATTTAGGAGGGTGAAATATGAAGAAAGATATGTTAAATAAAAAGGTATGGGCTGTTTTAGGGGTAACTCCTAATAAAGAAAAGTTTGGCTATAAAATATATAAGAAATTAAAAGACCATGGTTATGAAGTATATCCGATTAATCCAAAGTATGAAGATATTGAAGGAGAAAAATGCTATAAAAGTGTAGAGAATTTACCTGCAACTCCAGATGTATTGAATTTTGTTGTATCACCTAAAATAAGTTATAAGGCTATTGATGAGGCCAAGAAAAAAGGAATTAAAAATCTATGGTTTCAACCAGGAACCTCTAATAATGAAGTATTAAACAAAGCAAAAGAAAATAATTTCAATATAGCTAATAATAATTGTGTATTAGTAGAATTAGGATAAATAAAAAACAGGGATTGTAGGGGATGAAATCCTCTGCCGTATTAGAAAGGTGCTCAGGTGCATGTATTATGCGCCGTCAAAGGGAAACTAGGTTTCCCCAGTGAAGCGGATATGTTTTTATCCGCTTTTTTTATGAAAAAATTGATAGATTCCAATTAATAACATAAATATACCAAATATTCTTTTTAAGTTTTCTGGATCTATATGATTAGCTAATGTACTTCCTAGAATTGAACTGATTAATCCAGGTATAATTATAGGAAGTATAATATCTGTTTTCAAGTTTTTATTTTTATAGTGAATAAATATGGCAATAATAGAAGTTGGAATAAAAACAAGAAGATTAATTCCTTGAGCTTGAGGTTGAGAAATTGTAGTGAAAAATACTAAAGTAGGAATAAGTATTGTCCCCCCACCAATACCCATTCCCCCTAATATTCCAGAACAGAAACCTATTAGTATAAATTTAGTCATATAATCATCCTTATAGAAACATAAATTATAAGAATACTGAATGCTTTACGCAATATTTGTTTAGGGATATTTTTTAATAATTTAGCACCTAAATATCCTCCAATAGTGCTACCTATTGCTATTGGTAATCCAAGCTTAAAATCTATTAGATTATTTTTAAAATAAATATAGGTACTTATTATACATAAAGGTAATATTATAGTAATAGCCGTTGAATGGGCTTTATGTTCATCTAAATGAACTATATACATAAGTGAAGGAACTATTAACATGCCTCCACCAGCACCAAAGATTCCATTAACTAGACCTGTAAATAAACCAATTATAATTAAGTATATTTTATCTTTCATAATTAACCACCAAATGATTATTTCTTATAATTTTTTACTAAAAGGAAATAATATATTCACTTGACAATGTAATTGTTATAAAATATAATAAACTCATAAAAACCAATCGGAATTTATGATATTCAAAATAGGAGGTATAAAAAATGAAGGTTGTTAATAATATAAGCAATTTAGTAGGGGAAACACCAATGGTGAAATTAAATAAACTTGTTGATAATAATTCTGCCGAAGTATATGTGAAATTAGAATATTTTAATCCAGGAAGTAGTGTTAAGGATAGAATTGCATTAAATATGATAGAAGAAGCAGAAGAAAAAGGGAAATTAAAAGATGGTTCTATTATTATAGAACCTACTAGTGGTAATACAGGTATTGGTTTAGCTATGATAGGTGCTGCTAAAGGTTACAAAGTTATTTTAGTAATGCCTGATACAATGAGTATGGAAAGAAGAAATTTATTGAAAGCTTATGGTGCTGAATTAATATTGACTCCTGGAGCACAAGGAATGAATGGAGCAATTAATAAAGCTAAAGAACTAGCTGATAATAACGATAATTATTTTATGCCACAACAATTTGAAAATTTAAGTAACCCTGATATTCATAGGAGAACAACTGCTTTAGAAATATTAGAACAAATGGATAATAATTTTGATGTATTTGTAGCAGGAGTTGGTACCGGTGGGACTATAACTGGTGTAGGTGAAGTATTGAAAAATAAAATGGAGAACATTAACATTACTGCTGTAGAACCAGTATCATCTCCTGTAATGTCAGGAGGTAATCCTGGTCCTCATAAGATCCAAGGTATTGGTGCTGGTTTTATTCCAGAAGTATTAAAGATGGATATTGTAGATGATATTATAAAGGTACAAGATGAAGATGCAATAAAAACTATGAGAGAGTTAGCAAGTAAAGAAGGAATTTTAGTTGGTATTTCATCAGGTGCAGCTATAAATGTAGCTATAGAAAAAGCTAAAAAGATAGGGAGAGGAAAGAGAATTGTAGTAATAGCACCAGATAATGGTGAAAGATATTTAAGCACAGGTTTCTTTGGCTAAACTTGTTTCTTCTTCATACTTATGCTATGATTTCATTTAGAAACTATAGGAGGTTTATTATATGGAGAATATAGAAAAGTGGGTAAATGATTTAGTTGAATGGCTTAAAGATAGTGTTGAAGATGCAGGTTGTAAAGGTATTGTTTTAGGGTTAAGTGGTGGAATAGATTCAGCTGTAGTAGCTGGTCTTGCAAAAAAGGCGTTTCCTAATGATACTTTAGGCATAATAATGCCTTGTCATAGTAATCCTCAAGATGAAATTGATGGTATGTTAGTAGCAGAGACTTTAAATTTAAAGACAAAGAGAGTAGATTTAGAAGATACTTTTGATACTTTAGTAAGAGAATTAGAAGATGATGGAGAGAATAAATTGGCATTATCAAATATCAAGCCTCGTCTTAGAATGACTACATTATATTATTACGCACAGAAGAATAAATATCTTGTATCTGGAACTGGTAACAAAAGTGAATTTACTATTGGATATTTTACTAAGCATGGTGACAGTGGTGTTGATTTATTACCTATAGTTGATTTTGTAAAGTATGAAGTTAAAGAGTTAGCTAAGTATCTTGGTATACCTAGAGATATAATAACTAAAGCTCCATCGGCAGGATTATGGGAAAATCAAACAGACGAACATGAAATGGGATTTAGTTATAAAGACTTAGATAATTATATTGAAACTGGAGAGGCTACTCAAGAAATAAAAGAAAAAATAGATAAAATGAACAAAAATAGTGAACATAAAAGAAAACTTCCAAAAATGTTTAAGAAGTAGGTGACACCTACTTCTTATTTCTTTATTATATTTTAATAGTATGTTAGAATATTAATAGTTTTCTATAACTAATATATATTGTACTAGGAGGTAATATTATGGCTGGACATTCAAAATGGGCCAAT
This sequence comes from Anaeromonas gelatinilytica, assembly GCF_016820635.1. Lineage (GTDB taxonomy): Bacteria > Bacillota > Clostridia > Tissierellales > SIT17 > Anaeromonas > Anaeromonas gelatinilytica. The sequence goes on along the minus strand of NZ_WSFU01000015.1, from coordinate 51,423 downwards.
ATAAAGCATAGAAAAGGAAGACAGGATGCGAAAAAGGCCAAAGTTTTCACAAAATTAGCTAGAGCTATTACAGTTGCAGCAAAAGAAGGTGGAGATGATCCTGAATATAATACAGAATTGGCAAATGCTATAGAAAAAGCTAAGGCAGAAAATATGCCAAATGATAATATAGATAGAGCTGTAAAGAAAGGTTCTGGAGATTTGGAAGGAGTTAATTATGAAGAAATTACTTATGAAGGATATGGACCAAATGGTGTTGCAGTAATGGTTCAATGTCTTACTGATAATAAAAACAGAACAGCTGCCGATGTAAGACATTATTTTTCAAAATATAATGGAAATCTTGGAGCAACAGGTTGTGTATCATTTATGTTTGATAGAAAAGGATTATTAATCATCGATAGAGATGAAGACATGGATGAAGAAGAAATGATGATGCAAGCAATAGAATCAGGGGCAGAAGATTTTGTATCAGAAGATGAATATTTTGAAATAACCACAGCTCCAGAAGATTTTACTAGTGTAAGGGAATCTTTAAAGAAAGAAGGATATAAATTTTCCACAGCAGAAGTATCTTTTTTACCACAAAATAAAACAAAACTTCATGATGAAAAAGACATAAAATCAATGGAAAAACTTATAGATGCCATAGAAGACAATGATGACGTTCAAGAGATATATCATAACTGGGATATGCCAGAAGATTTAGAAGATTAATGTTAAAACTATTTAAAACACTTTCAATCTTATTATTTATTGATAAGATTGGGGTGTTTTTTTGTGTCTAGAATTAGAAGATTTAAAAATAAAACTGATTCTAAATTATACTTTCAAGTGGAAAGTATAAAACTAAAAATTATTCTAATAGAGAATTAATATAAATTCTCTATTTTTGTATTAATTTGTTAAAATATTTTGCATATAAAATGTAATGGTAATTTATAGTACAATAAATATAGGTGATTTTTATATTTATAAATTAAATAATAAATTTAAATGTCTTTTTGATATATATACTTGACTACACAAGTAGAAGTATAATATACTTATAAAAAATATTTTTTGAAAGAATATATTCTTTTATGAAAGAAAGCCTATGAATAAATGGAGGTTTTAAATTGGATAATTTAAATAAAGATAGTTATTTGCCATATTACTTACAAATTAAAGAGATTATTAGAGAAAGAATTTTAAATAATATTTATGAAATTGATACATTACTTCCATCGGAAAAAGAATTTTGTAAAGAATTTAATGTAACTAGAGCAACTGTAAGAAATGCATTACGAGAATTAAAAAAAGAAGGATTAATATGTACTGAAAAGGGAGTAGGTTCAATTGTAAAACCTCATAAAATAGAACAGAGTTTATTGCAATTTTATAGTTTTGGAAGAACGTTAAAGAATAAAAAAGATGATTTTATATCAAAAATTATAAGTGCTAAAAAAATAAAACCAAATTGTAATATAATTAATAGACTTGAAATTAAAAAAAATATGTCTGTTTATGAAATTTTAAGAATAAGAATTTTTAACAAATCACCTTTAATTTTGGAAGCTTCATATATTCCCGTTCATATTGCTCCTGATATTATTAAGGATAAATTACATGGAATGTCTATTTATAATCTTTTAGAAGGAAAATATGGGATTAAAATAGTAAAAGCAAGAGAATATATTGAGCCTCAAGTTGCTAATGAATTTCAATCTAAGCATTTAAGTATAGAATATGGATCTCCTATTTTTCACACAGAAAGATTAACTTTAACTCATAATAATAAACCTATAGAATATAGGAATAGTTTAATTCGTGGAGATAAGTTTAAGTTTTATACAGAACTATATTAATGAAAAATTATAATATTATATGACTAAAAGTATTTTAAAACAAAAAGGAAGTGGATTAAATGCAACAAAAATTAGATAGAACTTTAGGTCTTTATTCAGCATTAACTATAAGTATAGGGACAATGATAGGATCTGCTATATTTGTATTAGCAGGAACAAGTTTTGAGGTGGCAGGACCATCAGCATCATTATCAATTTTTCTTTCAGGAATGGCAGCTATATTTACTGCTTTTTCTTTTGCTGAATTGGTTACTTTTATACCAACAGCTGGTGGAGGATATGCTTATGTAAGAGATGCTACTGATAATGGAATATTAGGATTTATATGTGGATGGGGATTTTGGTTAGGATATGCTATGTCTTGTGGTTTGTTTGCATTAGGATTTGGTACTTTTCTTAATTATTTCTTTCCTTTTATACCTCAAATGGTAGGTGCTTATTTATTGATTTTTTATGTTTTAGTGACTAATATAAAGGGTGTTAAAGGATCAAGTAAAATGCAAAATGTAATTACCACGGGTCTTATAATATTATTGATAAGCTATATTATATATGGAATATTTTTTATGGATATGTCAAATCAAAGACCATTTTTTACTGAAGGAATGGCAGGAACATTAAAAGCTATGGGTTTTCTTTATATGACATATATAGGTTATGGACTTATAACTACGGCTAGTGAGGAAGTAATAGATCCTGAAAAAAATATACCTAGAGCAATAATAATATCAGTAATTGTAGTTATAATTATAAAAACATCAACTTTTTTTGTGGGAGCAGGTATAAAAAATTGGAAAACTTTAGTACCAGGAGTAACATCAACTCCTATGATTGACACAGCAATAGTTATTGCTGGACAAATAGGAGGATATCTTTTTGCATTAGCAGGAATATTAGCTACGTTATCGTCTATAAACACTGCTGTATTAGCTTCTTCTCGTACATCTTATGCTTTGGCTAGAGATAAAAGATTTCCTGCTATATTTAAATCAATAAATAGAAGGACTAAGACACCAATATTTTCAATAATAGGTACAGGTATAATAATCATTACAGCCACCACGTTGAGAGATTTAGAACATATATCTACTATAACAAGTATTTTTTCTTTAACAGGATATACCTTAGTAAATGTAGCTTTGATGATATTTAGAAAAAAACAACCTAATGTAGAGAGAAAATTTAAAGTACCATTTTATCCTATAACTCCTATACTGGGTATTATAGTAAATATGTTTATGATTTTCCAATTAATTATTACTGATTTATTTGCTTTAGCAGTAGCCGTTGTAATTATTGGGTTAGGACTTGTTTATTTTTATATAGGATTACCAAAATTAAATAAGGCACCAAAGTTAATAAATCCTCAAGAAGTACCCGTTCTAAATATGAAGAGGAAAGAAAATAAAGATTCTAAAAAGGAATTTAAAGTAATGGTTCCTATTGGTCATCCTGAGAATGTTAAAAGTTTGATTAATATGGCTTACAGAATAGCTAATATAAATAATGGAAAAGTTGTTCCTGTTCATGTATTAGAAGTTCCAGAAGCAATTCCATTGGATTCCCGATATGAAAACTTTAAAGATGATATGGGATTGTATGAAGGTATTATTGCAGAGTTTAATAAGACATGTGAACGTGATATAAAATGTTCTGAACCAGTATTGTTTTTATCAAGAAATAGAGCTCATTCAATAAATACTGCTGTTAAAGAGGAAAATGTAGATTTCACTTTAGTGGGATGGCATCATAGCGGACTAGCTCATAATATGATAGGTGGAGTAGTTCCAGAAATCCTTAAAAATAATGAATCTACTGTTGGAGTTTTAAGTAATAAAGGAGAAAAAGAAATAAAAAAAATATTATATCCTTATGGAGGTGGAGCTTATTCACAAGCTGCTGCTAATACAGTAAAAAAATTAGCACAAGGATATAATGCAGAGGTAACTTTGCTTAGAGTAATCAAGGAAGAAATAAGTGATGAAGAGTACAATCAAATTAAGGAAATAATGTATCAAACATTGAAAACATTAGGCGTCAATGGTAAAGTACTCATGATTAATGCTTCCTCTGTAAGAGAAGCGGTTATAGATATATCTGGGAAATATGATTTAATAGCAATGGGAATAGGAAGTCAATGGGGAATAAAAGAAACTATTGGAGGTTTTAAGGCGGATACTATAGCTGAGAAATCAAAATGTTCTGTCTTAATTGTTAGAGAATATAATAAGATTTTACAAAAACCAAAAGTAAGAAAAGCTGTAAATCAAGTAAAAAGATTATAAAGGTTGTATTAAATAAAAATCAGTTAAACTTATAATTAATTATAAGCTTGACTGATTTTCCTAATTATATATATCTTTTTTCATTATATAAAACATCTCCTTAATAAATATATATAAACAAAAGTATTATCCGACAATATTTTTATAAAAACTATAATTTTTTATTATTATGAGTTGAAAAAAAAATGATATACTAGTATAATAAAGACTCTGGACTTTTTTGTCAGAATTTATCAAATCTAACTTAGATATTTTATTAATAAATAAAGGTTTATTTTAATTTATATTGGCAATAATTGCTAGTGAAGGAGGGATAAATTTGCCAGCTTCTGCAGTGAAATTATGGGAATTATATGAAGGTTTAAAAAATAGATTTCTATTTAATAATGATATTAATTCTATATACATATTGTTATCGTTATATGATTTAGAGGAAAATATAAGCAATATTTATCCTCAATATATTTGTACAAGGAAAATTAACAATAGAATTAAAAATATATTAAAAAATAGAAATAATCCCTCAGTTATTGCCAGATCAATTAGTAAAGTTATACATGAAGATATTGATAGAATTGAACTTTGTTTTTATCTTGAAGGCTATAAATATGGATTTTATAATAATAAATGGATAAATATTTTAGAAGAAATGGCATTGAAGTGTTTTGATTTAGATATCTTATATGATAAAAATTATTTATTTCATTTTAATTATTGTAATAATGAAGTAAATGAAACAAGGAGAAAGATAAGAAAAGAAATTACAAATAAAGAAAATGAAACTAGAGAATTTACTGAATTAATAGAGTTGTTTGCTAGTAAAGTTATTAAGCCTAAATTAGAAAATATAGATAATTATATTGATAGACAGTTAAAATTAGAATTTAACCCTTATGAATTTAATATAAAAGAAGAAAAAATTAATTTTACGAAGGATGAATTAGAAAGAGTATATAAAGCTATAATTAAAGAATTGAGAAAAAATCTCTTGAATATATTTAAAGATTCCTGTTGGTATGCTTTAAATGACAGGGTTCTGAAGCGATACCCCTATTAGAAAGGTTACTATATAAGTAATTTTCATAGGGGTTTTTAAATATGCTGTTGTATATAAAATGTATTATTGGAAATAATATCTCTTTATAAGGTATAGGAGGGATATTATGAAAAGTTCTTCTAAGTTATTTTATCTATTTTTAGGGTTAACTTTAGTTGTAGTTTTATTAGTTTTTAGTATTTTGGAAAATAGTTTTAATAATGAAAAAAAAGACGATTTTATTGGAGAAAAAACAGATGATGATTTATTAAGTACTGAAACTAATAAAAATGATGGAGATAGAATAACTGAGGATACTATTATAGAATATGAAAATTATTATTCAGAGTGTGATCATACTATAAGGGACTTTGAATTGAATAAAGAAAAATTTATTGGAATGAATAAAAGAGAGCTAGAAGAGAGTTTTGGAAAAAATTCTAATAAAGAGGTTTTAGTTTTTGATGATAGTAGGGTAATAATTAAAGTTACAAAGAATTATTTATGTCCGAATCATTATATTATAGGAGAAAATGAGGGTAAAGTTGCTATATATAAAGTAGATGAAAATGGTGATAAAATATTGTTTAAAACTTTAGATCAATCTATTGAATTATTGGGTGAATATGATATAGAAAAATTAAAGAAAGGAATAATTGTGGATAATTTAGATGATATAGGAGATGTAATAGAGAATTTTATAAGTTAAATTATCAACAAAAGTTAAACCATACAGTTTAACTTTTGTTGAATTCTTTAACTTTTTATTATTTTTTTCATTATTAATAAAATATGATAAAATTAAATTAAATATTTATTTATATAAACATAATATGAAATAATAATGATTAAAAGAATGGATTAGCAATTGTGAGACTGCTATACTGTTAGGACAAGCTATAAGTAAAAAATGATTATTTTCTATGGAAATATTGGAGGTATATGATAATGTATAGGTATATTAAAGGATATATTAATGAAATATCAGAAGATTTTATAGTAGTCGATAATAATAATATAGGATACAAAATAAGTACATCTATGGAAACAATATCCAATGTAAGAATTAATGAAGAATATAAAATTTATACACATTTACATGTAAGAGAAGATGATATGAGCCTTTATGGTTTTATTTCAAGGTCTGAGCTGGAATTGTTTTTAAAATTAATATCTGTATCTAAGATAGGACCTAAAGTAGCTTTAGGAATTCTATCATCTTTATCAGTAGATAAAATAAAATTTGCCATTATAAATGAAGATACAAAGACATTATCCAAAGCACCAGGAGTAGGTAAGAAAACTGCTAATAGAATGATTTTGGAATTAAAAGATAGGATCAAAGATTATAATATTGAAAAATTAGATTCTAGTTCGATGGTGAATAATAAATCTAATATTAATGAAGCACTAGATGCATTAATAGCCTTAGGGTATACTAAATATGAAGCTTCAAATGTAATGAATAAATTTGATATTGAAAAATTAAATACAGAAGATATAATTAAACTTTCTTTAAGTGAATTATCAAAACAATAGAAGGAGATAATTATGGAAGAGATGGAAAATAGGATTATAACTAGTGGTATGAAAGATGAAGATTTTGATATAGAGACAACATTAAGGCCTAAATTATTAGAAAACTATACTGGTCAAAATAAAGTTAAAGATAAATTAAAAATATTCATTCAAGCTGCAAGAAGTAGAGGAGAATCTCTGGATCATGTATTATTATATGGTCCTCCAGGATTAGGAAAGACTACGCTGGCAAGTATCATTGCTAATGAGATGGGGGTTAATATTAAAATTACTTCTGGACCTGCTATAGACAAACCAGGAGATTTAGCTGCGATTCTTACTAATTTAGGAGAAAATGATGTTTTATTTATAGATGAAATTCATAGATTAAATAGAAATGTAGAAGAAATATTATATCCAGCTATGGAGGATTTTGCTTTAGATATAATAATAGGAAAGGGGCCAGGTGCTAGGTCTATAAGATTAGATTTATCAAAATTTACTTTGATTGGTGCAACAACTCGAGCGGGCCTTTTAACATCACCATTAAGAGATAGATTTGGAGTAATATGCAAGTTGGATTATTATGATGTCAAAGATTTAAAAAGTATAATAATTAGATCTGCTAGAATATTAGGTATTGAAATAGATGAAGTTGGTGCATTGGAAATAGCCAAGAGATCAAGAGGGACACCTAGAATAGCCAATAGAATACTAAAAAGGGTAAGAGATTATGCAGAGGTTGTAGAAGATGGTATAATTACAAAAAGTGTAGCTGAAAAAGCATTAGATTTATTAGAAGTAGACGATTTAGGATTAGATAATGTTGATAAAAAGTTATTAATGACTATTATAAATAAATTTAATCATGGTCCAGTAGGATTAGATACGTTGGCGTCTTCAATAGGAGAAGAAAGGAATACTATTGAAGATGTTTATGAACCATATTTGTTACAAATTGGTTTCATTAATAGAACACCACGAGGAAGGATAGTTACTAAAAGGTGTTTGGAACATTTTAATATTAGAATTGAGGAATAAATATGAATGATATAGGAAGAAGTATTATAATGTTAGGTATTATTATTGTAATTATTGGAATTTTAGTATCTATTGGTGGAAAGTTTGGATTGGGGAAATTACCTGGGGACATATTAATAAAAAAGGGTAATTTCACTTTTTTCTTTCCTATATTGACTTCTATAATAATAAGTATTATTTTAACTATTATAGTAAATATAATAAGGAAAATTCTCTAATAATATAAGTATATGTTATAAGTTATAAAGCAAAGGATGATTTCATGAGAACTAGTGATTTTTATTTTGATTTGCCTAAAGAATTAATAGCACAACATCCGCTTGAAGAAAGAGAAAAATCTAGAATGTTAGTTCTGGATAGAAAAAGCGGAAATATAAAACATAAAATTTTTAGTGATATAATTGATTATTTACAAGAAGGGGATTGTTTGGTATTAAATAATACTAGAGTTATTCCTGCTAGATTATATGGTAGAAGGGAAAAAAGTGGAGGGAAGGTTGAATTTCTTTTATTAAACAATATTGAAGGAGATAATTGGGAAACTTTAGTAAAGCCTGGTAAAAAAGCAAAGATTGGGGATATTATAGAATTTGGTGATGGAAAATTACAGGCAGAAATATTAGATATAAAAGAAGGGGGAACTAGAATAGTAAGGTTTCTATATAAAGGTATATTTCAAGAAATATTAGATAGATTAGGGGAGATGCCTCTTCCTCCTTATATAACGGCTGAGCTTGAAGATAGAGAAAGATATCAAACTGTATATTCTAAAAAAGAAGGATCGGCTGCGGCTCCTACTGCGGGACTCCACTTTACAAAGGAATTATTAAAAAAAATAGAAAATAAGGGTATAAATATTGTATATATTACATTACATGTAGGATTAGGTACATTTAGACCAGTAAAGGTTGATGATGTTAATGAACATAAAATGCATTCCGAGTTTTTTGAAGTAAATAAGGAAACAGCAGATATTATTAATGCTACTAGAGAAAAAGGAGGTAGAGTCATATCTGTAGGAACAACTTCAACTAGAACGTTAGAGTCAGCTGTTGATGATCAAGGGAGAGTAAAGAAATGTTCAGGTTGGACAGATATATTTATTTATCCAGGCTATGAATTTAAAGTTATTGATGGATTGATAACAAATTTTCATTTGCCAGAATCTACATTAATAATGTTAGTAAGTGCATTGACTGGAAGAGATAAAATATTAAATGCATATAAAATAGCAGTTGAGGAAAAATATAGATTTTTTAGCTTTGGCGATTCTATGCTTATTATATAGGGATTAAACAGGAGGATGAAAATGGCTGTAACATATGAATTAATAAAAGAAGAAAAAAACACTAAGGCTAGATTAGGGAAATTACATACTCCTCATGGAGTAATTGAAACACCAATTTTTATGCCAGTAGGAACTAAAGCAACAGTAAAAGCAATGACTCCAGAAGAATTAAAAGATATGCAGACACAAATTATATTAAGCAATACATATCATTTATATCTTAGACCAGGTCATAAGTTGATTGAAGAAGCTGGAGGTCTTCACAAATTTATGAATTGGGATAAACCTATACTTACTGATAGTGGAGGTTTTCAAGTTTTTAGTTTAGGAGAATTAAGAGATATAACGGAAAAAGGTGTACATTTTAGATCACATATAGATGGTTCAAAACATTTTATTAGTCCTGAAAAATCTATTGAGATACAGAATTCATTGGGTTCAGATATTGCTATGGCTTTTGATGAATGTACTCCTTATCCAGCTGATAAGGAGTATGTAAAGAAATCTTTAGAAAGGACAACTAGATGGGCAAAAAGATGTCAAGAAGTTCATAAAAAGTCAGATGTTCAAGGAATTTTTGGTATTGTACAAGGTGGGATGTATAGAGATTTAAGGGAACAAAGTGTAAAGGAAATAACAGATTTGGATTTTCCAGGATATGCAGTGGGAGGATTAAGTGTAGGTGAACCTGCCGATTTGATGTATGGAGTATTGGATTATACTGTTCCGTTATTACCTAAAAATAAACCCAGATATTTGATGGGAGTCGGTAGTCCAGATTATTTATTTGAAGCTGTAATTCGAGGTATTGATATGGCTGATTGTGTATTACCTACTAGAATTGCTAGAAATGGTACAGTTATAACTAGTAGAGGAAGATTGGTAGTAAAAAATGCTAAATATGCTAAAGACTTTTCACCATTAGATCCTGAATGTAATTGTTATGCATGTAAAAATTATACTAGGGCATATATTAGACATTTATTTAAAGCAAATGAAATATTAGGAGCTAGATTGACTACTATTCATAATTTATATTTTTTGATACAGCTTATGGAGAATATACGAGATGCTATAAAAAAAGATAGATTATTAGAGTATAGAGAAGAATTTTATAAAAAGTATGGTTATGATTTATAGAATAAAGGATTTTTTAATTTATTATAGAATATATTTATTATAGAATATATTATAGATATTATTTTATTGAAAGGAGTGTATATGATATGGATGCATTAAGAGCTTTTATTCTTCCCATAGCATTATTGGTTATATTTTATTTTCTTTTAATTAGACCACAGCAAAAGAGAGATAAAAAAGTTAAAGAAATGAGAAGTAATCTTCAAGTGGGAGATAAAATTGCTACTATAGGTGGTATAGTTGGTAAAATAGTAAAGGTAAAGGAAGATCAAGTTACAATTGAAGTAGGCTCTGATAAAACAAAATTTGAGATTAAGAAATGGGCAGTAGGAACTAATTTAAATGAAACTGAATAATAAAAATGATCGATTCTAAAGGAATCGGTCTTTTTATTTGGAATAAAATTTGAAAATTAGCATATGTATTGATTAAGAGTAGGAGGTGTTGTTATGAATAATAGTAAGGCAAATAGTAATTATAGCATGATATTAGTAAAAAGTTTGATTTTAAGTTTTATTATAACGTTTATATTTTTTGTGATTTTCACATTAATTTTAACTTATACTAATTTATCGGAAAGTTGGATGCCAATAATAAATTCTATTATATTAATTATTTCAATCAGTATTGGTGCAATAAAGATAGCAATAAATACTAATGAAAGAGGATATTTAAACGGGGGAATAATAGGTCTAATTTATGTTATAATTTTAATTTTATTGAGTGCAATATTTATGAAGGAATTTCAATTTTCTAGTTATACATTAATAAAAATAATAATTGGAGTCGTTGCTGGCGTATTATCAGGAATGATAGGAGCTAACTTAAAATAAAACTTTATAGCTAATATAGTTTGTGATATAATTTAAACGTAAATTATGGTTTAGGAGGTGAAGAACCGTTAGAAAATCTTTAATAAACTTTATATAAGGTTACTTTAAATTCGTAATGCATAGAGCATTTAATTTGTGATATAATATTTATAGCTATTGTGAATCCCATATATTGCTAAAGTGATACAGTCATAATCAAATCAAAGTAGCTTATAAATAGGGAATTAAACAAGTTTTATAGAGTTTTATAAGGTTTTGACAACGGTATCATATGAAACATATTAAGACATTGAGTAGTAGAAATTTAAAAAATACAATAGCAAATGGTGGTTGTGGTGAATGTCAAACTTCTTGTCAATCTGCATGTAAAACGTCATGTACTGTTGGTAATCAAAGTTGTGAAAATATTAGTAGATGAAAAAGTAGTGATTAATCACTACTTTTTCATTTACTAATAAGATTTTTATAGTATGTAATTTAATAAAAAGTTGAAGATAAAATTTATTTACTATAAAATAAGGAATATCAGAATAAACAGGAGGAGCAAAATGAAAAATATACATAAATTTAAACAGAATAATAAAAATATTATTCTTGATATAAACAGTGGTTCGGTTCACTTAGTTGATGAATTGATTTGGGATATGATTGATTTATATAATGAAAATGATTTGAAAGAAATAAATAATATTTTATCATATAAATATGATAAAGAACTTATAAAAGAAGGATATGCTGAAATAGAGGAATTAGAAAAAAATGATGTGTTGTTTTCAGATGATATTTATATGGAATCTATAAAATACGATCAAGAAAAAGTAGTTAAAGCTTTATGTCTTCATATAGCTCACGATTGTAATTTAAAATGTGAATATTGTTTTGCATCTCAAGGTGATTTTGATGGGGACAAGTCCTTGATGAGTTTGGAAGTTGGTAAGAAGGCTTTAGATTGTTTAGTAAAGAATTCTGCTAATAGAAGAAATCTTGAAGTGGATTTCTTTGGTGGTGAACCATTAATGAATTTTGATGTGGTAAAAGAATTAGTTTATTATGGTAGAAGCCTGGAAAAGAAGTATGATAAAAATTTCAGATTTACTATAACAACAAATGGAGTATTACTGGATAAAGAAAAAATGAATTTTATCAATGAACATATGTCTAATGTGGTATTAAGTTTAGATGGTAGAAAAGATGTCAATGATAATATGAGAAAAACGGTTAATGGAGAAGGAAGTTTTGATATAATTGTTCCTAAATTTTTAGATATGGTAAGATTAAGAGGGAATAAAGATCATTATGTTAGAGGAACTTTTACTTCTAAGAATCTTGATTTTTCTAAAGACATAATGGAGTTATATAATCTTGGTTTTAAAAGTGTATCAGTGGAACCAGTAGTTATAGAGCCATCACAGGAATATGCGATTTTAGAGAAACATTTGGGAAAAATATTAGATGAATATGATAAGTTATCAAAAGATTATATTGATATCAAAAGAAAAGATAATGATTTTAATTTCTTTCATTTTACTATAGATTTAAATCAAGGGCCATGTGCTATTAAGAGAGCTTCAGGTTGTGGAGCTGGAGTTGAATATTTAGCTATAACTCCAGAAGGATATATATATCCATGCCATCAGTTTGTAGGAAATGAAAAATTCAAACTTGGTTCTTTAGATACTGGGATTAGGAATAACGAGATAGTTGATAAATTTAAAGAAGCTAATGTTTATAATAAAGAAGACTGCAAAGATTGTTGGGCAAGATTCTATTGTAGCGGTGGATGTCATGCAAATGCATATAATTTTAATAAAGACATAAAGAAACCTTATAAAATTGGTTGTGAAATGGAGAAAAAGAGAATAGAAAGCTCTATATCTATATTAGCTAATTTAAATGAAGAGGAGGTATAAAATGATTAAGAAATTTAAGGATAAGAAGCCTAGTATTGATGAAACATGTTTTATAGCAGAAACTGCTGATATAATTGGAGATGTAGCAATAGGGAAAAATTCTAGTATATGGTATAATTGCGTATTAAGAGCTGATGGAAATAAGATTGTAATAGGAGAGAATACTAATGTACAAGATGGCACGATAATGCATATTGAAAATAGTCATCCTACTATTATTGGGAATAATGTAACGATAGGTCATAAAGCAATAGTACATGCATGTAATATAAAAGATAATGTTTTAATAGGTATGGGTGCTATTATATTAAATGGAGCAATTATAGAGGATAATGTTCTTGTAGGAGCAGGAAGTGTAGTTACACCAGGTAAGAGATTTCCGTCGGGAACTCTTGTACTTGGATCTCCTGCAAAAGTGGTCAGAGATTTAACTGAGGATGAAATAGAGAATCTAAAAAACTTTGCTAAACATTACGTGGAATTGGCCCAAGGGCATAAATAGAATGATTAAGGAGGAAAAATTATGAATGTGAAGAAGATGATTATTTTCCTTTTAATAGTTATTATAATTGTAGGTGGAGGATATACGGCTATTAATGGTATTAATATAGGAAAATATGAAATTAATTCTGTAAGGGATTCCCTTAATTTAGGCTTGGAGCTAGAAGGGGGAGTATATGTAGTTTTAGAAGGAAAGACTGATGCAACTGGAGAAGAATTAGATAAAAAGATGAAGGAAGCTAAGGCAATAATAGATCAAAGGGTTAATGGCTTAGGTGTTACGGAACCTAATATAGTAATTGAAGGTGACAATAGAATTAGGGTGGAGCTTCCTGGAGTGAAGAATGCAGAAGAAGCAATGGATATGATAGGTAAAACTGCAGAGCTTCAATTTATTGATGCTGAAGAAAATGTTGTTGTAACAGGTGAACATGTAAAAGAAGCAGAACCTATGTATATAGAAAATTCTTCAACTGGTCAAAATACACCGGTGGTATCATTGGCTTTTAATTCTGAGGGAGCTAAATTATTTAAGAAAGCTACTGAAAATGCTATGTCTAAACCTGCTGGTGCAGATAGAGTTGTTAGAATAGTACTTGATGGGGAAGAAATTTCTACGCCTGAGGTTGGTGCTGTTATAACTGATGGTAAGGCTACTATTGAGGGTGAATTTACAATAGAAGAAGTCACAGAACTTGCTACTCTGATTAGTGGTGGAGCTTTGCCAATGGAAATGGAAGAGGTTCAGTCTTCTACTATTGGTCCTACTCTAGGATTAACTTCTTTAGATAAATCAATTTTTGCTGCTGGAATTGGATTAATATTAATATTTATGTTTATGTTGATAGTATATAGAATACCAGGACTTATATCAATTATAGCTTTGACTATATATGTATTATTAGTCTTATTTACTATGGTTAGTATAAATGCTACATTAACATTACCTGGCATTGCAGGCTTGATTTTATCTATTGGTATGGCAGTGGATGCTAATGTTGTAATATTTGAACGTATTAAGGAAGATATTAAATCAGGAAAATCATTAAGAGCTTCTGTAGATTCTGGATTTAAGAAAGCATTATCAACAGTCTTAGACGCCAATATTACCACTCTTATTGCAGGTATAGTTTTATTTAATTTTGGTACAGGTCCTGTAAAAGGGTTTGCGGTTACTTTAATTATAGGGGTAATTATATCAATGATTACAGCGATATTTATTACAAGATTTTTATTGAAATTATTCATTGGAATAAATATAACGAAAAATACAAAATTATTTGGAGCATAGAGGGGGGAGAATATTGGATTTACAAATTATTAAACGAAAGAATATATTTTTTATAATATCATCCATTGTTATAATAATTGGTATTATCATGATGTTTGTTAATGGATTTAATCTAGGAATTGATTTCACTGGTGGTAGTATTATTCAAATTGATTTAGGAAAGACTGTTTCAGTAGATGAAATAAGAGAGATAACTGATGAATTTGATTCTAATGCTGATATTATTCATTCTGGTGACGAAAGAAATGAAATCATAATTAAATCTTCTGAAGATTTTTCTATGGATGAAAGAATGGAAATATTTAACAAGATTAAAGAAGAATATGATTTAGCTGATGATGAGCCAATAAGGTCAGAAAAAATAGGGCCTTCTATTGGAGAAGAAATTAAAAAATCATCTTTTATAGCTATAGGATTAGCCACTGTAGGTATGCTTATATATATAACATTTAGGTTTGAATTTAAGTTTGGAATATCTGCTATTATTGCATTGATACATGATATTTTAGTAGCTTTGTCTATATATGCGATATTTAATTTACAAGTTAATGAATCTTTTGTAGCTGCAATGTTAACTATTGTAGGATATTCGATTAATGATACTATAGTATTGTTTGATAGAATAAGAGAAAATTTAAAATCATTTAAGAAGGCAGAATATGATAAATTAATTGATACAAGTATATCTCAAACCATTATAAGATCAATTAATACTTCATTTACTACTTTGTTGGCTATTGCATCATTATATATATTTGGTGTAGAAGCAATAAAAGGATTTGCGTTGCCATTGATTATAGGAGTATTGATTGGAACATATTCTTCTATATTTATAGCAAGTCCAATATGGTATATTTTAAAAACTAAGACAAAATAAAATCTCAGGCTTTCCTGAGATTTTATTTTACGAAATCATAATGAAAATTAATTTGATTAATTAGCAAATATATTTTTAATATATTTATACTTAGGGTAAGTTATTAATAGATTAAATATAATGAGGTAGATTTTTTATGAAAAAAAATAAGTTTAATAAAATACAACGTTATAAAGAAATTTCTAATGTATTAACTAAGTATGGATTTAGTATGTTAGCTGAAAGATTGCATAAAAAATTGATTTTAAGGAAATTGTTTTTTCAAAAATCAAGTAAGTTAAATGAGAATTATACTAGAGCTGAACGCATAAGGATGGCTTTGGAGGAATTAGGACCTACATTTATAAAGTTAGGCCAATTAATGAGTACTAGATATGATTTACTTCCTGAAGATATAGTTGAAGAGCTGTCTAAATTACAAGATGATGTAGGGGCTTTTCCGTGGGAAAGTGCTGAAGAAATTTTTAATACAGAAACAGGATATAAAATTGAAGAGGTATTTTCGGAATTTGATAGGACTCCTATTGCAGCAGCTTCCATAGGCCAAGCTTATAAAGGCATACTTAAATCCGGAGAAAGAGTAGTTGTAAAAATAAGAAGACCTAATATAGATGAAATAGTTTCAAGGGATTTACAAATATTAAAAAGGATATCAAATATTGTAGATGACCATTTAATCAAAAAAAACATTGTTAAGTTTAATCAAATATTAAATGAGTTTGCTATAACTATAAAAAGAGAATTGAATTATACTATTGAGGGACAAAATTATGAAAATTTTAGAGCAACATATAAAAATGATGATAAAGTATATATTCCTAAAGTTTTTTGGAAATACACTACTAAGAAAACAATTATAACTTCTGAAGTAAAAGGAATTAAAATAAGTAATATTACGGAAATTAATGATAAGGGTTATGACAAAGATAAGATTGCCTTTAATATTGCAGAAGTTTATATGGAACAAGTTTTTTTACATGGCTTTTATCATGGAGATCCTCATCCTGGGAATTTATTTGTTGTTAATGAGAATAAAATTGGGTTTATAGATTTTGGTATAATCGGATATATAGATGACGAGAGTATGAAATTATTAATATTACTTTTAAGATCTTCATTACATAGAAATATTGATAAAATTGTGGAAGTCTTTTATAAGATGGATGCTATATCAGATGATACCAATATAATGCTTTTTAAAAGAGATATAAACTATATAATAAATTATTATTATAATGTGCCTTTAGATAGATTAAAATTTAATGATGCGTTAAATGATATTTTAAGAGTTGCATTTAAACATAAGGTTGAGATTCCTAGTCAATGGATATTATTAATTAAATCAATAATAACATTGGAGGGTACAGGGAAGAAATTAAACCCTAAATTTAATTTTACAGATGTATCAAAAACTATATTAGATAAAATAAAAAGAGATAAATTAAATCCTAATGAATTGATTAAAAAGACTTATGACTTAATATATAATGAAATATCTAATTTTCAAGAAATGCCTAAATTATTAAATAAAATACTTTATAAAGTTGAAAGAGATAGAATACATGTAAATATGAAGCATGAAGGAATAGATAATTTAAATAGAGAATTGAATTCTATATCAAATAAACTTTCTTTAAGTCTTATAATATCAGCAATAATAATAGGATCTTCTACAATAATTCAATCTAAAGCTGGACCACAGATGTTAGGTATGTCTGCCATTGGATTAATAGGATTTGTAATTGCTGGTATAATGGGTTTAACTTTAGTTTTATCAATAATTTTACGATCTTATAACAATAAAAAATAAAAGGAGTGATAATATGCAATTAGGATTTATATTATCTTCATTATTTGCTATTTCTAAAAAATAATAATAAGTAATAAGTTGAATAAAGTCTACCTATTAGCTATAATATTATATGTGTTTTTTATTGTCTAAGAAAGTTTATTTAATAAACTTTCTTAGACAATAAAAATAAGGGTTGTAGGGGATGAAATCCCCTGCCGTATTAGAAGAGTGCTCAGGTGCATGTATTACGTACCGTCGAAGGGAAACTAGGTTTCCCTAGCGAAGGAGGATACGATTTTTATCCGACTTTTTAAAATATTGTGGGTGAAATTATGTTAAAAAAAGATAAAAAATTTGTAAAGGTATTATATCAAGAAGATAAGTATATAGAAGAAATTTCTCGAGAATTTAGGATTTCTCCTATTGTATCTAAAGTTTTATTGAATAGAGGATTAAAAAGCAAAGAAGAAATAAAAAAATTTTTAAATCCTACATATGATGATTTTCATGATCCTTCCTTATTGAAGGACATGGATAATGTAACGGACAGAATATTAAGAGCTATAGAATTAGATGAAAACATATGGATATATGGAGATTATGATGTTGATGGAGTTACAAGTACTTCATTGCTTATTAATTTTTTCTCTCAAATTGGAATTGAAGTAGATTATTATATTCCAGATAGACATAAAGAAGGGTATGGTTTAAATAAAGATGCAGTAAAATTTATAAGAGAGCAAAAAGGAAATCTTATAATTACAGTAGATTGTGGAATAACTTCTGTAGAAGAAGTTAAATATTGTAATGAATTAGGGATGGATATTATTATAACTGATCATCATACTTGTGGAGATAGGTTACCAGATGCAGCAGGTGTTATAAATCCTAATAGAGAAGACAGTAACTACCCTTTTAAAAAGTTAGCCGGTGTAGGGGTTGCATTTAAATTAGTTCAATCTATAAGTAGGGAATTTAAAATAGATATAGATTATCTTTCATTACTTCCTATAGTTGCTATTGGAACTGTTGCAGATGTAGTTTCATTAATGGGGGAAAATAGATTAATTGTAAAAAAAGGATTAGAATTGATTAATAAAACTACTAATTTAGGAATAAAAGCTTTGATTGAAGTTACAGGTTTGGAAGGAAAAGAAATTTCTGGAGGACATATAGGTTTTATAATAGGACCAAGGATAAATGCAGCAGGTAGAATGAAACATGCTCGTAAAGGCGTGGAACTATTTACTTCGACTAATTATGAAGAAGCATTAAATATTGCTAAGGAGTTGGATGAAGAAAATAAGTATAGGCAAGAAATAGAAAGTAGAATTTTTGATGAAGCTGATGAACTGATAAGAAGAGAAGGACTAGATGATGATAATGTTATAGTATTATCATCTAATGATTGGCATCATGGCGTTATAGGAATTGTCAGTTCTCGGATAACGGAAAAATATTATAAACCATCTGTTCTTATATCTATAGATGAAAATAATAAAGGGCGAGGTTCTGCAAGAAGCATTTCTACACTTAATATATATGATGCATTAAATGATTCTAGAGATCTCTTTTTAGGTTTTGGAGGGCATAAACTAGCTGCTGGATTATCTATCGATAAAGACAATATTGATACTTTTAAAAATAGAGTTAATTCTTGGGTTGGAAAAAATTTAGAGCCAGAGGATTTTTGTCAAGAGATTGTTGTAGATTCTGTAGTAGAAATGGAAGATATCTCTTTGAATACTGTAGTGAATTTAGATAAGCTTGCTCCTTTTGGTATGGGAAATTCAAGTCCAGTATTTTCATTCGAAGATTCTATTGTAAAAAATATTAGGAGTGTAGGTAGAAATAGGTCTCATCTTAAATTAGGAATATTGTATAAAGGAATGAAAATTGATTGTATTGGTTTTAATTTAGGATATATGACAGATAATATTAATAATTTGGATTTAATAAATATAATTGGTTCTTTAGATATTAATGAATATAATGGAGAAAAGAAAGTTCAAATACTAATTAAAGATATTATTAAATCTGATATTGAGTTAGATATAGAAAGTAAATATAATGAAGATTTAAATAGGATTTTAACTAATGGTCTTCAAAAATACTCTAAGGATTTTGCTATTAATGATACTAAAAGTATTGATAAATTAGATTATGTTATTGAAAGATTAAAAAGTAATAAGAAAATTAAAATATATATAAATAATTTAATGAGTTTAAGAGATATATTAAATCGAATGAATAAAGAGGGAAGAGATATATTTAAAAATACTTATTTTAATTATTTTGAAGAGGGACAAAATCGTAAAAATAAGATTATTATAAATCCTAGGATTAAAGATATAAAGAATGAAAATTGTGAAAAGATTATACTGTATGATTTGCCTTTTAGTGAAGAGATGTATTATACTATAAAAACTGTTCATGATGATGTTGTTGTATTATGTGATGACAAAGATTTAAAAAATAATAAAGAAATAATATCAAAGTTTATTCCTGATATAAAGGAATTGAGAAATATTTATAAATCATTTAAAGGAAATAATATTTTTAAACTTAATATTTCAAAATATATTTTATCATTGCAAAATAAAGATATTAATATGAATGAGATGAAAGTTCAGATAGCAATAAAAATTTTCAATGAAGCTAAATTATTAGATTATAAAGAAATAGATAAAAATAATTATTATGTAAAACTAAATGAAGTATCATCTAAAGTAAATATTAGTGATGTACCTATATTTAAAGAGTTTAGAAATTATATTTCATAATTATCTGAAGGAGGAACAAAAGTGGATCTAAGAAATAAAATAAGAAACATAGAGGATTTTCCTAAAGAAGGCATTAATTATAAAGATATTACTACTATTCTAAAAGATAAGGATGCTTTTAAGTATTGCATAGATCGATTAGTAGAAATGTCAAGAGACGTAGATTTTGATATAGTAGTTGGTCCTGAAGCAAGAGGTTTTTTAGTAGGAACTCCGTTAGCTTATGCAACAGGAGCTGGATTCGTACCTATTAGAAAACCAGGAAAATTACCTGCAGAAACAATAAGTTATGAATATGAATTAGAATATGGAACTGATACTTTAGAAATGCACAAAGATGCTATAAATCCTGGAGATAAAGTAATTATTGTAGATGATTTATTAGCTACAGGTGGAACAGTTTATGCTACAATAAATATGATAGAAAAATTAGGAGGAGAAGTAGTAGGAATTTATTTCTTAATAGAATTAGAATTTTTAAAAGGTGTTGAAAAATTAAAAGGATATAATGTAGAATCTTTAATCAAATATTAAATGCACTTAGGTGCATTTTTTAAATAAATGAAAATATCTTTTTACGTATGATTCTATGTGGTATACTATTAATGTTATATAAATTTTGACAGTAGAGAAGGTGGGTTAATTGTCATTAGATAGATTAATAGAAAAAATAAAACAATATAACCCTCAAGGTGATTTAGATAAGGTTAGAAAAGCATTCTATTTTGCCAAGTCTGCTCATGAGGGACAACGCAGAAATTCTGGTGAAGATTTTTTTATTCACCCTTTTAATGTTGCAATGATATTATCAGATATTAATATGGATATAAATACAGTGGTGTCTGGTCTACTTCATGATGTTGTAGAAGATACTAAATATACCTATGACGATATAGAAGAAGAATTTGGGGATGAAGTAGCTAATCTAGTAGATGGAGTAACAAAATTAAAAAAAATAAAATATGAAACAAAGGAAGAAAGATTAGCTGAAAATCTAAGAAAAATGGTTATTGCTATGGCTAAAGATATTAGAGTTATTATAATTAAATTAACAGATAGGCTTCATAATATGAGAACTCTGGAATATATGTCTGATGAAAAAAAGAAAGAAAAAGCATTAGAAGTACTTGAAATTTATGCACCTATAGCAAATAGACTGGGGATATTTAGAATCAAGTGGGAATTAGAAGATCTTGCATTAAGATATATTGATCCTGCTGGATATTATGATTTAGTAGATAAAGTATCTAAAAAGCGTAAAGAAAGAGAAGAATATATTAATCGTGTTATTGATAAATTAAGATTAAAATTAGACGAAGTAGATATTGAAAATGAAATAAGTGGTAGACCTAAACATTTTTATAGCATATATAGAAAAATGGTATATCAAAATAAGGTATTTGAACAAATATTCGATTTAACTGCTATTAGAGTTATAGTGGATTCAGTTAAGGATTGTTATGGAGTATTGGGAATTGTTCATACTTTATGGAAACCGATTCCAGGAAGGTTTAAGGATTATATTGCAATGCCAAAGCCTAATTTGTATCAATCTCTTCATACTACTGTGATTGGTCCAAAGGGTGAAACTTTTGAAATTCAGATAAGAACATGGGATATGCATAGAACGGCAGAATATGGAATTGCAGCTCATTGGAAATATAAAGAGGGAAATAATGATAATACAGATTTTGATGAAAAGTTAACATGGTTAAGGCAAATGTTAGAGTGGCAAAAAGAAATGAATGATCCAAAGGAATTTATGGAATCATTGAAAATAGATTTATTTACAAATGAAGTATTCGTGTTTACACCAAAAGGTGATGTGATTAATTTACCTGCAGGATCCACTCCAATAGATTTCGCTTATAGAGTTCATACAGCAGTAGGTAATACTTGTGTAGGGGCTAAAGTTGATGGAAGAATAGTACCTTTGGATTATAAATTGAAAAATGGTAATATAGTAAGTATATTAACTTCTGCTAATAGTAATGGTCCTAGTAGAGACTGGCTTAAAATAGTAAAGGGCAATCATGCTAAAAGTAAGATTAGACAATGGTTTAAAAGAGAAGAAAAATCCGAAAATGTGATCAAGGGTAGAGGTAAATTAGAAAAAGATGTAAAACGACAAGGATATAGAATAACGGAAATATTAAAAGAAAAGTGGCTTGAAAAAGTAGCTGATAAATTAAGCTTTAATAGTGTAGATGATTTATATGCAGCATTAGGATATGGAAATATTTCTCTTGCACAAATAACTACGAGATTAAAAGAATATCATAAAGAATATTACAAAACAGATGATGAGAGGAAAGACAATAATCAGATTACTATTAAAAGAGGAAGAAAGCATACTCAAGGAGTAAAAATAAGTGGTATTGATAATGTTAAGGTAAGGTTTGCTAAATGTTGTAATCCAGTTCCTGGTGATGATATAAAAGGATATATAACTAGAGGGAGAGGAGTTTCAGTTCATAGAAGTGATTGTCCTAATATATTAGATTTAGGTAAAGATCAAAGATTTATTGATGTAAGTTGGGATACTGAAGAGAAAATTTCTTATCAAGCTGAAATACAAGTTAAGGGAACTGATAGACCTGGATTATTATCTGAAATAACCAAAATGCTTTCTGAATCTAATTTATTAGTATCTTCATTAAATGCTAGAACTAATAAAGAGAGATTAGCTATGATTAATTTAACATTAGAAATTAAAGATATTGAACAATTAAATAATTTAATGAAAAAATTGAAGAAAATTAATGGTGTTATTGATGTATATAGAGTAATAACGTAGAGGTGAGAAGAATGAGAGTAGTAATTCAAAGAGTTAATAATGCTAAGGTAGATATAGATAATAAGACTTCTGGTGAGATTTCAAAAGGTTTATTAGTACTTTTGGGAATTGGAAAAGAGGACAATGAAGATGATATAAAATATCTGACAGATAAGATTTTGAATTTGAGAATTTTTCAAGATGAAAATGAGAAAATGAATTTATCACTTTTAGATATTAAAGGGGAACTATTAGTAGTTTCCCAGTTTACATTATATGGAGATTGCAGGAAAGGAAGAAGGCCTAATTTTATGAAATCTGCTAAACCTGATGTTGCAAATGTACTTTATGAAAAGTTTATATCTGTTTGTGAGGAGTATGAAATAAAAGTAGAATCAGGAGAATTTGGGGCAGACATGAAGGTTAATTTGATTAATGATGGTCCGGTTACAATATTATTAGATAGTAAAAAGGAATTTTAGTTAAGGAGGATGTATTTATGATAATAGAGAGAATACCCTGTGGAGTATTTCAAGCAAATTGCTATGTTGTTGGTTCAGAGAATAGTGGAAAAGGTATAGTAATTGATCCTGCTGGTGATGTAGATAAAATTATGAAAATAGTATATGAACATGAATTAACCATAGAGTATATCATATTAACACATGGACATGGAGATCATATAGGTGGATTATTAGAATTAAAAGATAAAACTAAAGCTCCTATTTTAATACATTCATTAGATAAAGACATGTTAATGAATAAAGAAATAAATTTATCAAATCAAATGCCTATGGAGCCAGTAGAAATTAATCCTGATAAAACTGTGGAAGATGGTGAAACTTTGGCATTAGATGATTTTGAAATAAATATAATTCATACTCCAGGACATACCCCGGGAAGCATTTCAATTAAAATAGATAAGACAATCTTCACTGGAGATACATTATTTAAAGGATCTATTGGGAGAACTGATTTAATTGGTGGTTCTTATGATGATATAATTGATTCGATTAATAAAAAATTAGTTAAGTATGATAATGATGTTACTATATTCTCAGGACATGGTCCTTCAAGTACTATTGGTATTGAAAAATCAACTAATCCTTTTATAAAAAAATCTTAAATTAATGGGGAATGATATGATAAGAGTATATTTAAATGGGCATAATGATACCCATAATATATATGAATTATTAAGAATATTAACAGAAATTCAAAAAATTGAATTTGTAAATGATGAGAAAGTTTGCAATGAGGATTTATTTATAATTAGTTCTCTAAATGGTATTAGTGTAAAGACAGAAGTTTTTAAAGATGGAAAACTAATTGCTGTTAATAATATAAAAGATATTAATAAAGTTAATATAAAAAGAGATTTAAATAAGAAAAAAAGTATAGCTATAAAAAAATCTCTTTACAAGGTCATAGAGGATATGATGGGTAGTACTGTTCCATGGGGTATATTAACAGGAATTAGACCTTCGAAAATTGTACATGAATTGAAAGAAAAAGAAATAAAGAAAGATGAAATCTTTAATATTTTAACTAAGGAATATTTAATTACAGAAGATAAGTCAAAATTATTATTGGAAATAACTGATGTAGAGGAAAAATATTTATATCCTTTAGATAAAAATAATTATAGTTTATATGTTAGTATACCTTTTTGTCCTTCAAAATGTGTGTATTGTTCTTTTCCTTCTTATCCATTAGGGAAATGGAGAGATGTGGTAGATAAATATACAGAAGCATTATTAAATGAGTTAGAGGAAATTGCAAATTTAATGAAGGGTAAAAATATTCAAACTGTGTATATTGGTGGAGGTACTCCTACATCTATACCTAAAGAAAATTTAGTTAGAATTATTAAGACTATCAATTCTCTATTTGGAAGGGAAAATATAAAAGAATTTACTGTAGAGGCTGGAAGACCTGATACAATAAAAGAAGAAATATTACAGAACCTAAAAAAGAATTATGTAGATAGGATTAGTATAAATCCCCAAACTATGAGTAAAAAGACATTAGAATTAGTTGGTAGAGAACATAATCCCGAAGATATAGAGAAAGCTTATAATATAGCAAAAAAGGTTGGATTTAATTCAATAAATATGGATGTTATTGTAGGCTTGCCTGGAGAAGATGTAGGTGATATAAAAAATACTATGAAGAAAATATTAGATCTTGACCCAGATAATTTAACAGTTCATACTTTAGCTATAAAGAAAACTTCTAAGTTAAATATAGAAAAGGAAAAATACGATTTAGCTAAGACTGAAAAAATAAAAGATATGCTTAAAATCACTAAAAATTTTTCGAAGAAAATGGAAATGATATCTTATTATATGTATAGACAAAAGCAAATTTTAGGGAATTTTGAGAATATTGGATATGCAAAAAAGAATAAGGAATGTATATATAATATTTTAATGATGGAAGAGAAGCAGACAATAATTGGTGCAGGTTCAGGAGCTGTGTCTAAAATTTTTTATCCTAGTAAAAATCGATTAGTAAGAGTACCTAATGTTAAAAATTTAAAAGATTATATTGATAGAAAAGAAGAAATGATTGAAAGAAAAAGAGTTGAAATAAATAAAATGTTGACATCAGAAGAATAATAATCTATAATGTTTACAATATAAAAATACTTAGAAGAGGAAGAGTAGTTGATTTTATTAGTTTCAGAGAGTCGGTGGTAGCTGCAAACCGATACTAAAGGTTAATGAAGACGCCTTGGAGTAAATAATCTGAAATAAAACTAGGGTTATTCGGCTATCTCCGTTATGGATTTAATAAGTGGGTTATTTAACCAATTAGGGTGGTACCACGGGAATTGGAACTCTCGTCCTTTTATAGGATAAGAGTTCTTTGTTTTTATAAAAACAAATTTACATATATTTAAAAGGAGGTTATATTATGTTTACAAAAGCTCCAAGAGGCACTAAAGATGTTACGCCGGAAGAGTCTTATAAATGGCAATATTTAGAGGAGATTTTTAGAGAGGTTTGTAAAAATTTTGGATATTATGAATTGAGAACTCCTGCATTTGAACATACTGAATTATTTGAAAGGGGAGTAGGAGAGACAACAGATGTGGTACAAAAAGAAATGTATACATTTGAGGATAAGGGAGGTAGAAGTATAACATTAAAAGCTGAAGGAACGGCTCCAGCAGCGCGACTTTATGTAGAAAATAAATTATATGCAAGTACTCAACCTATTAAAACATTTTATTTAACATCAGTATTTAGATATGAAAGACCTCAAAAGGGTAGATTG
This sequence comes from Anaeromonas gelatinilytica, assembly GCF_016820635.1. Classification (GTDB taxonomy): domain Bacteria; phylum Bacillota; class Clostridia; order Tissierellales; family SIT17; genus Anaeromonas; species Anaeromonas gelatinilytica. The sequence continues at coordinate 25,223 of NZ_WSFU01000015.1, read as the reverse complement.
AGAGAACATCATCAATTTGGAGTAGAAGTATATGGTAGTAGGAGTGCATCAGTAGATGCCGAAGTGATAAGTATTGTTGATACTTTATATAAGAGGTTAGGAATTGAAGGTGTAGAATTACAGATTAATAGTATAGGATGTCCTAAATGCAGATCTGAATATGATAAAGCTTTAAGAGAATATTTAGAAAATAAACTTGATATTTTATGCAAAACTTGTAATTCAAGATTTGAGAAGAATCCTATGAGGATACTTGATTGTAAAAATGATAAATGTCAAGCTGAATTAGATGATGCACCTATTATATTGGACTATCTATGTGAAGAATGTGAACAACATTTTACAGATGTAAAAAGTTATTTAGATGTATTAGATATAGATTACTCTGTTAATGCAAAGATTGTAAGAGGATTAGATTATTATACTAAGACTGCTTTTGAATTTATTTCTAATGAGATAGGTGCTAAAAGCACAGTATGTGGTGGAGGACGTTATGATGGATTAGTCAAAGAAATTGGAGGTCCTGATACTCCTGCTATAGGATTTGGTATGGGAATTGAAAGATTATTATTAACTTTAGAAAATAATAATCTTGAAATTCCAAAGCCTAATGGATTAGATGTTTTCATTGTAACTATGGGAGATAAAGCAAAAAAATTATCTATAAAAATTGTAAGTAAATTAAGAGAAATAGGGATATCTTCTGATGTAGATCATCTTGATAGAAGTGTTAAAGCACAGTTTAAATATTCAAATAAAGTAGATTCTACTTATACTTTAGTAATTGGAGAAGATGAAATAGATAAAGATGTAGTTAGTATTAAAAATATGAAGACTGGAGAGCAGGAAGAAATTAAATTGAGTAATTTAGTAGAAAAAATAAAGGCTAAATTAGGGAGGTAACATAATGAGCGAAAAAATGGGAAAACTAAGAAGAACTAATATGTGTGGAAATTTGAGGTCAAATAATATTGATGATGAAGTAGTTTTGATGGGATGGGTTCAAAAAAGAAGAAATTTAGGTGGACTAATATTTGTTGATTTGAGAGATACCACTGGAATATCTCAGATTGTATTTGATACAGAATTCTCAGAAGAAGCTTTTAATAAAGCTGATAAAATAAGAAATGAATTTGTAATTGCTATTAGAGGTAAAGTAGTTGAAAGACATTCTAAAAATCAGGAAATGCCAACTGGGGATATCGAGGTTTTTGTTAAAGAATTAAAAATACTAGATGAATCTGAGACTCCACCTATATATATCAAAGATAATGATGATGTTTCAGATACTATGAGATTAAAATATAGATATCTTGATTTGAGAAAATCATATATGCAGAATAATCTTAAAATAAGACATAAGACCGCAAAAATTGTTAGAGCTTTTTATGATAATAATTCTTTTATTGAAGTTGAAACACCAATGTTAACAAAACCAACACCTGAAGGAGCAAGAGACTATTTAGTTCCTAGTAGAGTTAATCCAGGTAAATTTTTTGCATTACCTCAATCACCACAATTAATGAAACAATTATTGATGGTTTCTGGAATGGATAGATATTATCAGATAATAAAATGTTTTAGAGATGAAGATTTAAGAGCTAACAGACAACCAGAATTTACTCAAATTGATGTAGAAATGTCATTTGTTGATATAGAAGATATAATAAAATTAAATGAAGAACTTTTATATGAAATATTCAAAGAAATAAAGGGAATAGAGATAAGATTGCCAATTAGAAGAATGACTTATAATGAAGCAATGAATAAATATGGATCAGATAAACCAGATTTAAGATTTGATTTTGAGATATCTGATGTATCTGAATTAGTTAAAGATTCTCAATTCAAAGTTTTTTCTGGTACGGTTAATAGTGGAGGAGAAGTAAGAGGTATAAATGTAAATGGTTATGAAAATGAATTTAGTAGAAAAGGAATTTCAAAATTAGAAAAATATATTAAAACTTATGGTGCAAAGGGTCTAGCGTGGATAAAGATAACTGAAGAAGGAATTAGTTCTCCTATAGAAAAATTCTTAAGTGAAGAGGAAATAGGAAATATAATTGAAAAATTTGGTGGAAAAGCTGGAGATATAATTTTCTTAGTTGCTGATAAGAAAAAAGTAGTTTTAGATTCCTTAGGGCACTTAAGAATTGAAGTTGCAAAGAAATTGGATCTTATTGATGATGACGTGTTTGAATTTGTGTGGATAACTGAATTCCCACTATTCGAATATAATGAAGATGAGGATAGATATGTAGCTAAACATCATCCATTTACTCATCCTGTAGATGAAGATATTGAATTATTAGAAACAGCTCCAGAAAAAGTTAGAGCTAAAGCTTATGATATAGTTATAAATGGAGATGAAATTGGTGGGGGAAGTATAAGAATTAATAATTCTGAATTACAAGAAAAGATTTTCAAAGCTTTAGGTTTTAGCAATGAAGAAGCATGGAATAAGTTTGGCTTTTTACTTGAAGCGTTTAAATATGGAGTACCACCTCATGGAGGAATTGCTTATGGCTTTGATAGGTTAATGATGTTATTAACTGGGATGAAAAATATAAGGGATGTAATAGCATTTCCTAAAACTCAAAATGCAACATCATTACTAACCGAAGCACCCAGTGAAGTGCAAAAGTCTCAACTCGATGAGTTAAATATTTCTTTGTTAAATAAAAAATAATGCAGAATGATATTGTATTAAATAAATTGAAGGATAATCTTTCTTGTGATATTATTTAAGTATAGTAATCAAGTAGCCATAAGGAGGAAAAATTATGGATCAAATAGGCTATGTTGTTAATATAAAGGATGAAATTGCTGTAGTTGATATTAGAAGAACAAGTGCATGTGGTGAAAAATGTAGTAGTTGTGGCGGAGGATGTAATGTGCCAGCTATGAGAGTTAATATTAAAAATACAATTGGAGCAAAAGTTGGTAATTTTGTAGAAGTAGAGATGAAAACTAAAAGTTTAATGAAATCTGCTTTTATTGCATATATTGTTCCGTTAATAATGCTTATTGTTGGGATAGCAGGAGGCATTTATGTTTTTCGTTCTATTGGATTTTCGGATTATGAATCTTTAGGGTTTTTAAGTGGATTAGTCTTTTTAGTAATATCATATTTTATATTGAGGTTCATTGATAATACAATTAAGAATAAAAATTCTGCAGAATTAAAAATAGTAAAAGTATTATAATTCATGGAGGAATAATAAAATGAAAGATGAAGCTACAAAAAAGAGTTCTATAACAAGATTAAGAAAAATAGAAGGCCAAATCAAAGGAATTCAAAAAATGGTAGAAGAGGACAAATATTGTGGCGATATTTTGATACAAATTGCTGCGGCTAAATCTGCTTTAAATAATGTTGGAGGATTAATATTAGAAAATTATATGAAGGCTTGTATTGAGCAGGATATAATTAATGGGGATGATAGTGAAGAAGCAATACAAAATTTAATAAATATAATGGTTAAATATACGAAATAAAAGATTTCTAAACATCTTGATAGTAGATGTTTAGAAATTTTTTTTCTTTTTATTTAGTTTTTTAAAGTTAGATGTTCTTAGTAACTTGCCAATGGATATTGATACTATAAGAGCACTTGCAATTGATGCTGCAATAAAAAGAGTTTCACTTCCTAAATCAGCTGCTTCAATAAACCTTTTTTCAGTTATTGCTAGCATTGTATAGTACATACCTGATCCAGGTACTAATGGAACAATTCCAGGGATAATAAAAATTGTAGCTGGTTTTTTAAAGAATCTTGCAAATAACTCTCCTAAAATTCCTACACTTAAAGCTCCGAAAAAAGCTGCTATAACCGAAGAATCTAGAGTATCAGTTAATACTATATAAATTATCCAACCAATGGCACCATTTAAGCTAGATTTGGAAATAGATTCCCTTGATGTATTAAAAATAATTGAAAATCCCATAGTAGATAAAAATCCATATATAAATTGTTTGATATAAAACATGAAATAGTCCTCCGATTTAATAAATTAAAAGAAAGTATTAAATACCTAATCTTAGAATAATTCCAACTCCAAATGCTATAGCTAAGGCTATTATAATACCTTCAATTGCTCTAGATGTTCCTGATAAAAAGTCGCCTGATATGAAATCTCGTATAGCGTTAGTAATAACAACCCCTGGAACTAAGGGCATTAATGATCCAATTATAATTTTATTTATGTCATTACCAATACCTAGTTTGAATAATGCTATAGAAAATAATGTGATAAATATACTGCCTATAATGTTACTCAAAAAAAACGTGATAGGTATTTTTTTTATATAATCTAATAGAATTAATAATGTAAAACTGGTGATAAAAGAAGCTATAAAATCTAAAAAGCTTCCTTGAAACATTAATGTAAAAAAACCACCAGCAACTCCACCGAAAATATATCTTACTATACTTTTAAATGTAGGTATAGTGTCAATGCTTTCTAATATTTTCATTCCTTCTGATATTGACATATCTGAATTAACAAATTTTCTAGAAAAATTATTAACTTCGGATATTTTATGTAAATCTATAGATATAGATTTAATTCTTTTAATATAAGAAAAGAGTTTATCTTCATGTTCCACTGATAAAAATATACCAGTGGGAGTAACGAAAGTTTCTACATATTGAATATTTCTTGATTTACATATTCTTATTATAGTATCTTCTACCCTATAGGTTTCTGCGCCATTTCTTAACATTATTTTTCCAGCTAATATAGACATGACTAATAAATTTTTTATTTCATCTTTTTTCATTAGTATCCTCCTCAATAAAGCCTATAGATTTAATATATATTATAACATTTTAAATATATTAATTTAAGGAAATAATAAAAATAATATTTTGACTAATTATATAATATTGGTTATTATATAGATAAGATACGGGAAGGGTGGTCAGAGATATGAATAAATTACAAATGAGTGATAGTGAAGTATACGAGACAATTAATAAAGAGTTCTCAAGACAAAAAGCTGGGATAGAATTAATTGCCTCAGAAAATTATGTTAGTGATGCTGTATTAGAAGCAATGGGAAGTGTTATGACTAATAAATATGCAGAAGGTTATCCTAACAAAAGGTATTATGCTGGATGTGAATATGTAGATGTAGTAGAAGATTTAGCTCGTGACAGATTAAAAGAAATTTATAAAGCAGAGCATGCAAATGTTCAACCTCACTCTGGTTCTAATGCTAACTTAGCAGTATACTTCAGCATACTTGAGCCTGGAGATACAGTTTTAGGAATGAATTTATCTCATGGAGGTCATTTAACCCATGGAAGTCCTGTAAATATTTCTGGAATATATTATAATTTTGTTTCTTATGGAGTAGATAAGGATACTGAACAAATAAATTATGATGATGTTTTAGAAATAGCAAAGGCAAATAATCCAAAACTTATAATTGCTGGAGCCAGTGCATATCCTAGAAAGATAGATTTTAAGAAATTTAGAGAAATTGCAGATGAAGTAGGAGCATATTTAATGGTAGATATGGCGCATATTGCTGGATTAGTTGCTGCAGGTTTACATATGAATCCAGTAGAATATGCAGATTTCGTTACTACCACTACTCATAAAACCTTAAGAGGACCTAGGGGTGGAGCCATTTTATGTAAGAAAGAACATGCTGCTAAAATTGATAAGGCAATTTTCCCTGGTATTCAAGGTGGTCCATTGATGCATGTGATTGCTGCAAAAGCAGTATCTTTTAAAGAAGCAATGGATGAAGAATTTGTTAACTATCAAAATCAAGTTGTAAAAAATGCTAAGGCTTTAGCAGAAGGTTTAACAAAAAGAGGATTGAATTTAGTTTCAGGTGGGACAGATAATCATTTAATATTAATAAATGTTATTGATCATGATCTAACGGGTAAAGAAGCTGAACATATATTAACAGATATAGATATAACAGTTAATAAAAATACTATACCATTTGATGAAAAATCACCATTTATAACTAGTGGTATAAGGTTAGGTACTCCTGCAATAACTACCAGAGGTATGAAAGAAGAAGAGATGGATAAAATTGCAGATATTATTTATAGAGCAATAATTAAAAAAGAAGACATAGAGAAGTTAAAGGTTGAAGTTCATAGATTAACTGATAATTTTGGTTTACCATCAAGATCATCATTTTACAGACCATAGGAACTAGATAATTTTGATTCAGTATTTTGGAGAAAAACAGGGTAGCGGATAGTGAATTAAGTATTAAAGTTCAAGGGGAATTTTTTATTAAAAGGCGACCACAGGTCGCCTTTTAATAGAGTTAATTATTAGATCTATTTTTCTACAATAAGTGGCCTCATCATATCATTATCCTCATGTTCAAGTATATGGCAATGCCATACATATTCCCCGGAGTGTTCTTTAAAGTGCATGACAATTGATGTTACCTGATTAGGATCTGTCCTCACTACGTCTTTAGGTCCTTTTTCAAAATCCAAGGGTGGTGTTAAAGAATCCAAATCAAACTTATAGTTTCCATCCTCGTCGAAATCACCATCTGAATATACCTTTCTACCTAATATTTCAAAGTGTACTAAGTGAAGATGAATTGGGTGTGGAAAATTAAATGTGTTTACTAAATGCCATATTTCAATTGTATCTAGTTTTGGCTTTTCAGTAGCAGGATCACTCCACATTTTATTATTGAGCAAATGCATCACTCTACCATAACCATCCGTAGTTTCACCAAGGACCAGAGTTCTCTCTTTTGCAGCTAGTGTAGGGTTAATTTTATGCTTTGGCATTAGATTATATGGGATAGTACTTTTGTCTGAAGATTTTAATTTTTTCTCCACCTTGAATTTTAATATTTGATCAGTACCAGGACTAGCTGGTCCTGGTCCATCATTTAATAGTATTATTTCTTCTCCTTTATACTTTGAGAAATCGATTACTAAATCTATTCTTTCAGCAGGTTCTAGAATAAAAGACTTGATATCAACAGGATGTTCTAATAATCCCAAATCAGTACCAATTTGATGAATAGTCCCACCGTTACTTAATTTTAAATCATAGGCACGGTTATTTGAACCATTTAGCATTCTAAATCTATATTTACGAGGTTCTACTTTAAGATAAGGCCAAACCTTTCCATTTACTACTATTGTATTTCCAAAGAAAAACGAAGATGTTGATGGAACAGGAAAATTAACAGGTGGAGTTGCATTATCAGGATAGAATAATGATCCATCCTTGTTGAAGGATTTATCCTGAATCATAATTGGTATTTCATATTCATCCTTTGGAAGATTTAGTTTCTCTTCAAAAAAATCTCTAATAATGTAGAATCCAACTAATCCTGCATATATATTTAACCTAGTAATCCCAATTGCATGATCATGATACCATAATGTAGCACCTGCCTGGTGATTAGTATATTCATATACTTCTTTGGTGTATTTCGGTCCTATAAATTCATTATTTTTAGAATACCATGCTTCAGGATATCCATCACTATCAGACTCAACATTAGCTCCATGAAGATGAACCACTGTTCTTACATCAGGAGTATCCAACGTACCGTGAAGAGTATGATCAATGGGAAGAATATGTTTACATGGTAGTTTATTCTCCCATTTAACTTTAATATGGACATCCTTGGAAGCCTCTATCGTAGGACCTGGATAAGTTCCATTGTATCCAAAAATAGTAGTTAAAGGAAAGTACTTATGAAATCTATGTTTAGCTTCTTGCATTTTAATATTATAGAATAATTCCTTTTCATTTGATTCATAACAATCATAAACTGGTTTTGCAATTTGTGGTATAGGCATTGGATCTACAAATTTTGGTATATCTGTAGGAACTGATGGATCTACCTTTTTTTCTTCCAAATAAAATTCTTCATCTAGGATATTAAAAAAATTTTCCATTTACAACCCTCCATAATTTTTTTATTGTATTCCAGTATTTTTTGTGACTATTAACCCTTGTATTTATCAATAGTTTAAAATTTTTATTAAATAAACTTTACTATACAATAAAAAATACATATATTATGATATATTATGCATGATGTGATATTGATGTGTTTAAATTATGGTTTTTCACATATATTTTAAATATTGTAATAAATGAAGAATTAAGATTAAAGGTATATGTAATAGATTATGAGACAAATTTATATAAATATATCCTTAGTGATGATAAATTAGAATTTGAAAATCAAGTAGATGTAGAAACAACTGAAGGAGAGAAAGAACATTTTTATATAGGTGTTTTTTTCAATAGATAAAATGGAACTAAATGATTAACAAACTGTTGCATTAAAAGTGTATTTTATACCTACTTGATTAAGTATTAGAATATTTCTAATTAGGTTTAGGTAGACTAAAATTATAATATTTAAGTAAAGGTGATTAAATGATTGATTATGCTTATATTTTTATCCCGTCATTTGTATTAGGGCTTGCATCAAGGTTATCTATGTTAAGGGTAGATTATAGGCAGTATCCAAGTTATCCTCAAGCTACTCTTTCTCATATAACATTAGGAGCTATAGCAGCAAGTTTAGGTTCTTTAGCCGTTCCCGCAATTGCAGCTAAGGAATATAGTGCTATAACTTTTTTATCTTTAGCAGCTCAACAATTTAGAGATGTAAGAAATTTAGAGAGACAAAGTTTAGATAATATTGAACCTACAGAATTAGTTCCTAGAGGAACAGCATATATAGAGGATATAGCTAAATCTTTTGAAGCTAGAAATTATGTTGCAATGATAACTTCAGTATTAGTTAGCATAGCAATATTTATTTCTAGTAAATTAAGATTAGATGATATAGTGTCTATAGTTATTGGCATTTTTATAGGCATAATATCTATTGTATATTTGAAAAATAAAATTAAGAGAACTTTTGTTGGGGAGATAGCTGATGTAAGAGAGGCTAAGATTGGATTTGATGGACCTTTATTAACAATAAATGGTATTGTTATTATGAATGTTGGATTTGATGATTCTAGAGAAATATTTATAGAAAAAGGAGTAGCGGTAGAAATAATACCTAAAGATGAGAATTCATTATCTACTCTTGCCAATTTAGGTCAACGACAGGCTATTACTCATGAGGCAGCAATTCAATTGGGTATAAGAAAAGATGTAGATGAACCAGATTTTACCCCAATGATTAGAAGGAATTCAAGAAATGGGAGATTAATGCTTGTAATTGTTGCTTTAGAACCAGATATTGAATGTTTAATAGAAATAGTAAAAAATACATTAGTTTTAGAAAGTTCAAAGAGAAAACCTTTATCATCTAAATATGGAAGAAAAGCAGCCGATTAAAGGAGGATTACTATGGATATAGGTATTAAAGATGCAATATTAGCTATTGTTACCACAAATAAGGATGCTGTTGAAGGTGGAAGTGTTCCTGTATTTTATGTTAATAATAGGGAAGAAATGGAGCATACTGCTTTAATGATTGCTAAAGTAACATTAGCTATGATTCATGATTTAGATAATGATTGTTTTATAATTGTGAAACACTAATTGTAATTAGTGAAATATCTTGATTTTTCTCATATATAGTGATAGTATTACCTAAGTATAATAGGAAAATATAAAGATTTATGGTACAATATTGATACCAGGTGCTAATAAGAAGGAGTATAATATGGAAATACGAAACATTAACAATAATATGAATATAGTAGAAGAGGTAATACCTAATAGTATTGGAGAAGAATTGGGAGTAGAAAAGGGTGATATATTACTTACCATTAATGGACAAGATATTATAGATATAATAGATTACAAATTTCATATTGCAGATGACTTTGTTACTGTTGAAATACAAAAACCTAATGGAGAAATGTGGGAATTAGATATTGAAAAAGAATATGATGAAGATTTAGGAATTAATTTTTCTAATCCTTTAATCGATAAAGCTAAAAATTGTAGAAATAATTGTATGTTTTGTTTTATAGATCAATTACCTAAAGGCATGAGGAAAACATTATATTTTAAAGACGATGATTCAAGATTGTCATTCTTGCAAGGAAATTTTATAACTTTAACAAATATGAGTGATGAAGAGATTAATAGAATTATAAAATATAGGATAAGTCCTATTAATATATCAGTTCATACTACAAATCCAGAATTAAGAAAAAGAATGTTGAATAATAAAAATGCAGGTAAGATATATGATATATTAAAGAGGTTTAATGAAACCAATATTAAGATGAATGCTCAGATTGTTTTGATACCGGAAGTAAATGATGGTATGGAGTTACAAAGAACAATAAAAGATTTAGTGAAATTTCATCCTAATATTGAAAGCGTTGCCGTTGTACCTGTAGGAATAACTAAATATAGACAAGGGTTACCAAGTTTAAAAGGTTATGATAAAGAAAAATCAAAAAAGTTAATTAAAGAAATTAATAATTATCATAAAAATTTCTTGGATATCATAGGTAGTCGTTTTATATTTGCTTCTGATGAATTTTATGTTTTAGCTGATGAAAAATTACCAGAATATGATGAATATGAAGGATTTCCTCAGATAGAAAATGGAGTTGGATTGTTAAGGGAGTTTAAATATGAAATAGAGAAAGAATTATATAATATTAATAACATGAGATTAAACAAGAAGGTATTAATAGCAACTGGAACTCTTGCATATAATTATATGAAAAAAATAGGCGAAATGATTAATTGGAAGATTAATGGATTGGATATTAAAGTCGTACCAATTAAAAATAATTTTTTTGGAGAGAAAATAACTGTGTCTGGATTAGTTACAGGAATAGATCTTTTAGAGCAAATTTCCAGATTAGAAAATTTAGAAGAATATGATGGAATAGTAATTCCAAGTTCTATGCTAAGAAATGGCGAAGAAGTTTTTTTAGATGACTTAACAGTAGAAGATATAAAAAGTAAATTAAATAAAAATATGTATGTTTCTGAAGTAAATGGAAAAGACTTCATTAGCACATTAGTAAACATGAGGTGATAAAGTGGGAAGACCGATATTAGCTATAGTAGGAAGACCAAATGTAGGAAAATCTACATTATTCAATAGAATTGCAGGAAAGAGAATATCCATAGTTGAAGATAAACCTGGAGTAACAAGAGATAGGATTTATGCTGAAGGAGAATGGTTGAATAATTACTTTACTATGATAGATACTGGAGGTATTGAACCTGATAGTGAAGATATTATTTTATCTCAAATGAGGACACAAGCAGAAATAGCAATAGAAACTGCAGATGTTATATTCTTTATGGTTGATGGAGCTGAAGGATTAACATCTATAGATAGAGAAGTAGCTAATATGCTTAGGAAATCTAGTAGAAATATAATTCTAGTGGCTAATAAAGTTGATTCACATACTCCTCCAAATACTATTTATGAATTTTATGAGTTAGGCTTAGGAGAACCAATAATGATATCAGCTAGTCATGGGTATGGAATTGGAGATTTATTAGATGAAGCTATTGCATCATTTCCTAAAGATAAAAATATGAATTATGAAGAAGATGTTATAAAAGTAGCCGTTATAGGAAAGCCAAATGCAGGAAAGTCATCATTGATTAACAAGATATTAGGAGAACAAAGAGTTATAGTAAGTGATATACCAGGTACTACAAGGGATGCTATTGATACACCGTTTAATATTGGTAATGAGAAATTTGTATTTATTGATACTGCGGGTATGAGAAAAAAGAAGAGAATAACTGAGAATATTGAAAGATATAGCGTTATTAGATCATTAACAGCTATTGAGAGAGCAGACGTATGCTTAATGATAATTGATGCAGAAGAAGGTATAACAGAACAAGATAAGAAAATAGCAGGTTATGCTCATGATAATGGTAAAGGTACAATAATACTGGTTAATAAATGGGATTTAATTGATAAGGAAGATAGGACTTATTTGACTTTTGAAAAAAAGGTGAGAGAAGGATTGGCTTTCATGTCATATGCTCCTATATTATTTATATCTGCATTGACTGGTAAAAGAGTAAATAAAATTATTGATTTAATAAAAATTGTATCAAATAACCATTCAATGCGAATAAGTACTGGTGTATTAAATGATATAATTGGAGAAGCTATTCTAATGAATCAGCCACCATCGGATAAGGGCAAAAGATTAAAAATATTTTATGGAACACAGATGGCATCAAAACCGCCTAAATTTGTTATCTTTATAAATGATAAAGAATTGATGCATTTTTCTTATGCAAGATATTTAGAAAATCAGATAAGAACATCTTTTGGATTGGAGGGAACATCTATTTTATTTGAATTTAGAGAAAGGGGGAAATAATTTGTTGAAAATCCTTTTGATTGGGTTAATATCTTATATTGTCGGTAATTTTTCTTCATCATATATTTTGGGGAAAATTTTAAAAAATATAGATATTAGAACAAAAGGCAGTGGTAATGCAGGGGCTACTAATGCTCTTAGAGTTTTTGGTAAAAAAATTGGTTTAATAACTTTTATTTTAGATGTATTAAAAGGAATCATAGCAGTAATAATAGGACAAATGATTTTAGGAGATACTGGTAGACTTATAGCTGGAATTTTTGTTGTTATAGGACATAATTGGCCAATTATTTTAGGATTTAAAGGAGGTAAAGGTATTGCAGCAACTATTGGAGCAGTAACATTTATCAATCCTTTACCAGCTATTATTGCAATAATAATAGGAATATTAATAATTATAAAGACAAGATATGTTTCTTTAGGATCTATAATGGCTATGGCTTTAGTACCCATTATATCATTAGTGGTAGTTCGTCCTTTTGATTTACGATTTTTTATTTTTTTACTGATTCTAGCTATAATGGCTATATATAGGCATAAAACCAATATTAGAAGACTCTTAAATGGAGAGGAATCTAAGTTAGGACACAAAGCATAAAGTAGGAGGTAAAAATGGATAAAACAATAAGTATACTTGGTGGAGGCAGTTGGGGTACGGCTTTAGCTGTACTTTTAGCTAAGAAAGGAACTCATGTGGACTTATGGGTTAGAAATAAAGATAAGGAGATTGATATTAATAGGACCAGAGAAAATATTAAATATTTACCTGGTATTGTACTTCCTAATAATATTAATATAACTAGTGATATTGAAAAGACAATATATAATAAAGATATTATTTTATTGGCTATACCGACTCATGGTATTAGAGATACATTAAAATTAATCAAAGATAAGTTAAAAAGAAATCAAATAATAGTTAATGTAGCAAAAGGTATTGAAATAGAAAGTCTTAAGCGTATCTCAGATGTTGTATCAGAAATAATTCCAAGTTCTAGATATGCTATATTATCCGGTCCATCTCATGCAGAAGAGGTTGCTAAGGATATACCGACTGCTGTAGTTGTAGCATCTAAATCAAAAGAAGTAGCAGAATATGTTCAAGAATTCTTTATGACACCAAAATTTAGAGTTTATACAAATCCAGATGTAATAGGGGTTGAACTTGGTGGATCATTAAAAAATGTTATTGCATTAGGAGCTGGCATATCTGATGGGTTAGGATATGGAGATAATACAAAGGCAGCATTAATGAATAGAGGAATCATTGAAATAGCAAGACTTGGTGAAAAAATGGGAGCTAACGAAATGACTTTTGCAGGATTATCAGGAATAGGAGATTTAATAGTTACATGTACAAGTATGCATAGTAGAAATAGAAGAGCAGGTATAAAAATTGGTGAAGGTTATAGTATGGAAGAGGCTGTTAAATCAGTAGGTATGGTTGTAGAAGGAATAAAGACTTCAAAATCGGCTTATAAGTTAGCTGAACAATTTAATGTTGAAATGCCTATTATCGAAGAGATTTATGGAGTACTTTATGAAAATAAAGATGTTAAGAACTCTGTAATTAATTTAATGTTAAGAGATAAAACTCATGAAATAGAAGATATAGTAGAAAACGAAATATCTACTTGGTAGAACATACATATGTATGTTCTATTTTTTTAAAAACTTTTCCAAGCATGTAATATTATCTGTATATTTACAATATATATAATGTTAAGAAGAGCTATGAAACTACTTATTATATAAAGGAGGGAAAGTTAGTGGATAAGTTTAATATATACAAAGAGATTTCAGAAAGAACTGATGGTGATATCTATATTGGAGTGGTTGGACCAGTTAGAACTGGTAAATCCACTTTTATTAAGAAATTCATGGATCAACTAGTAATTCCTAATATAGAAAATGTACATAGGAAGGGAAGAGCTAATGATGAATTGCCACAATGTGGTGCAGGGAAAACAATAATGACAACTGAACCTAAGTTTGTTCCAAGTGAAGCTGTAAATTTAGTATTGAATGATAATATTAAGTTTAAAGTAAGAATGGTTGACTGTGTGGGTTATTTGGTTGAAGGAGCTTTGGGACATGAGGAAAATGAAATGCCTAGAATGGTTACTACTCCATGGTATGAGAAGGAAATTCCTTTTGAAGAAGCGGCGGAAATAGGAACAAGAAAGGTTATTACAGATCATTCTACTATAGGAATAGTTGTTACTACAGATGGTTCTTTTACAGAAATAGAAAGGTCAAGTTATATACCTTCAGAAGAAAGAGTAATAAAAGAATTACAAGAATTAGATAAACCTTTTGTTATATTATTAAATTCAAAAAATCCTAATCTTGATAGCACAGTGGCTTTAAAAGAAAATTTGGAGGAAAAATATAATGTGCCAGTTATTGCTTCGGATTGTATGAATTTAAATATGAAGGATATAACGGAAATTTTAGATAAAGTATTACTTGAATTTCCTATCCAAGAAATAAATATTAATTTACCTGGATGGGTAGATGGATTAACTGTTAAACATTGGATTAAAGAAAAGATAATTGATACGGTAATTGAAAATACATCTTCAATACAAAAATTAAGTGAAATTGATAAAGCTGCTGAGGAAATTCATGAATGTGATATTATTAATGAAATAGACATCAAAGAGATAGATTTAGGAAAAGGAATTGTAAATATTTCTATTGATGTTGATGATACTCTATTTTATAAGGTTATTAATGAATCAACAGGATATGATATAAATGGTGAACATCAGATTTTAAGTCTTATAACTAAATTATCAAAAGCTAAAAAAGAATATGATAGAATTGAAACAGCATTAAATGATGTAAGAGAAAATGGTTATGGGTTAGTGTCGCCTAATTTAGAAGAATTAGAATTATTGGAGCCAGAAACTTTTAAAGAAGGACATCGATTTGGAATTAAATTAAAGGCAAATGCGCCGTCTCTGCATTTAATAAGAGCTGATATAACGACAGAAGTTTCTCCTATTATTGGAACGGAGAAGCAAAGTGAAGAATTAGTTAAATATTTATTAGATGAATTTGAAAATGATCCATCAAAAATATGGCAATCAAATATGTTTGGGAAATCTTTACATGACCTAGTTAATGAGCAACTTCAAGGGAAAATAAATACAATGCCTATGGATGCGAGAAAGAAGATTCAAAGAACATTACAAAGAATTATAAATGATGGTAGTGGAGGGTTAATTTGTATAATTATATAACAAAATACAGGCTAAAGTATACACTTTAGCTTGTATTAATATTAAATTTATTTAATTATTTTTAAGTTTAAATATTAGTGTTATTTTTTAACATATTATTATAATAGAATATATTAGAAATAGATCTCTTAAATTTAGGTTTAAGAGATTCTTTATTTGTAATATAATAAATACTAAAAAATGTCGTATAAGAAATCTTTGGTCATTTTTCTATTTTATTGAAGGAGTTTAAAAAATGATGTAGAAATAATTAAAGAATGGTATTAAAAAATATTTAGGAGGTTATTATGGAAAATCAAACATTAAATGAACTTGAGGATTTTATTAAAAAAATGAGTGAAGTGGATAATTATCATGAAATATTGACTACAATTTTTGAAATGCATTTTAAACATGATGATAAAGATAAATTATTTAGAAATCTAAATACTCATATTGCAGAAGTATTTAAAACTAATCCAAAAAATTTAATAGATTATCTTCAGCATCCCCAATATACTAAAATTGAAGAATTAAGTTTAAATGCTACAAAGTATAAAGCATCCTTACTCTTTGTAAATAAATTGAAAATGAAATATGGAGTCTTATTAAGACCACTAATGGCTGCTCAAACAAATCCTTTTTTAATTAATTCTATAGAAAGTAATGTTGGTAATGGACAAAGTTTACATAGATTAAAATTAGAAAGAGCCGATGGAAAAAATTTAGAAGGATTATTTAATTCAGAATCATTATTATCAATATTTACAGTACTTATAGAATCATTAGATAAATCGCTAGATAGAGGAATATTTAATTTAAATATTAATACTATAGATAATTATCTAAATAGTTCTAAAATATTTAATGAACATTTAACTTCACTCAAGAAAGAATATGAGAGTGAAAAAAATGATAAAAAATAATATTTGGATTTTTGTTATTATTTTACAAAGAGATAGTACTATATTTAATCAAAATTGGTTTAATACAATTTTAGGATTTGTATTAAGTACTTTTGTTTTTATTATAACTTCTTATATAGAAGAAAAGAAGGCTAAAAAAAATCAAGTTAGAAATTTATTAATTCAGATTATTTATAACCATCAAGAGTTATTTTCTATCATTTATAAAGGTGCATATAGTGAACAAAAAATTGATTATTTAAATTTAAGGAAAAATATGAAACAAGTGAATTTCTTTTATTTGTTACCAAGTGATTTGAAATTAAAATTTATTGAATTATATAAGATCCACAATAAATCACCTGATTATTATAAAGATAATCAATGGAAAATACATGGAATGTTATGTGAAATTGTAAAAATGTTAAATGAATATGGGGATGATGCATTTGGGTATAAATAACCATGATAAATATAAGGAAAATAAAATTGTTGATGAGGAAGCAAAAAAGAATTATAATGAATATAATGAAGTGTTAAAAACTATAGAAAATTTAGGTTCTAATGATAAGATGCTTACGAATATAGATAGTATGGATAGTCAATTAAAACGATTAGTAATTAATGGAGATATTGAAGAGACAGACTTAGAATATGAATTGATGAGTAATGTGCTTGAACAGGCTAAGGAAATACAGATAAAAAGAAAAAAATCATTAGAGAAAACTTTTGAGTTTTATGATAATTATAATAATTTTATATCTATATTTAAAAGGGTAAGTGATGAAGATGAAAATGTATAAAAATAATGAAACTTATTATCCAATGGAAAGATTTTTTAATATGAATTTTGATAGAATAAAAAAATATATTGCAAATTGTAATTATTTATTTAAAGATTATGGGAGTTTGATATTAATTAAGAATTCTGAGATTGCAATTAGCATTAATCATGTAGGAAAAGCTGTATTTTTCTATGATAATATAGAAGAAAGCAAAAAAAATATGTATATAAGTATGATTGAAGATATATTTAAGAATGAAGTTCAAGAGTTTAAATTTATGAGAAATAACTAATAATTATTATAATTATTAACTTCTAATTTTTGTAAGAATCTATATCAAAATAATTAATTCATATAAAGATAATTAAGATTATAAATAAATTGGACATAGAGAAAACCTCTAGTCCTTTTTATTTAATAAATGAAAAGTTTTATATATTATTGGACTATTATCAATATATTTGTTTGTAATTTTATATTTAAGAAAGCTTTTTATATTTTGGGTGAAATTGTAATAGGACGAATGTGAATATGGCTATTTTTCAACGTTATCATAATTAACAAAATTATAAAATGGTCGGGATGACTGGACTTGAACCAGCGGCCCCAAGTCCCCCAGACTTGTGCGCTACCAAACTGCGCCACATCCCGTTAACAAGGACATTATATAGGAAAAAGTATCTTTTGTAAAGGTGTTTTTATAGATTAATATATTGTTAGAGTGTAAAATAGGTAAATAAGTCATATTTTTAATTATGATAAATTATGATATAATTACTTTTATAAAAATAATTATAATTAATTTATCAACAAAAAGGTAGTGATAATTTTGATAATATATTTTTTAAAAAATCTTTTATATATACTTCTAAGTGCTAGTATTTTAGGATATATATTAGTTGTTATAAAAGAAAAAATATATTTAAAAAATAATACTATAGTTCTTGACAACAAAGTAATAACCAATGAAGTTATAAATGAAACAGATATTAATGAATTTTTAATAGGCAATTTGAGAATTCGTTCTGGAGATGAAGTATCATTAATCTTGAATAGTAAGGAAAAATTTAAAGGAATAATTATTGGAGCAAAAAAAAGAGAAAAATTACTTTTATTAGCTACTTATTCAAATGAAATATTAAGATTGAAAGTTAATAATATAATGGAAATTAAAGTAGTTAGTAAATACGGAAAATTCTTTTGAAATTAAGCAGGAAAAATTAAAATAGCATAGAAGTATATTAATATTGGATTATGAGGTGTGAATATGTCAAAAAAGGAGAGAGAGAGACGAAGAAAACGAAAAAAAAAGATAAGATTAGGCATAGCAATTGTGATAACCATATATCTTCTTTTTGCTTTTCTACCGAGTTTTTATAGTAATAATTCTGATACCTATTTAATAAAGAAAGAGGAAATTGAAAAATCTATTGCGAGTAATGTTGTAGTTATAAAAAATGAAAGTATATATCATTCTAAAGGGGATGGAGAGTTAGAGTTTCATTATGATGAAGGAGATAAAGTTGGGAAAAAACGAAATTTAGCGAATCATACTTCTGGTGTAAATGATGATTATCAAGAAGAAATTGAAAAAATAGATAAGAAAATTAATCAATTGAAAGAAGAAAATAAATCTTTGATAATATTTAGTGACGATATAGATAAAATAGATAAAGAAATTGATGCTTTAAACGAAGAAATTTCTAAAATCACAGATGATGATGAAAAAGATAAATTAGAAGAAGAATTAAAAGCAAAAATAGAAAAAAAGAATAAAATGACACAGGATAGTGGTTTTGTAGGAAAGACACTTCAAGAATTAGAAAAAAATAAAGAAGATTTATTGAAAGAAAGTGAAAATAATAATAAAACATATTATAGTGAAGATTCTGGGATTGTATCTTATCAATTTGATGGATATGAAGAATTCTATTCTTATAATAATGTATTGAATATGAAACCTAAAGACATAAAATTGGAGGAAAAATCCATAAAGAATACTAGAAAACTTGATAACATAGAACATGGACAACCTATAATGAAAGTAATAGATGATTTTAAATGGTATATATTAGCTAATGTTTCTGTTGAAAAGTCAAAGAATTTAAATAAGGGAGACAGTATAAGAATACGAGTTAAAGATGATAGTCAGGAAATACAAGGAGAAATAGTTAATTTAAAATCAGATAAAGAAAATACTTTGGTTTTGATTGAATTAAATTCTTATTTATATAAATATTATAAAGAAAGATTTTTAGAAGTAGAGATAATATTAAGAAGATATGAAGGATTAAAAATACCTTCAAAGGCAATAGTAAAAAAAGATGGATTGAAAGGTGTTTATACTAAAAATATTGATTCAATTATAAATTTTAAACCTGTAAAAATTTTATATCAAGATGATGAATTTGTTATTGCCGATCAGGGGCAAAGAGGTATGATTCAGTTAAAAAAAGATGAAGAAAAATATAATACAGTAGAAAGTTATGATGAAGTAATAATTAATGGTAATTTAATTGATAAATATTTAGATGAGTAAGGGGTGGTTAATATTTCAATTAATGAAAATATCAAAGAAATAGAAAGAAAAATTAATGAAGCTTGTAAGCGAACTAATAGAAGTAGAGAGGATATTAATCTAATAGCAGTTACAAAAACTATATCAGTAGATATTATTTCAGAAGCAATTGAACTAGGAATGACTGATATAGGAGAAAATAAGGTTCAAGAAATAACAGCTAAATATGATGCGTTGAATGATTATGATTTAACGTGGCATATGATAGGACATCTACAGTCAAATAAAGTTAAATATATAATAGATAAGGTTGATCTAATACATTCTTTAGACAGAAAATCTTTAGCAAAGGAGCTAAATAAGAGGGCTAAAAAAATTGACAGAGTTATCAATGCTTTAGTACAAGTTAATATTGCTGAAGAAGAAAGTAAATTTGGGCTAAAGAAAGAAGATGTTATGGATTTTTTAAAAATGTTAGAAGGATATCCATATATAAAAGTAAAAGGTTTAATGGTTATGGCACCTTATGCTGAGGAATCAGAAAATGTAAGATACGTATTTAGAGATGCTAAAGCTTTATTTGAAAAGATTAAAAAAAAGGAATTGTCTAATGTTGAAATGAAGTATTTATCTATGGGAATGACAAATGATTTTGAAATAGCAATTGAAGAAGGCGCTAATTTAATTAGAGTAGGAACAGGTATTTTTGGTAAAAGAAAATATAAGGAGGAATAAAAATGTCTGAGAAGGGAACTATTTTAAATAAAGTTAAGTATTTTATAGGGTTAGAGGATCTAGATGAGGATTATGAAGATTATGATGAATTAGAAGATGATGCTTTAATTAAGGATGAAAGAAATCTTAGCAAATCAAAACAAAAGAAAGTTTTAAATATACACACAAATAATAGTATAAAATTATCCATACATGAACCTATAAAGTATGAGGATATAGTGAAAGCAATAGATGATGTAAAAAATAGAAAACCTGTAGTATTAAACTTATTACAATTGGATAGTGAAGAAAAAAGAAAAGTATTTGATTTTACTAGTGGAGCAATATATACATTAGAAGGAAATATTCAGAAGGTAGCAAAGGATGTCTTTATTTTAGCTCCTAATAATGTAGAAATAGATGGTAATTTACAGGAAGAGTTGAAAAATAAAGGATTATTTCCTTGGAAAAAATAAGAGGTGGATTTAGTGGTATTTGATAAGTATGTTTTAGTTCAAGCAATAGATATGTTTATAAATTTACTTAAAATAATGGTAATAGCAAGAATTTTTTTGAGTTTAATAATTAGAGATTTAAGAAATCCATTATTAAATTTTATTTATCGTTTTACAGAACCAATCTTAGCTCCTTTTAGAAATTTAATAAATAGGTTAGGTATAAATACAGGAATGTTTGATTTTTCTCCATTATTGGCTTTTCTTTTTTTAGATATAGTTAGTGGAGTTATAATTAGACTATTATATTAGGATGTATTTATGTTAAAAGATAAAAAGAAATATTTAGAACATATAAATGATAAAGGGCAAATAATAATCCTAAGAAAAATACTTGATGATATAGAAAAAGTTATTATAAACCATAGTGTTGTCTCTTCTGATTTTTTGGATCCTCATCAGAGAAAGTTATCATATTCTATACTTAATAGATTTAGTGATATTGATTATTATGAAGAGGGTGGATATGACTATGCTGAAAGAAAAATTATAATAATGTATCCTGAATATTTAAGGCATACTGATTTAGATAATGAAGTATCAGCTATAGAAGTTAGGACTAAATATAGATATTCAAATTTAAATCATAAAGATTTTTTAGGAGCTCTATTGGGATTAGGAGTAAAACGAGAAATAATAGGTGATATTATTGTATCTGATGATTTTGCTCATATAATAATGAGTAAAGAATTAAAAGATTATATATTGTTAAATTTAGATACTGTAGGTAAAGAGTCGGTAAATGTAAAAGAGATTTCTTTACAAGATATTTATATAAAGAAAGATGAATATGAAAAAGTTTATACAACAGTTTCTTCATTGAGGTTGGATACTATTGTAAGTTCTGCTTTTAATTTATCAAGGAATGATAGCTCTAAGATTATAAAGGGTGAAAAAGTTAAAGTTAATTTTCAACCTATAGATAATATATCTTATTGTGTAAATGAAGGAGATTTAATATCTGTTAGGAAAAAAGGAAGAATGAGACTTGAAAGTATATTAGGAGAATCTAAAAAAGGAAAGTTGAAAGTTCAGATTAATAAATACATATAATGGAGGGATAATAATGTTAACACCACTAGATATTCAAAATAAAGGATTTAGTAAAGGAGTAAGAGGTTATAATATAAAAGAGGTAGAGACTTTTTTAGATGAAATAATATCGGATTATGAGAAGTTATATAAAGAAAATATAGAATTAAAAGATAAAATGGGGCTATTAAATGATAGAATTAAACATTATGTTGATATTGAGGAAACATTACAAAATACATTAGTTGTTGCTCAAAAAACTG
This sequence comes from Anaeromonas gelatinilytica, assembly GCF_016820635.1. Lineage (GTDB taxonomy): Bacteria > Bacillota > Clostridia > Tissierellales > SIT17 > Anaeromonas > Anaeromonas gelatinilytica. Next base: position 2,950 of record NZ_WSFU01000015.1, on the reverse strand, counting down.
CTGAAGAAGTTAATATGAATGCTAAGGAAAAATATGATAATACTATTAAAGAAGCTGAAATGAAGGCTAGAGAGATAATTGATGAGGCTAATAATGAAGTTTTAAATATTAATAAAGAGTATGAAGAAACTAGGAAAGAAATGTTACTTTTCAAAACTAAATTTAGAACTCTTTTAAAGTCTCAATTAGAAATGTCAGAAGAATTGTTTGTAGAAAGCTCAGAAGAGTTTTCAGAAGAATTATCAGAGGAAATATAAAGGGGGAGACCCCTTTTTCTAATGTTGAAAGATATTATATTTGACTTAAATAAATAATTGGAGGGGTAGAAAATGATTTTAGGTATCATAGGAGCTATGGATGAGGAGATAGAAATAATAAAAAATGAAATGGAAATAGTTGGGAAAGATACAAAAGCTCAAACTGTATTTTATAGAGGAAGATTTCAGGGTAAGAATATTGTATTAGTAAGATGTGGTATAGGAAAGGTAAATGCAGCAATTATTACTCAAATATTAATAACAGAATACAAAGTTGATTCTGTAATAAATACTGGAGTAGCAGGTGCAGTGAAAGATGATATTCAGATAGGAGATATAGTTGTATCTGAAGATGTGTTAGAACATGATTTTGATGCTAGAAGTTTTGGATATAAATTAGGAGAAATACCAAGACTAAAAGTATCAAAGTTTAAAGCTGATGATAGATTGATAGATTTAGTAGTTAATTCTACTAAAAGTGAATTAAAAGATAATAGAGTTTACAAAGGGAGAATTGTATCTGGGGATGAATTTGTAGCTAGTGCTGAAAAAAAGAAATTTTTATGGAATCAATTTAGTGCTTATTGCGTTGAGATGGAAGGTGCTGCAATAGGTCATGCATGTAATATTAATGGGATTTCTTTTGTTATTATTAGAGCAATTTCAGATAAAGCTGATGGTTCGGCTAATAGTAATTATAATGAATTTGTTTTAGATGCTAGTAAGAAATCAGTAAACATTTTAAAGAGAATTTTATTTAAGTTATAGATGTAACAATGGAGGAATTGGTATGAATTTAAAATACATCGGAAAAGATAAAGAAAGTAAGAGAGTTATAGACTTAGGAGATAATGTGAAAATAGGTAATGAAAATTTTACAATAATTGGTGGCCCATGTTCAGTAGAGAGTAAAGAGCAAATTAGTAAAATCGCCAAATTTTTATTTGAGAAAAACGTAAAAATTCTTAGAGGAGGGGCCTTTAAGCCTAGAACATCTCCTTATTCTTTTCAAGGGTTAGGACTAAAAGGGTTAAAATATTTAAAAGACTCTGCAGAAAAATATCAATTGAAAATAATATCTGAAATATTGGATCCTAGAGATGTAGAGAAATCTATAGATTATATAGATATTATTCAAATAGGTTCTAGGAATATGCAAAATTATGCTTTGCTTAAAGAAGTAGGTAAGTTTAATAAACCTATTATGTTAAAAAGAGGTATGAATGCTACTATTGAAGAATGGTTAATGGCGGCTGAATATATTGCATTAGAAGGTAATGAAAATATTGTTTTATGTGAAAGAGGTATAAGAACCTTTGATAATTTTACTCGTAATACATTAGATATGACAGCAGTACCAATATTGAAAGGTTTAACAAAATTGCCGGTAATAGTAGATCCTAGTCATGGTACTGGTATAAGACATTTAGTTTCTCCTATGTCAAAGGCAGCAGCTGCTGTTGGAGCTGATGGAATAATGGTGGAAGTACATTTTAATCCAGAGGAAGCATTGTCTGATGGGCATCAGTCAATAGATTTTAGAGAATTTCAAGAATTAATTGATGAAACAAAAAAGATATATGATTGTATTTATTAAAAAAAATATGTCACATTTTATTTTCGCCTCATATTATATAATATAAAGTATTAAGAGGTGTTTTTATGATAGAAAAGAGTACTGATTATTTATTATTCTTTTTCCTTTTATTATCTGAATTTTATAATGCAAGGTACAAGAAAGATAGTTTATTGTTTTTTTACTTACTATTAACTTTTTTTAATTGAATAAATTTTAAAATAAATCTTCATTATATATATAATGGAGATTTATTTTTTGGGGTATATTAGTAATGTAAATAAATAATAGGAGGATATATATGAATGTAAATAAAATAGAAAAATATAGAGAACAATTATTACAAGAAAAAAAAGAAATAATAGATACAATTCATAAGATAGAAGCTGATCATGAAGGAACATTACGAGATTCTACTGGTGAATTGTCATCATATGATAATCACCCCGCAGACCTTGGTACTGAAACATTTATGTTGGAACAAAATATAAATTTAAAAGATAGAGAAAAAATGATATTGACAAAAATTGATTTATCTTTAAATAATATTGAGGAAGGTAAATATGGTAATTGTATAATATGTGGTAAACCTATTGAGGAAGATAGATTAGATATAATACCATATACAGTTACATGTAAAGATCATAGGGACGAAGTGGAACAGTTTATTATTAGCGAGAGACCAATTGAAGAAGAATTTTTACAAGGTGCTTTTAGTAGAACAAATAATGATGATAGCGAAGAAAATTTTGTAGGTACCGATGGTGAAGATATTATTCAAAAACTTGAAGAATATAACAAAATTGATTCCGATCCATCTCATAGTACAGGTGATAGGTTAGGAATATATGATGAAAAGGAAGTTGGATCAGTGGAAGATATAGAATTAATATCTGAAGAATATTATAGAGGACAATTTAGAAATGAAAATAGAGAAGACATACCTGATGAACAAAAACATGAATAAGGACTAACATATTAGTCCTTATTTTTATAATTATGTTATAATTATAGTTATCTATAAAAATGTACTAAAAAACTTTTTGTAAAATATAAGACTAACTATATGAAGTCAAATAAAATTTAAATATTTATCATTCCAAAATTAAAGTATAAA
>NZ_WSFU01000108.1 GCF_016820635.1 Anaeromonas gelatinilytica | reverse complement strand
GGATTTGAACCCGCGGCCCTCTGGTCCCAAACCAGATGCGCTACCAAACTGCGCCACACCCCGTAAACGTGTTGCTAATTCAGTATACAAAAATTAAATTGGTTTGAAAAGTCTTATATAATCGTATTATTTTTGATTAGCTTTAGATATATCTTGATATCTTTGTTTTCTTAAGAAATTCTTAAAATTTCTATAATATTGTTTTATTGTTTAATTTCTTAGTGTATAATTATATGGGACTAATATTAATAGGGGGAAGTAATTTAGCTATGATGGAATTGATTGAGGTGTTAAAAAAGGAATTAGCAGTAATAATTTTAGGCGCTACTCCTATATTCGAATTAAGGGGGGCTATACCTTTAGGGGTAACATTAGGGTTTTCACCATTGCAAAGCACTATATTAGGAATTATCGGAAATATGTTGCCTGTGCCTTTTTTATTACTTTTACTCAGACCTGTATTTAAATTTTTAAGAAAATATGATTTTTTTGATAGAAAAATTGAATGGTTAGAAGATAGAACATTAAGAAGAAGTAGAAAAATGAAAAAATATACTATATTAGGACTTTATTTATTAGTGGCAATACCATTACCTACAACAGGGGCGTATACTGGGTGTTTAGCTGCTAGTTTATTTAATCTAAGATTTAAATTTGCCTTTCCAACTATAGTTGCAGGAGTCATAACGGCTGGTATTATTATGTATACATTAAGTACTGTTGGATTATGGATGTTTATATAATGATAAAAATAATTATCTAAGGTCTTATCTTATTTCTTGACAGGATAAATTACTTATGTTAGTATTTACTTATTAAATAAATAAGAATCTTGATTACCTTATCAAGAGTGGTGGAGGGAATAGGCCCTATGAAGCCCGGCAACCGGTATAAGAATCGGTGCTAAATCCTACAGAGTTTATACTCTGGAAGATGAGGATAAAAATATGGGAATGAAACCTCTTCTTTTCAAAGAAGAGGTTTTTTAAAATTTATTATGGGAGGAATAAATATGAGAAAATGGCTTTTTACATCAGAGTCTGTTACTGAAGGACATCCTGATAAAATATGTGATCAAGTGTCAGATGGGATATTAGATGCTATTTTGGCAAAAGATCCTGAAGCTAGAGTTGCTTGTGAGACTTCTGTAACTACTGGATTAGTATTAGTTTCTGGTGAGATTACTACTAATACTTATGTGGATATACCTAAAGTTGTCAGAAAGACCATTGAAGAAATAGGATATACGAGAGCTAAATATGGATTTGACAGTGAAACATGTTCTGTACTTACATCTATTGATGAGCAATCTTCTGATATAGCTATGGGAGTAAATGAATCTTTTGAAAGTAGAGAAGAACAAAAGAGATCTAGTGTATCAGATACTGGAGCTGGAGATCAAGGTATTATGTTTGGATATGCTTGTGATGAAACAGAGGAATTGATGCCTTTACCTATTTCATTAGCCCATAAATTAGCTAGAAGATTATCAGAGGTTAGAAAAAGTGGCAGACTTGATTATCTTCGTCCTGATGGTAAGACTCAAGTTACTGTTGAATATAATGATAATAAACCAGTTAGAGTTGATACTGTAGTTATTTCTACTCAACATAGTGATTCTGTTGAATTAAAGACTATAGAGAGTGATCTAAAGAAGTTAGTTATTAGGGAAGTAATTCCAGCGGAATTGTTAGATGAAGATACTAAGTATTTTATTAATCCTACGGGAAGATTTGTTATCGGCGGTCCTCAGGGTGATGCTGGTCTTACTGGAAGAAAGATTATTGTAGATACTTATGGTGGATATTCTAGACATGGTGGAGGAGCTTTTTCTGGTAAGGATCCAACAAAGGTTGATAGATCTGCAACATATGCAGCAAGATATGTAGCCAAAAATATTGTAGCAGCAGGTCTTAGCTCAAAGTGTGAAGTTCAATTGGCTTATGCTATTGGTGTAGCTCAACCAGTATCTATAATGGTGGATACTTTTGGAACTGGTAAAATTACTGAGGAAAAAATTGAAAAGTTAGTTAGAAGACATTTTGATTTACGTCCAGCAGCAATTATAAGAGACTTAGATTTAAGAAGACCTATTTATAAACAAACTGCAGCTTATGGACATTTTGGTAGGATTGATGTTGATTTACCTTGGGAAAAAACTGATAAGGCTGAAATTCTTAAAAAAGAAATATTAGATTAAATTTATGATGACCATATTTGAATCTTAGTAACAGGTTTAATATACTAACATATAATATATTAAACTCTTATTATTAGGGGTGAGGATATGGTCATATATATTATGTATATAGTGATTTATGTATTTTTTATATATGGAATCATTGAATTTATTAAAAATATCCTTTTGGGATATGATATACCTAAAAAAACTCATAAAATTAGTATTATAGTAGAAGATGAAAAAGAATTAGAATATATATTTTTAAATTTAAAGGATAAATTTGCCCCTATTAAAGTGTATTTAGATACTGAAGATGAAGAGCTTATGGAGATGATAAGAATAGCATACCATAAATTTAATATAGAAACTTTTGATATACAGGAATTAAAGTAAATATAAAAAATCTTCTGTGAGATACAATAATTCCCCTAGGACCCGCTAATAGAACGTACGTTCTATTAGCGGGTCTTTCTTATTCATATTTAGATTTTGTATAAGTCCAAATTTCAATAAAAAACATAAAAAATATATCATATTATTACCGGTAAATAAGAAGGGGCGCTCTTCTGAAAAGAGGGAAAGTATGTATAAAAAAGTAAATGAATTATATGAAAAAGCTAATGGTGGAGATGAGTTTGCTAAAGAGGAGTTAATAGAGAAATTTAGACCATTGATTTTATCTTCCATGAAGAGATACTATTTTAATAATCAAGAATTTGAAGATTTACTACAAGAAGGATTTGAGGTAATAATTAAAGGAATAAAAGACTTTGATAAGAAAAAGGGAGTGAAATTTCCTGGGTATTTAAAGACAATTTTAAATTTTCATTATTTAAATAAACTAAGAAATAATAAACAAATGATATCTTTAAATATGCCTATAGGAGAAGATGAAAGTATTACATTATTAGATACATTAGAATCAGAAATTGATATTGAAGAGGAATATATAAAAGATGAAGAAACTAATGAATTGTATAATTCCTTAGAGGTTTTAACTCAAAGGCAAAAGGAAATTATAATCCTTTTCTATGTTGAAAGATTAAAAATATCAGAAATTGCTGTAAAGCTTGGTATAAGTTATAGAACGGTTATAAATATAAAAGTACAAGCTATAGAAAAATTAAGAAAAACATTATAGTAAATATTCTTTATTATTTTTATATATAAATTGAAGGAGGTGATAAGGATGGCAGTAAACAGTATACTTACAGGATCTAAAGTAAAGATGGAATTGCATAATGGTCAAGATGATCAGGGGAAAGATATATTAAAGTCCAAAACTTTTTCTTCAGTAAAAACTGATGCAACTAATGAAGGAGCATATAACACAATATCTGCTCTATCAGGACTTCAATCATTACCATTAGTCTCAGTAAAGAGAATTGATGAGACTGAATTAACGATGGGTGAGTAATTAGTTGATTTAAGAAAAAGGAGGTGTGATATATGATGAGTAAGAAAATAGAGTTGATTTTTAAAAATCAAAAGGATAGAACAACTAGAATTTCTATAGATAATCCTAAGGAGGATTTAACTGAAGCAGAGGTTCAAGTAGCAATGGATAACATTATAGCCGAAAATATTTTTGATACTTCTGGAGGAGATTTAGTATCTATATCTGGAGCAAGAATAGTGACTACTCAGATTGAAGATATAATAGGTTAATTATTTAAGGGTAGACTTAAATTTAAGTCTACCTTTTTTGAAGGGAGGTTATTGGATGGAGGAGATATTTAGCCATATTGCTAATTTAGGATTTCCTATAGTTGTATCAATATTTTTGTTAGTAAGAATAGAAGCAAAATTATCTGAAATAACTAGTAGTATAAATGAATTAACAAAGGCAATATCCTCTAAATTATAAGCTTAAGAGTATATACTCTTAAGCTTACTCTACATATTCATCAGAAGAAGCCTCTTCTAATGCTAATTTAACTGATTCTATCCAATTTTCTGTAGTAATTGTAGCTCCAGAAATAGAGTCTATATCATAGGTCTGTTTTTCAATCATTTCTTCTTCCATTGTTTTTCTATAATCCATTAGATTGGGAAAAGTTTGACCATCAACTTCTTTTCCAGTCCAATTGTCATAGTCGATTTCTTTACTATCATTGTCCAGCTTTCTTAACATTATTTCATCTATTTTGCCACTTACTATTTTGACAATAGCTTCTTCTCTGCCATATTCCCAAGGCTCTGTTCTACCAGTATAAGTACCATCTTTATATGGATAGTCTTTGTGTGTTATGGTATTATCCTCACTGGTAGCAAGACCACAAGCTGCTATTAAAAATAATAAAAAAATTAGTAAAATTACGGTAAGATTCTTTTGAGAATTTTTTTTCACTTTAAACCTCCTAACAATATATATTATTATTATGGTTGCCAAAAAGAGTGGTGAGTTATTCAATTTAAAAAAGAAATTATTTTATGTTTACAAAGAACATATGTTTGGTTATAATAATTATAAAGAAAGGATGATTTGGGATGAAAGATTTAGAGAAAATGCTCAGGGGTAATCTTATTGCTATGATTCCAGTCTATGTGAAAAATGAAGGAAATTCTACAAGAATAATTTTGGAAAAATTTCAGGATATGTATATAAATAATAGAATATCTACAGTGCTTAAAGTAATTGCAAATCATTATACGGTTAACCTTCAATCTATTAGAAGGGAATATGGCAAAGGAATAGAATCAAAAAATATGGTTCCAATTCCTTTGAATAAAAGGGATGTACTGATACAAATAAAGACTCGAATTCCTGTTTCGAAGAATGATGGTTCCATAGGATATTTTAATTTAAGATATATTAATAGTATTATAGAGGAAGGAGAAAAGATTTTTATTAGAACTATTGATAATAGGGATATTGAAGTATTAAATAAAAAACGAACTATAATAAGGCACATAAACGAAGGAAAAGTTGTAAGGCAAATATACAATGAAAGATTAGGGTCATATATTAAAGAAGAATCTTTAATGTATAAAACTCCCGCTACTAAGGAAGATATTGCTTTAGTTATAAGGGAAATAGTAGATATAAAGAATAGATTATCGACGAAGAATAAGTCTCTATGATATAATAAAGAAAATTAGGGTGGAGGGTTTTAATGTGATTTCTATCCAAGGGACAGTAGAGGAAATAATATATAGGAATGAGTCAAATGGATATATAGTAGCTATATTAGAATCAGAAGATGATATAGTGACTATAGTAGGATATATTCCTGTGATGAATATCGGTGAAACTATAAGGGTTGAAGGAGAATGGGAACGTCATAAAAAATTTGGACAGCAATTAAAGGTTAAAAATTATTCCCCAGTGGTTCCAGCTACAACTAATGGGATAATAAATTATTTATCATCAGGACTTATTTCTGGAATAGGGGCAAAAACTGCAGAAAAAATTGTAGATAAATTTGGTGAATCATCTTTAGACATTATTCAATATAATCCCGATAAACTGGAAGAAATAGATGGTATAGGGAAGAAGAAGATTAAGAAAATAGTTGAATCTTATGGAGAACAATTAGAGATAAAAGAGGTAATGTTATTTTTACAGCAATATGATATAAGTTCTAAATTTGGTATTAAAATATATAAGAAATATGGAAAAGATACTATAGCAAAAGTGAAGGAAAATCCCTATAGATTATCTGAAGAAGTGTTTGGTATAGGATTTAAAATGGCTGATAAAATAGCTATGTCTATGGGTATAGATTTTAATTCTAAATATAGAATAAGAGCTGGTATAAAGTTTGCTTTAGTAAAATATTCTACAGAAGGACATACATATATATTAAAAGATATTTTAATATATAAATCTAAGAAAATATTAGGAATTTCTGAAGAAGAAATAGAAAATGGAATTACTTCTATGATTTTAGAAGACAATATAAAATTAGAAAATGTTGATGGAGAAATTAGAGTATACTCTATACCTTTTTATACGGCAGAGACAAATGTAAGTAAAAGATTAGTAGAGTTATCTATAGTGGATATGCCATCTATTAATTTAGATATAGAAAAAGAGATTCAAATCATTGAAAATAGAGAAGGTATTGATTTAGCTAATAATCAAAGGGAAGCTGTAAAGGAATCAGTAGAAAATGGCGTACTGGTAATTACTGGAGGACCTGGAACTGGAAAGACAACTACTATAAATACTATAATTAAATTATTTGAAATGGAAGATTTAGAGATTACATTAGCAGCTCCTACGGGAAGAGCAGCTAAGAGAATGAGCGAGGCTACAGGAAAAGAGGCAAAAACTATACATAGATTATTAGAATATTCTTTTGTAGATGATCAGATAGGGATGGCCTTTGGTAGAGATGATGGAACTCCTATGGAAAGTGATGTAATAATAATAGATGAAGTATCTATGGTAGATATTTTACTTATGAATAATTTATTAAAGGCAATAACTCCTGGCACAAGATTAATATTAGTAGGAGATGTGGATCAACTTCCTTCAGTAGGAGCAGGAAACGTATTAAGGGATATAATAGATTCAAAACTTATAAAAATAGTTCAATTAAATGAAATATTTAGACAAGCAAAGGAGAGTATGATTGTAGTAAATGCTCATAGGATAAACAAAGGTGAATATCCATATTTAAATAAAAAAGATAAGGATTTTTTCTTTATGCCTAGAGAAAATCCTCAAGACATACAAAGAACGATATTAGAGTTAGTGCATAGAAGATTAAGAAAATTCAATGGGTATAATCCTACAGCAGATATTCAAGTCTTAACTCCAATGAAAAAAAGTGATGTAGGTGTAAATATATTAAATGAAAAGATACAAAGTATTTTAAATCCCAAGAGTAATTTGAAGAAAGAAAGAAAACAAGGAGATACTATTTTTAGAGTTGGGGATAAGATCATGCAAATAAAAAATAATTATAGTAGTGAATGGAAGATATATGATGGAAGTAAAGTAGTAGAAGAAGGAGAAGGAATATTTAATGGTGATTTAGGAATAATCATTGCTATAGATAATGAAGAGAGTGAACTTAATATAAAATTTGATGATAATAAAGAAGTTATCTATCCTTTTAGTCAACTAGATGAATTGAGATTAGCCTATGCTACTACCATACATAAGAGTCAAGGAAGTGAATTTCCTGTTGTAATAATTCCTATATCCTGGGGTCCTCCAATGCTATTGACTAGAAATCTATTATATACTGGGATTACTAGGGCTAGAGAATTAGTAGTATTAGTAGGCATGGAAAAATATCTTGGTGCAATGATATCAAATAATAGAATAACTAAAAGATATTCTGGATTAAGTAGAAGATTAAAGGATGTTTTTGATCTATATATGAGGAGATAATATGAATATATTAGAGCTATTATTAGAATTGATTTATCCAGAAAAAAATATATGTTTTATATGCGATGAGTATTATAAAGGTATAGAAAATTATTTATGTAATGAATGTAGAAATAAATTGCCTTTTTTAGATCAAATAGTGGAAAAAGATATAATCTGTCCTTTAAAGTATCAAGGAATAGTAAAAGAATTAATATTTAAATATAAATATGGTAGGAATCCTTATTTGTATAAAATATTTGGTGAAATTTTAGTGGATTCTTATTATTCTTCTGAAATAAAAGGTATAGATATAATAGTTCCTATACCTTTGGATAGAAGAAAAAAGGCATCTCGAGGATTTAATCAATCAGAATTGTTAGCAAAATATATTTCTAAAAAAATAAATATACCAATAGATATTAAAAATTTGATAAAAATAAAGAGTACTAGAAGTCAAAGTGAACTTAGTAAAAAAGAACGAAGACAAAATATAAAAGGGGTATTTAAGGTAAAAGACAGTAAGAATTTTATAAATAAGAATATATTATTAGTGGATGATATATTTACTACGGGTTCTACATATAATGAGGCTTCTAGGGTTTTAAAAAGTGTAGGATGTAAAAATACATATTTAATAACTATAGCAACCGGAAGAAATTTATAGTAGAATGGAAAAAAGGGTATTCTGTAAATAAGGAGTGAAAAGAATGGGTGTAAGAAATTGTAACAAATGTGGGAAAATATATAATTATGATGGATTTCCTTATTGTAGTCGTTGTAGAAGGGAAGAAGAAGAATTATTTCAAAAGGTTAAAGCATATATATATAATAATCCTGATGCTACAATTCAAGAAGTTTCCGAAGAGACAGAAGTTTCTACTAAAAAAATATTGAATTATCTTAGACAAGGTAGATTAGAAGTAAAAGATGGAAGTAATTTAATATTAGATTGTGAAAGATGTGGACAAGCTATAAAAACTGGAAGATTTTGTAATAAGTGTGCATATGAATTAGGGAGAGAGTTAGTAGGAGCTATTAAAAATGATAATAAGCCTTTTAGAACTAAGAAGACTGGAAGAAATATGAATGTGAAGGACAGACGTTAAAATAATTAAATAAATATATTAAAGTTATACCTCATTATTGCCGATAATAGAGATAGAATAAATCGGTGAGATGGGGTGTTTTTATGAAAATTTTTAATAACAATAGTATAAATAAGGTAATGAATGCTTATAAGAAAACTAATAAAAATGAAGTATCAGAAAATAATAGACTTGGAAAAAAGGATGAATTTACTATATCAAAAGAAGCTAAGGATATACAAAGAGCATTTAAAATTGCAAAAGAATCTCCAGATATCCGTAAAGAAAAAGTAGAAGAGATTAAAGCTAGATATGACTCAGGTAATTATAATATTGATCCTAAAAAGGTTGTAGAAAAAATGATAGAAGATATAAAAATCAGAAATGATTATTAGTGGGAGGTTATATGAAAGACTTAGTAGATATTTTAAAAAAAGTTTTGAAAGAGGAGATATTAGTATATAGAGATTTATTAAATTTAATGAATGAAAAAACAGAGATTTTAATAGAAGGAAATATTGAAAAATTAGATAAATTAACTAATAAAGAAAATAATATTGTCAATAAATTGGGGAAATTTGACAATTTAAGAAATAAAGTAATATTTAATATTCAACATAAGGCAGGAATGAATGAAGATATAGATATATTAAGACTTCTAAAAATATTAGATGATGAGGATAAAAAAGAGGTATTTGATTTAAGAGAAGAATTTTTAGAAGTGTTATCTAAGATAAAAGATAAAAATCAGTTGAATTCTTCATTAATCAAAGATAGTTTAGACTATGTAAATTTAAATATAAGTATGTTTACAGAAGAGGAAGATGAAATAACTTATGGTAATAAAAATAAGAAGTCTACTATAAGTATATTTAATCAAGAAGCTTAAGATAGGAGGTAAGTTATGAGTACAATATTTTCAGGATTAGCTACAGCCATATCAGGATTGTATACAAGTCAAAAGGCATTAGATACAGTATCTCATAATATATCAAATGCAGATAATCCTAATTATGTAAGGCAAGATGTTATTCAGGCATCTATGAGATATTTAAATATACCAGGAGTAGGACAAATAGGAAGAGGGGTAGATATACAGGAAATAAGACAGATTAGAGATGAGTTTTTAGATATAAGATATAGAGATCAAGCAAATATAAAAGGCTATTGGGAAGCAAGAAATGATGTTTTTTCCCAGGTTCAAGAGATAATAAACGAGGTCTCGGATACAAGTTTACAAAATGTAATGGATGAATTATGGGATGGCTTTGAAGAGCTATCCAAAGATCCAAGTAATCCTATTATAAGAGGTTTAGTAAAGGGAAGGGCTACTGCTTTTGTAGACACTGTAAACCATATAAATGCTGGTATAGATGCTTTACAAATAAATTTAAATAAACAGATTGGGGATACTGTAGAAGAAATCAATGATATAGCTGAAGAAATAACTAAAACCAATAGATTAATAATGGAGGCAGAAAGTGATGGACGAAAAGCAAATGATATAAGAGATAAAAGAAACGGATTAATAGATAGGTTATCTGAATTGATAAATATAGAAACAGTCGATAAAAAGAACTCTTGTGTAGATATATACGTTGGAGGAACAATGTTGGTAAGTGGTACTGACTATAGAGAGATGGAAGCAAAAAGAATAAATAGTTCTTTTCATGAGGTATATTGGAAAGATATGCCTGGTGATATGAAGGTAGATATTAATTCAGGATATATGTTAGGTCTTTTACATGCTAGAGGTGATGTAGAAAATACTATTTTGGGAGAAAATAATGGAGCAGTTAATCCTAAGGTTGATGTTAGGGTTATAAACAAAACTGGAGATGCTATACTTACTGATTATGCTGATGAATTGAGTAAAAAGGATATAGAATCCAATATAGTAGAGGATAATAGTCCAGCGATAAATAATGTAAGTGATTTAATAGCTTATATTAAAAATGAAAATGATAGTGGAAACTGGGAAGAAGGTGCTCATAGAAAAATAGTATTGGCTTCGGATCAGAAAATGAATCCAACAGCAGAAGAATTAGAGACATTAAAGAGTTTAGGTGTGTCTGTAACGGTTATAACAAATGAAACAGATGGATGGGATGATATAGCTGCAGCTACTAATGGTAATATATTTTCTTCTGTAGATAGTAACTTAGAAATAAAAGATATAGTTCAGGAAACTACAGATTCTATGGCTAGAGAAATGGGACATATAGATGATTATACAGAAATAATACCTTCAATAAAGAAACAATTAAATACATTTGTAAATACATTAGCAAGGAACATAAATGATATACATAAACAAGGAAAAACATTATTAGGAGAGGATGGAGAAGATTTTTTTGTGCCTATTGAAGAAGGTACTGAAATTCAAGCAGGAAATATAATGTTGAATCCTAATCTAGAGAATTTAAATAATATAGCGGCATCTGAATCCGGAAAAAAAGGAGACGGGAAAATAGCTGAAGAAATAATAAAATTAAGGGATCAATATATCTTTGGTAATTTGAATGCTGATAATTTTTATAGGAATATAGTATTGGAGTTGGGTGTGGTGGCTAATGAGTCTATTGAAATGGAAAAAAGTCAAAATATAATTATAAAAAATATAGACAATGACAGAATATCTATTTCAGGAGTATCAATGGATGAGGAAATGACAAATATGCTTAAATTTCAGCATTCTTATACAGCTAATAGTAGAGTTGTAAATGCAATTGATGAGATGATTGATAATATTGTAAATAAAATGGGTAAAGTAGGAAATTAATTGATTAAGGAGAGATATAATGAGTGGATGGATAGGATTTAATACAGCAGTATCAGGACTTTTGGCTAGTCAGAGAAATTTATATACAACATATCATAATATATCTAATTCGGCAACTAAAGGATATAGTAGACAGAAGAATACTCAAGAGGCAAGAAGTGCATTAAGTATACCAGGGGTAGGGTTTTTGGGAACAGGAACAGATGTGACTGATGTAACTAGAGTAAGAAATAGTTATTTAGATTTTAAGTATTGGGGAGAACGAGCTCCTATGGGAGAGTGGGAGATTAAAGAATCAACTCTTACAGAAATACAAGAAATATTTAATGAACCTTCTGATAGTGCCATTAGACAGAATCTTGATGATTTTTTTAAAGCATTAGAAACTCTTTCTACTAGTCCTTCGGATGATTCTTATAGAGAATTAGTACAGAAAGAAGCGATGGCATTAACTAGCTATATGAATAGTACAGCAGAAAAATTATACGATGCTCAAAAAGAATTGAATTCTCAAGTATCTACTAAGATTAAGCAAATAAATGATTTAGCTTCTAGGATAAGAGGTCTTAATGAAGAAATATATAAAGTTGAGATAGATGGGAGAACAGCTAATGATCTTAGAGATAGTAGAGATTTGCTAGTAGATGAATTGTCAAAAATAGTTGATATAAATACTACAGAAGTTAATGGAAAATTTAGAGTAGATATAGGAGGTTCAACATTAGTTGACCATATTACTAATAATAAATTAAAATATCCTCCAAATTTAAAAGATAATCCTCATAATCCCAAGGAAAAATTAAATTTAGTCCAATGGGAAAATGGAAAAGATGTTAAGTTAGAAGGAGGAGAGCTTAAAGCTCTTTTAGAGGTAAGGGATGAAAATGGAGAAAACAATACATATAGAGGAATAACTTATTATATGGATAGATTGGATGATTTTGCTCAAGTATTTACTCGCAAAATGAATGAGATACATTCTTCAGGATATACTTTAGATGGTGAAACTGATATATTTATGTTTACTATAGATGGGAGACCCACATCTGATTTTACTGATTTAGATGATTTAGTGGGTCAAGTTAAAGCATATAATATATCTTTATCAGCAGAGTTAATAGGAGATTTAGATAAAATAGCAGTATCTGATAGTCCAATTAATGATGAGAAGGAAAATAATAAGAATTTATTAGAACTTATAGCAGCTAGAGATGATACTACATTTTTTAATGATACAGTACCTCAGGGGACACCAGATGATTTTATGAAATCAGTATTATCCACATTAGCGGTGGATGGAGATCAGGCAAAAAGAATGAAAACTAATCAAAAAGTAATTATTCAAGGAATAGAAAGAAGGAGAGAATCAGAATCAGGAGTATCTCTTGATGAAGAAGTTACAAATATGGTTAAATTTCAACATTCATATAATGCAGCAGCGAGAATGATAACCACAATAGATAATATATATGATGTAACTATAAATAGGTTAGGATTAGTAGGAAGATAAGGTAAGGGAGTGATATTATGAGAATTACAAATAACATGATGATAATGAATATGATGAATAATATGCATAGTAATCTTGGAAGATTAGATAAGGTTCAACAACAAATGTCTTCACAAAAGAAATTCCGGTTGCCCTCTGATGATCCGATAGGAGTGTCTAAAAGTCTTAAATATAATACAGATTTATCTAAGATAGAGCAATATAAAAGAAATGTAAATGATGCTGTATCTTGGCTTGAGATAACTGAATCATCAGTAGCTGAACTTGTCGATATTTTTCAGAGGGTTAGAGAGATTACTGTTGAAGGTGCTACTGATTCATATGGCCCTGAAGACTTAGAGAAAATTTCAGCAGAGGTAAAACAGATTAGAGAACAAATCATAAAGGTAGCAAATACTAAATATGCCAATAGGTCAATATTTTCTGGGTATAAAACAGATAAAGATGTATTAGATGAAGATGGAAATTACAACGTTAATTTAAGTATAACGGAAAAAAGTGCATATAATGTAGGTCCAGCTGATTCTATTTTAATAAATACAGTAGGAAATGAATTATTTGGACGCGTCGCTGATAGTGGGTATACAGATAATGATGCAGTTGCTGGTGAGAAATGTCAAATGTTGGAAGTTATTGATAATCTTATACAGGGGCTAGATAATGATGATAATGCGTTGATAGATAATAGTATAGCAGCTATAGATGATACTATGAAGAATCTTTTATCAATAGGAGCAGGAATAGGAGCTAAAACTAATAGATTAGATTTGAATATGAATAGATTAGAAGAACAAAAGTTAAGTGTAACTAAACTTTTATCTAATAATGAAGATGTAGATATGTCAGAAGTTATAATGAATCTAAAGATGATGGAGAATGTATATAATGCATCTTTATCGGCAGGAGCTAGGGTAATACAGCCTAGTCTTATAGATTTTCTTGGGTAATTTGTCGTATTGAAGTTAAAGAAGAGTTTTAAGGAGATGATATAGTGCCTTTACAAATAAATACACAACAAGGACAAATAGGTATAAATACTCATAATGCAAACATAGATATTAATACACAAAAGGGACAATTAAATTTGAAACAAAATCCTGCAAAAATGAATATAGATGGAGAACCAGTTCAAGTAATAATAGACCAGTATCAGTGTTTCGCTGAAGCTGGTCTTAAAAATAATACGGACTTATCTGCAGAAATGGTAGCTATAGCAAAAAGAGCTGTTTTAGAAGGTATACAACGGAGATGTGAAGAAGGAGATAGATGTGCTATGATAGGAAATAATATGCCTGATGCAATACCAGAAATTGCAGAAAATAGTATGATGGAGGAAAAAGAATTCGGAGCTGTTACTATGCCAAAATCAAGGCCTAAAATTGATGTTAAAGGTGGAATAAAAATATATTGGGAATTGGGAGGAGTAGAAGCGGAGTATGTTCCATACAAAATTAATGTAGATTATACTCCTGGTAAAGTAGATATATATATGGAAAAATGGCCTGAGATAAGTATTAATTATATAGATGAAAAAATATGATATTATTATATTATAAACATAATAAGTAAGTTCATATACTAGAAAGCAGGTGAAAATGTGATAATAAGTACAAAAAGATTTGGAGAAATAGAGATAAATGAAGAATCAATAATAGATTTTCCGGGGGGAATATTGGCATTTGAAGATCAGAAGAGATTTATAATTATAGATAATGGAGATAAGAATAATTCGTTTCAATGGTTTCAATCATTAGAAAATCCAGAACTATCTTTTGTAATAATAAATCCTTTTTTATTTAAAAAAGATTACGATATAAATATTCCAGATTCTGTAGTAAATAAATTGAAAATAAATTCTCCTAAAGATATAGCAATATATACTATAGTGGTAGTTCCAGAAGATATAAAGAATACAACTGCTAATTTATCAGGACCAATTATTATAAATTGTAAAGAAAGATTAGGAAAACAAATAATATTAGATGATAAAAGATATACTACTAAATATCCTTTATTTCAGAATCAAGGGCAGGGGGAATAAATATGCTTATACTATCCAGAAAGAAAAATGAAAGTGTCATAATAGGAGATAATATTGAGGTAATAATATCTGATATAGAGGATGGAAAAGTAAAAATAGGAATAAATGCACCGAAGGATATAGATATACATAGAAAAGAAATATATGAAGATATTCAAAAAGAAAATAAAGAGGCAGCAAATAGCAAAGAGGTAAATATTGATAAGTTAAAAGATATGTTTTTTTAAATTTTTATAAAAAGTTTTAAAAAAACACTAAAGTGTTATAAAAGACTGCCGATAATATATGTGAAGAATAAAATAAATTAATATTTTACATAACGGCCGAATGTATTATATTTGTTTATTAAATAAAAATATCCCAGGTAAGGATGCCAAAAGGGTAAAATTCAAGGAGGAATATAAAATGAGAATTAATCATAACTTAATGGCTATGAACAGTCACAGACAATTAGGAATCAACAACAACGCAACATCAAAATCTTTAGAGAAATTATCTTCAGGTCACAGAATCAATAGAGCTGGAGATGATGCAGCAGGTCTATCTATCTCAGAAAAAATGAGAGGACAAATAAGAGGACTTAACCAAGCATCAAGTAATGCTCAAGATGGTATATCTCTTATCCAAACTGCTGAAGGTGCATTAAATGAGTCTCATGCAATACTTCAAAGAATGAGAGAGCTTTCTGTTCAAGCTGCAAGTGATACAAACGAAGAAGCTGATAGAGATGCTATAGTTGATGAAGTAAATGCATTAAAAGAAGAATTAACTAGAATAGGTGAAAGTACTCAATTTAATAAGAAAGACTTATTAACAGGTAGTTTAAAAGGTGCTATAATTCATATAGGAGCTAATAAAGGCGAAAATGTTTCATTATCAATAGGAAATATGACTGCAAGTGGATTAGGTCTAAAGGATATAACTGTTTCAACTCAATCTGGCGCAGATGCGGCAATAGCAACAATAGATGCAGCTATTGAAAAATTATCTGGAGAGCGTTCAGGATTAGGAGCTCTTCAAAATAGATTAGAGCATACTATCAAGAATCTTGATAATGCATCTGAGAACTTACAATCTTCTGAGTCAAGGATTAGAGATGTTGATATGGCTGAAGAAATGATGAGTTTTACTAAGAATAATATTCTTAGCCAAGCTGCTCAAGCTATGCTTGCTCAAGCTAATCAACAACCACAACAGGTACTTCAATTATTAAGATAATTAAATAATTGATATAATATTATTAAAGTAAGGCTGACCTATTGGTTAGTCTTATTTTAATAAAGGAGGTAAATATTTATGACAACTAACTTGATAAATGATTCTCTAAATTCATTGAACGAGTATCTTGATAGACTTATACCAGGAGTAAAAAAAATGATAAAGTATTTTTCTCAAGATAAACAAGGAGAAGCTTTAAAACTATTAGTAGAAGCTATGGAAGGTATAAATTGGTGTATAGAGGTTGTAACACTTACAAAACCGACTCTAGCTACCTATAATATAAATATTGATGAAAATAAAATAAATGAAATGCTATTAGAATTTGAAAAAGCGTTAAAGAATGAGGACTATATATATTTAAATGATTTATTAGAATATGAAATGTTAGATATGTTTACTTATTGGAAAAAAGGGATATCTAATATTAGTTTCACTGTGAATTAAGCTGTAAAGTATGGCTGTATATAATATAATGATTTTACAAAAAAATATCCTGAAATATATAAATTAATTAGCTCTAATAAATATGATAGGGAGAGTATTATGAATATAAATGATGAAATATATAGAAAAAATTTAAAAAAGTTTAATGATAGATTTCCTGATATGAAAGAAAGTATGAATGAAAAAAAAGATAATATAATTGTAGATGTTAAAGAAGCAAGAAATGGTCAAAAATCCTTTGTTCTTAATATAGAAGATGCTAATGTTCATTTACATAGTAAATTTAATCCCCAGAGAGAAGCTGAGAGGTGGATTTCTGATAAAAATATAAAAAAAGAAAAAATATATATACTATTTGGATTTGGTATGATTTATCATATAAAAGAATTAATAAAAAAATTAGATAAGACAGTAAAAGTATTAGTCATTGAACCTAGCATATCAATATTTAATGAGATAATTAGAAATATTGATATAACTGATATTATAGAGAATAAAAATATTTATGTTATGTTAGGAAAAAACAATGATATATTAAAACAATTTTTAATAACAAAATTATCTTGGAAGAATTATCATTTAATAGAGTACTATTCATTTCCTGTATATAAAAAGTTTTTCCAAGAAACTGAGCAAAATGTAAAACAAGTTATTGAAGATCATGTATTTATAAGAAAAATTGATAGAAACACGATAATTAGATTTGATAGAGAATGGCAGAGGAATTTATTAAAAAATATAAGATTTGCTACAGAAAGTCATAATATAAATCAATTGAAAGGTATTTTTAAAAATAGACCAGTAGTAATAGTTTCGGCAGGGCCTTCATTAAATAAAAATGTAGAATTATTAAAAACTATAAAGGAAAAAGCAGTAATTATTTGTGTAGATACAGCTCTTAAGGTTTTATTAGCTAAAGAGATTGAACCAGATTTTATTATTACTGTCGATGGTGGAAAATTAAATTTAGGTCATTTTGATAAATTGGATTATAGTGATATTCCTTTGATTTATATTGGAACTTCCCATCCAGAAATATTGAAAAAACATAGAGGAGCTAAGATATTAGCTGATAATAACAACGGATATATTAAAGAGTTGTTTAAAGAATTTGGCAAAGATGTAGGAATTATAAAGTTAGGAGGTTCAGTAGCTTGTGTTGCTTTTAATGTTGCTAAAAAGCTTGGAGCCGATCCTATAATATTTATTGGACAAGATTTAGCTTATACAAACAATAAAACTCATGCTAAGGGGACAAAATATAGTACAGAAATTAGTAATATAAAAACTAAATATTTTAAAGTTGAAGATATAAATGGAGACAAAATATTAACAGGACATGATTTATATACTTTTTTAAAGTGGTTCGAAAATGAAATAGCAAATGATAAAAGTGAACGTAAATATATTGATGCTACAGAAGGAGGAGCTAAAATAGAAGGCACTAAAGTAATGACATTTAAAAATACAATAGAAGAATATTGTAAACAAAATATAAATATTACTGAAAAAATTAGTAATGCCTTAGATGATAGTTTTAAATTTAATAAGCAAGAATTAAAACTTTTAGTTAAGAAATTGGAAGAAATTTATAGTAATTTAGAAATAATATATAAGAAGTCTTTAGATGGTATTAATATTTGTAATAAAATAATAGAATCTTATGAAAATAGAAAAATAGAAAATGTTAATATTAAAGCTAAATTAAATAGATTAGATGACATAGATAGATACTTAAAGGAAAAAAGAGAAGAAATTAGTATGATTAATTATTTAATAGAACCTATTGTATATAGAGTTTTTATAGAAAATACACTTATTGATGATGAGCAAGATGATATTTCAATCATGAATAGATCGCGTATCTTTTATAAATCTTTATATGAATCAGTAGAATTTACATTGCCTCTTATAAAGGAAACTATAAATAATTTAATAGAACAAAAAAATGCAAAAATGATATAAAAACTAAAGAAATCGTATTTTTTGTCGATAATTTATTTAGGAATGGAAATTATATTGGAGGCGATGATTTAATGAGCGATATGTTAAGGATAACAGGGTTAGCATCAGGTGTAGATACTGAAAGTATGATAGAAAAAATGATGGAAGCCGAGAAAATGAAAGTAAATAGAGTAAAACAAGAAAAAACTTACACAGAGTGGAAGAGGGATGCATATAGAGATGTTGCAAATATGCTTAGAGGGTTTCAAGATGAATATTTTAATTTTTTAAAACCTTCTACAAACTTTAGAACTACATCTGCTTTTTCTACTTTTGAATCTATTATAAAAATGAATGGTGTAGATACAAGTGCTATAAGTATAAATCCTACTGGGAGTGCTTCTCCAGGAAATTATACTATAAGTGATATTATATTAGCTAAAAAGGCTATATGGAGTACAGATGATACTAAAAATATTTCTAATATGATTGGTACAAATTTGAATAAAGATAATTTAAAGGAAGGAAAAAGCTTTAATATTAGTCTTGATGGTGTAGAAAAAACTATAACTTTAGATAAAGATTATTCATCAGAAACTACAACTAAATTAATAGAAGACTTACAGGTAAAATTAGATAAAGCGTTTGGAGCTGGAAATATTGTATTATCAGATAATGGAGGAAATATTCAAATTGATTCTGTAGGTCATGATTTACAAATAAAAAGTACACCTCATAGATATGTATCAGATTTAGGATTTAATAATAATCAGTCGAATTCTATTTTAGGGTCTAAGAGAGATTTCACAAATCCTATAACTTTTAGTGGAAATATAAAAGTAGATATTAATGATATAGAAACTGATATAGCTATTGATATTAATGCTAATGATATCGATGAGTTTACCACACAATTACAGGATGATATTGATGCAGCATTAGGAGCAAATAAGATTAAAGTGACTAATGATGAAGATTCATTGAAATTTATATCTTATAATACGTCTGATGAAATAACATTTAATAGTGGAGAAACAGATGACGTAATAAAGAAACTAGGTTTAAAAAATGGTTCTAAAATTAAACCATTAGAAGCTACTCCAAATATGGATATATCTGAGATAGGAAAAGAGTTTAATATTAATATCGATGGAGTTGATTATCATATAGATTTAGACAGTGACTTTGAGGATGTTTCAAGTTTAGTTACAGAAATAAATTCTCAACTTTCTCATGGTTCAATTACTGCCACTGTTTTAGATGGAAAACTTTCTTTTATAGGAACTAATGGAGAAGAGATAAAGATTTCTAATAGTACTGAAACTATAGTAAATGATTTGGGATTTGAAGTAGGACAGACAAATACATTGAATTTAAATGATCAGCTTAAAGATGCTAAATTTACTCAAAATATTAACTTTGTTGATAATGAGATATCTTTTACTATAAATGATGAAAAATTTACATTTAGTGATACAGATACTATGAAAGATATTATAGAAGCTGTAAATTCTAGTGATGTAGGAGTAAAGTTAAGATATAATAGTGTAACCGATGAGTTTCAATTAGAGTCAAAAGAAACTGGATTAATGAATGATGTAACTATTAATGATGATTCAGGTAATTTTTTAGGTGAAGTTTTAGGTTTAGTGAAAGATCAAGATGCACAAGATGCTTCATTTAATTTTAATGGAGTTTCTACAACTAGAAGTAAAAATGAATTTACAATAGATGGTGTAGAATATACATTGAAACAAGAAGTAGTTGGAGATATTGATATATCTATTAATTCTAATCCTGATGAGGCTATTGAAAAAATAAAAGAATTTGTAAAACAATATAATGAAATGATTGATAAAATCAATGTGAGTTTAAGTGAAAAAAGATATAGAGATTATAGACCACTTACTGACGAAGAGAAGAAGGAAATGAGTGAAAAAGAAATTGAATTGTGGGAAGAAAAATCAAAAAGTGGAATATTAAGAAGTGATTCTATTGTGCAAAAAATAACATATGATATGCGAAGAGCTTTATATGATGATGTAGAAGGAGTAGATTTAAATCTTTATGAAATTGGAATAAAAACTAGTTCAAATTATTTAGATAAGGGAAAATTAGTTATTGATGAAACAAAATTAAGAGATGCACTTAATGATAGACCTGAAGATGTAATAGCCTTATTTACTAAGGATTCTACGGTAAGTTATGATGATACATCGAATAGAGGAGAAAGATATAAAAGTGAAGGAATAGCAGAACGATTGAATGATATTTTAAACGATAATATTAGAACTACCAGAGATGAATATGGTAATAAAGGTAGATTATTAGAAAAAGCTGGAATCGAAGGAGATATATCAGATACTGATAATATGTTAAGCGAAAAAATTGAAGATTATGAAGGTAGAATAACTACTTTACTTAAAGAATTAACAGATAAAGAAAATTATTATTATAGTATGTTTGCTAAGATGGAGAAAGCAATTCAACAAATGAATGCACAATCTGGGTGGCTAAATCAACAATTCGGATAAGGAGTTTAATTAAGGGGGTATGAACAATGTCCATTGAAGGAATAGTGGGTTCACAAATGGTTAATATTGGAGGAAGTATTAGTGAAGAAGTAAATCCTCAAAACAAACAAGAAGAACAAATAAAAACTGTAAAAATAACATCAGAAAGTGGTCTTCAAGGGGAAAAAAAGGTTAGCGAAGATGAATTGATACATGCTATTAATGCATCTAATGAGAGTTTAAAACTTTATGACAGGAAGCTTGAATATTCAGTTCATGAACAAACTAAGACTATTATGGTCAAATTAGTAGATACAGAAACAGAAGAAATAATACGAGAAATACCACCAGAGAAGATATTAGATATGATAGGGAAAATGTGGGAACTAGCGGGGCTTATAGTTGACGAAAAAATTTGAAAAAATTATATTGATTTATATATTAGGAGGAGATAGTTGTGACAATGCAGAATCCATATTCACAATATCAAAATAATTCAATAATGACATCATCTCCAGAAGAACTTACTCTCAAACTTTATGAGGGATGTATGAGATTTATAAAGGAAGCAATTATATTTGCTGAAGAAAGAAATGCAGAAAAATCTCATAATAGTAATTTAAAAGCCCAAAATATTATAAATGAGTTTATGGCTACTGTAGATAGAAATTATGAAGTAGGAGAAAGTTTATATCAATTATATGATTATATGAATAGAAGATTAATAGAGGCTAATATAGGTAAAGATGTAGAAATTTTAAATGAAATATATGGTATGGCTAAAGAATTAAAAGATACTTGGCAACAAGCTATGAAATTAGCTAAGAAGGGAAAATAGTATGGAAGAAATAAATAAGCTTATACAGATTTTAGAAAATAAAAATATTTTATTAGATGATTTTTATAGATTAACTATTGCTCAAAAGAAACTTATTAAAGCTATGGATATAGAAAAGTTAAATAGACTAATAAATAATAAGGAAAAAGTCATAGGAAAGGTCGATAATCTAGATAATAAATTTCTAAAAATATTTAATAATATTAAAGAAAAATATCAAGTTACAGATTTGATGGAATTAAATGTAGAAAAGATGTATCTATTAAGGCTTAAAGAAGTAACTAACAAATGTAATGATAAAATGATGAAAATAGTAGATTTGGACAAGAGTAATAGTGAAGATATGAAAAATAAATTTAATTATGTAAAAACAAAATTAAGGGAAGTAAAAAGGGGCAAGACTACTACTAATAAATATTATAATAAGGCTCCAAATACTGAAGGATATTTTATAGATTCAAAAAATTAATTTTGAGGCAGAGCAATCTGCCTTATTTTTGTGAAATAATAAACTATCAGATTTTTTTAAAAATAAGAAGGATTTTTATAATTAATATAGAATATTAAATAATATGTTGATATGTATAAACTTATAATATTTTTTGGAGGAGTTATTATGACTAATAGGATACCTAATTCATATGTGCTTTTATTTATAATAATAATAATAATGGGTTTAATGTCTTATATAATTCCATCAGGTACTTATGAAAGATATATAGATGAAGAGACAGGTATTACTTATGTTGTTCCAGATAGTTATACAAGGACTGAAAAATCTTCTCTTTCGGTATTTGATATATTCAATTCTATCCCTGAAGGTATGATGCAATCAGGAAATATAATAGTATTTGTATTAATTGCAGGAGGTAGTCTTGGTATTATAAATGCTACTGGAACTATTAATAGAATAATAAAAGATATAGTAATAAGATATAAAGGTAAGGAAAAGAATGTAATTCCATTGATAATGATAGCATTTTCCTTAGCTGGAACAGTGTTTGGTACCGCAGAGGAAGCATTACCTTTTTATACTATGATTATAAGTTTATCTTTAGCATTAGGATTTGATAAACTTACTGGAGTCGTAATGATTTTACTAGGAACTGGTTCTGGATTTGTGGCTGGAGTGTTAAATCCTTTTACTACCGGTATAGCTCAAAATGTGTCAGAATTACCTTTATTTTCAGGTATTTCTATAAGGATTATTTCTTATGTAGTATTTTTATCTACTGCTATTATTTTTGTATATAGATATGGAACAAAAATAAAAGGAAGAAAATTAGCTTTAGATGAAAAATATGATTCTAATAGAAATTTAAGTATAAATGATCAAATTAAATTAGATAAAAAAGATATGAGAGTTATTTTAGTTTTAATTTTATCACTTATATTTCTGTTAGTAGGAATAATAAGATTTGATTTTTATATTACTGAAATTTCAACTACTTTTTTATTAATGGGTATAGTTTCAGGATTATTAGGAGGTTTTAGTTCTGGTAGAATTGTATCAGAATTTATGAAAGGATCTTCTAATCAGGTATACGGAGCATTGATAATAGGTCTTGCTAAATCTGTAATGACGGTAATGGAAACAGGGCAAATAATGGATACTATAATATACATCTTAGCTGAATCAATAAAGGGAATTGGATCATTAGCTGGAATTATAGGTATGTTTATTAGTCAGACTATAATAGATTTATTTATTACTTCTGGAAGTGGGCAGGCTGCAGTAACTATGCCTATAATGAAGAATGTGGCAGATTTATCTGGAATAACTAGACAAACTGCTGTATTAGCATTTCAATTTGGTGATGGATTTACTAATGTAATAGCTCCCACGTCGGGATATTTTATGGCGGCATTGACTATAGGTGGTATAACATGGAAAAAATGGGTTAAATGGTTTATACCTTTATTTATAATATGGTTTATAGAGGGTTGTATATTATTGATAATTTCTAGTATAATAGGATATGGACCATTTTAAAATGAATTTATTAGGAGTAAAAATATGATAGGATTTAATAACAATGATATAGATATAGAAATATTGAAAGCTTTAGCCGATGAAACTAGAATAGATATATTAAAGTTATTAGGAAATAGAGAAATGAATGTAAATGAAATTGCTCAAAACTCTAAGGTTTCTAGGCCTACTATATCTCATCATCTTCAGATACTTAAAAGAGCTAGGATAGTAGAATCAAGAAAAGAAGGGAAGGAAACCTTTTATTCAGTGAATAATTATGTTCTTACTTCTTTAGCTCAATCAATTTTAGGATTTATTAGTTATTAATATTTTTAAAAGGGTATATATATAATAAATAAGTTCATTATTTTAAACATATGAACTTATAAAAAATAAAAGGGAGGGATTAATGTGTTATGAACTAGAATAGTTGACATATAGCTTTAACAATTGAATTGATATGTGTAAACATATACACTATTGGGAGGAAAAATACTATGTTAAAAGATTTTATTAGCAAAAAAGAGATAATTAAAATTGTTCAAGATTTGGTATCTATTGAAGGACATAAGGATACAGAAATAAAGGAATCAAAGGTTGCAGAATATATTCATGCGTTATTGGATAAGGAAGACATTGAAAATGAGGTAGATATAATAGAGAAAAATAGACCTAATGTATATGGGAAATTACGAGGAAATACTGATGATATAGAATTAATGTTTAATGGACATATCGATACAATACCAGGATTTGATATGGATTATGATGCTTTTAAACCTTTTATAAAGGATGGAAAACTTTATGGTAGAGGGTCTGCTGATATGAAGGGGGGAATAACAGCTATGTTAGCAGCTATAGTAGCTATGAAGAGATCCGGGCAGAAATTAGATAAAACTGTGATGTTTGCAGGAGTAATAGATGAAGAAGAACGTTCTAAAGGTACAGAGAGATTAATAAAGAAAGGCATTAATCCCAAGATGGCAGTAATAGGAGAACCTACGGAATTAAATGTATCTATTGCCCATAAAGGCATGGAATGGATAGAAATTATGTTCAAAGGAAGATCGACTCATGGAAGTAAACCTAAGGAAGGAATCAATGCTATATATACTGCCTCAGAATTTAATCGTTTAATATATGAAGAATTTTCAGAAATATTAGAAAATAGAAAATTTGATTTATTAGGTAATGGAACAGTAAATGTAGGTGTTATAGATGGGGGAGATGATCCTAATATTGTTCCAGATAAATGTGTACTAAAAATAGATAGAAGGTGGCTTCCAAGTGAAACATTAGAATCTGTTCATGAAGAATTAGAGGATTTAGCTAAAAGAGCAGTAGCAAGGACAGGAGGAGAATATGAGATAAGAGCATTAAGAGAATTTACTGCTTCTATGATAAATACTCCCCATAGTATAGATAAGAATCATATATTAGTTAAAGAAGCATTGAAATCTACAGAGAAATTTACTGGAAAAAAGAGAAAACCAGTAGCTTTTCCAGCATGGAGTGATGCTGCATTATTAAGTAATCATGGGTATACAGAGGCTATTATATTAGGACCAGGAAATATAAATCAAGCTCATGCTAATGATGAATTTTGTGATATAGATGAGATATATCAAGCAGCAGAAATATATTTTGATTTGATAGAAAAAATTTGTAAATAGGAGAAAATTTCATGAAAAAATTTAGATTACCTCATACTTATGCATTATTATTTTTTATTATAATTTTTGCAGCAATCCTGACTTATGTAGTGCCAGCAGGAGAATTTGATAGAGAAGAAGATCCAGATACAGAAAGAATATTTGTTGTGCCAGAAAGTTTTCATAAAGTAGAAAGTAATCCAGTAGGACCATTTGATTTATTTAAAGCAATACCTCAAGGAATGGAGAGTGCAGGCTATATAATTTTCTTTGTACTTATGATAGGGGGTTCTTTTGGAATACTTCAATCTACAGGAGCAATAGATGCTGGTATAGGGAAAGCAGTAATTGCTATGAAGGGTAAAGAAAAATTAATTATACCAGTTGTAATGTTTATATTTTCTTTAGCAGGAGCAATGTTAGGTTCAGCAGAAGAGATGTTACCCTTCTATCCAATTGTAATATCTCTTGCCTTAGCATTGGGATTTGATAGTGTTACTGGTACTGCAATGGTACTTTTAGGAGCAGGTGCTGGATTTGCTGGAGCATTTTTAAATCCTTTTACTGTGGGTATAGCTCAAGGTATAGCAGGATTGCCTTTGTTTTCTGGAATAGAATTTAGATTAATAGTTTATGCTGCAATTTTAGGTGTTACAATAATATATGTATATAGATATGCTAGTAAAATACAGAAAAAGCCTGAATTATCTCCTACTTATGAGCAAGATAAGATAAAACAAGAAAATCTTAATATTGATAACTTACCAGAATTTAATACTAGACATAAATTAGTATTAGGGATTTTAGTAGTTGGAATGGGAATATTGGCTTTTGGAGTAATTAAATTAGAATTTTATATAACAGAGCTCACAGCTACTTTTTTAATAATAGGAATATTAGCTGGTATAGCTGGAGGTTTGGGCATAAATGAGATAGGAGAGGAATTTGTAAATGGTGCTAAGGAGTTAGTATATGGAGCTTTGGTAATTGGATTAGCTACATCTATTATGGTAGTATTAGAAGAGGGAAGAATATTAGATACTATAATTAATGGAATGGCTACTCTTGTTCAAGGTTTACCTTCTACATTAAGTGGAATAGGAATGTTTCTCGTTCAAAGTTTAATGAATATATTTGTTCCATCAGGAAGTGGTCAGGCCGCAGTATCTATGCCGATAATGGCACCTATGTCAGATGTTGTTGGGATAACTAGACAAACATCTGTATTAGCGTTTCAATTAGGAGATGGATTTTCAAATGTAATTTCTCCTACATCTGGATATTTTATGGCTGCGATAGCTATAGGTGGTATTACTTGGGAGAAATGGGCAAAATGGATGTTACCATTATTCCTGATTTGGACAGCAATAGGAGCAGTATTTGTAGCATTGTCAGTTATTATTAATTATGGACCATTTTAGTGAGGTGATAATATCAACAGTATTGTAGAGTCAGAGAGAATAGTATTTGTGGAAACAAAGAAAAAAGATTTGGATAGAATTATAGAAATTGAAAGAAATAAGGAAAACAGTAAATATGTATTTTCTTGGTCAAAAGAAAGACATCTTGAAGCTATTAATAGTTCTAGTGAAATTCATATTACTATAAAGCTTAAGGAGGATGATTTAATTGTTGGATATGTATTGCTAAACAATATAGGTGGTGCAGATGAATCTATAGAGTTTAGAAGAATAGCAATCGATAAAAAGGGTAAAGGTTATGGTAGAGAGAGTATAAAATTAATAAAGAAATTAGCTTTTGAAAAAGAGAAATGTCATAGATTATGGTTGGATGTTTATGATGATAATCATAGAGGATTAGCTTTATATTTATCTGAAGGATTTAATATTGAAGGTGTGTTAAGGGAATCAAAAAAGGGTAAAAATGGTTATAGATCATTGATAGTATTATCTATATTAGAACATGAATATAAGATGTAAAAAAAAGAGTAGAATATTCTGCTCTTCTTTTATATAAAATAAAATATAATTGTCTAAAAATTAATAAAATCTATTGTTGATATATTATAAATCAAATTAACATATATTCCACATCTTTTTCCACACAATAACTTGTACTAATTAACAGTAATCCACAAACTTATACACATTATCCACAGATTTCACCTATACTTATTCACATATCCAGAAAAAATTATGTGGATAAAAATTTAAATAAATATTCAATAGGTTGCATAAAATGATATATAATGATATATATTGATAAGATATACGAATATATTAAATAAACATATTGAATTGTATGTTAAAAAATTTTTTTATTGGGTATTAATATAGATAATAAACTTCATAAAATATTTAGTAGTTATCATTTTTGATCGGCTTCGCCGATTACTTCATATAAATTGAAGGGAGTTGAATTTATGGACATTATTATTAGTGGAAAAAATATGCAGGTAACAGAAGGACTTAGAGAAACGGTGAATAGGAAGTTAGACAAGCTAGATAAATTTTTTCAAAAAGGCGCTAGAGTAAAGGTTACGATGACTGTAGAAAAGAATAGACAGATAATAGAGGTAAGTGTTCCCTTTTCAAGTGCTATAATACGTGCAGAGGAAGAAACAGAAGACATGTATACATCTATTGATAAGGTGGTAGATTTATTAGAAAGACAAATTAGAAAGCATAAGACTAAATTAGAAAGAAGAAAAAATAATGGTAGAACTATAAGGTTTGAAAATATTCCAGAATATAAAGAAGATGAAGATGATGAACCTAAAATTGTAAAGACAAAGAAATTTGCAATGAAACCAATGGATGATGAGGAAGCTATATTACAGATGGAATTATTAGGACATAATTTCTTCGTATATAAACATGCAGATACTAATGAAACAAATGTTATATATAAAAGAAAAGATGGAAATTATGGGTTGATTGAACCTGAAATTTAAAATATACTTAAAAGGTGAAGAAAGATTTCTTTACCTTTTACTATGTGAATAAATATATTGTTGGGTTTTTATAATTTCTAAGGTTTATTTATTTTTTGAGTTCAAATTTCTTAACGAATTTTTTCCTTTCATTCACGGGATTTCCTTAACAAAATACTCAAAGCCTTCATTCATTGTTTATATTTTATTATATATTCATAACTACATTGTAATATAAATAATTATTTTTTATAATATTCGTATTTTAATATATATTTATAATTAAATTTTATGGAAAAAAGTGTATAATATTATCTCAAATTTAAAAGAAGGATATTTGATATATATATAGAATTAATAGTAGATAGAGATAGAAAATTCAGGGAGGTTTAGTCAAATGATTTGGATATTTTTAATACTTGCCATTATAGTTGGTTGGCTTAAAGGTGGGAAGTTAAGGAGATTAGGAAATTTAAATTTCAAATATTTAGGTATATTTATATTGGCATTAATTCTTCAATATGTAATAATATTTTTTGGAAATAGTGATATAAAATTAATTTCTGATTATATGGATGAAATCTATATTGCATCCTATATATTATTGTTTATAGGTATTTTAATAAATATTAGAAATATACCTCTAATAATAGTTTTGATAGGAAGTGCATTAAATTTCTTTGTATTTATTATGAATAGTGGAAATATGCCGGTATCAATAAAGGCTTTAGAGTTGGCAGGAATGAGTGAAACCGTGCAATTGCTTCAATCAGGAGAACTTAGGCTATTTACTAGTTTAACAGAGAATATTCATTTTCCTGTATTAGCACAAACTATTGCTATTTCAGAATATTTTCCTTTTCCTGCTGTATTCAGTATAGGAGATTTTTTAATAGCTTTAGGACTATTTGTATTTATAGAAACTTCTATGACTGATAAAGGATTAGATAGAAAAATGAGTTTTGGCTTTGGCAGATAAACAGTATATACTGTTTATCTTTTTTGTTGATTCTTGTCGAATAATGGGACACGAGAACCGTCCCCATGTCCCATTTGTATAGAAAGTCTATTAGTGATAAAATTATAAGATAGGTTAACTATGAAGGGTGGTAAATAAATGAAAAGAATATTTGAAAAAATATTTGGTACGTATAGTAATAGAGAGATAAAGAGACTGAATCCATTGTTGGATAAAATAGAAGCCTTAGAACCAGATATGAAAAAGTTAAATGACAAAGAATTACAAGGGAAAACAAAAGAATTTAAAAATAGATTAGCTAATGGAGAAACATTGGATGATATATTAGTGGAGGCTTTTGCAGTAGTAAGGGAGGCCTCTGTCAGGGTTTTAGGCTTAAGACCATATAGAGTACAATTATTAGGTGGAATAGTCCTTCATGAAGGAAATATTGCTGAGATGAAAACTGGAGAAGGTAAAACATATGTTGCTTCAATGCCTTTATATCTAAATGCTCTGGAAGGAAAGGGAGCTCATTTAGTTACAGTGAATGATTATCTTGCTTCATTCCAAGGGGAAACTATGAGTAAATTATATAATTTTTTGGGTTTAACTACAGGAGTAATAGTTCATGGTCTAAGTGTAGAGGATAGAAGAAAAGCTTATAATGCAGATATTACCTATGGAACTAATAATGAATATGGTTTTGATTACCTAAAAGATAATATGGTTATATATAAAAAGGAAATGGTTCAAAGGGACCTTAATTACGCCGTGATAGATGAGGTAGACAGTATCCTTATAGATGAAGCTAGAACTCCTCTAATAATATCTGGACAGGGAGATAAACCCACAGAATTATATAGAGCTTCTGATAATTTTGCAAGAACATTAAAGGGAAGAGTAATAGAGGAAAGTGAAAAGAAAAAAGATCCATTTGTTCGAGAAATGAAGGAAGAAAAGATGGATTTTACCATAGATGAAAAAGCTAAGACTGTAACATTATCAGAAAAGGGTGTAAAAAAGGCTGAGGATTTCTTTGGAATAGAAAATTTAGCTGATGCAGAAAATATGGAATTAAGTCATCATATAAATCAAGCATTAAAAGCTCAAAATATAATGTTTAAAGATAAGGACTATGTAGTAAAGGATGGAGAAGTAATTATAGTTGATAATTTTACCGGAAGACTTATGTTTGGTAGAAGATACTCTGATGGTCTTCATCAAGCGATAGAGGCTAAGGAAAGTTTAGATGTGAAGAGAGAATCAAAGACTTTAGCCACTATTACATTCCAAAATTTCTTTAGAATGTATAATAAGCTATCCGGAATGACTGGTACTGCTAAAACAGAAGAAGAAGAATTTGAGCATATATATAATATGAATGTAGTAGAGATCCCTACAAATAAACCAGTAATTAGAGAAGATAAATCTGATTTAATATATAAAAGTATAGAAGTGAAGTTTAAAGCTATAGTTGAGGAAATAAAGAAAAGACATTCTAATGGTCAACCAATATTAGTTGGGACTATTAGTATAGAAAATTCCGAGATTTTGAGTAAATTGCTTAAAAAGCAAGGAATAAAACATGAAGTACTAAATGCTAAGCAACATGAGAGGGAGGCAGAGATAGTAGCTCAGGCAGGAAGGTATGGTGCAGTTACTATAGCTACAAATATGGCTGGTCGTGGTACTGATATTGTTTTAGGAGGTAATCCTGAATTTATGGCTAAGTCAGCGATGAAGAAAAAAGGTTATTCAGATCGTATAATAGCCTTAGCAGATAGTCATATAGATAGAGATGATGAGGAAGTAATTGCAGCAAAAGAAGTATATAATAAACTTCTTCAAAAGTATAAAGAAGAGACTAAAGATGAACAAAATAATGTATTAGAAGCTGGAGGACTTCATATAATAGGTACAGAGCGACATGAATCAAGACGTATTGACAATCAGTTAAGGGGACGTTCTGGTCGTCAAGGAGATCCTGGATCATCTTTATTCTTTATATCATTAGAAGATGATTTAATGAGGTTGTTTGGTAGTGAAAGAATGAAAGGAATAGTAGATTCA
Organism: Anaeromonas gelatinilytica; assembly: GCF_016820635.1. Lineage (GTDB taxonomy): Bacteria > Bacillota > Clostridia > Tissierellales > SIT17 > Anaeromonas > Anaeromonas gelatinilytica. The sequence continues at coordinate 22,448 of NZ_WSFU01000108.1, read as the reverse complement.
TTAGGCATGCCTGATGATGAACCCTTAGAACATAAACTATTAAATAAGTCCATTGAATCTGCTCAGAGGAAGGTAGAGAGTAAGAACTTTTCTATTAGAAAACATGTATTACAATATGATGATGTAATGAATAAGCAAAGAGAAGTAATATATGAGCAGAGAAAAAAGGTGCTTGAAGGAGAGAACATGAGAGATTATGTTCAAGGTATGGTAAATGAGACAATTGATGGTGTAGTTGATATATATACGACTAATAGCAAGTATCCAGAAGAATGGGATTATCAAGGTATAGAAGACTATTTATTACCTATATTTCTTTCTGAAGAAGGTCTTCAAATAGACGATAAAGAGTCTTTGACTAAAGAAGACTTGTGTGAAATGTTAAAAGAAATAGCCAAAGGAAAATATGAAGCGAAGGAAAAGGAAGTAGGGGAAGAACAGTTAAGAGAATTGGAGAGAGTTGTACTTCTTAAGGTAGTAGATAGAAAATGGATGGATCATATAGATGCAATGGATCAATTAAGACAGGGCATTAATCTTAGAGCTATGGGAAATGAAGACCCAGTAAGAGCATATCAAGTAGAAGGTTTTGATATGTTTAATGAAATGATAAAAAATATTCAGTTGGATACAGTAAAACATTTATATAACTTACAACCAGCGGAGAAAATAGAAAGAGAAAGAGTAGCTAAAGTTACTAGTTCTAGTCATGGTAATAAAGAGAATCAAGTACAAAAAACTGTAGTTAAAGGCAAAAAAATAGGTAGAAATGATCCTTGTCCCTGTGGCAGTGGTAAGAAATATAAAAAATGTTGTGGTAGATAGGAGAGATTAAATGTTAGAGTTAGAAAAGTATAATGGAGTAGTTGACTCTTTTAGAAAGAAACTTGATGAGGTAGGTGTGTCTCTTTGACTTACCTTCTTTAAAGAAACGATTAGAAGAATTTGAAGAGAAAATGTCGAAATCAGATTTTTGGGATGATAATGTTAAAGCTCAAGAAATAATACAAAAATCTAATGAGGCAAAAGAAAAGTTAGATGAATATAAAAATTTATCAGAAGAGATAGATGATTTAGAAGTATTGTTAATATTAGTTGAAGAAGAAGAAGAAAAGAACTTATTAGCTGATATAGAAGCAAAAAGAAAAGAAATAGAGAATCGTTTGGAAGAATTTAGGATAAAGACACTGTTAAATGGTGATTATGACAGTAATAATGCAATACTTTCTATACATCCAGGAGCAGGAGGGGTAGAAGCTCAGGATTGGGCTGAAATGCTTTTGAGAATGTATAATAGATGGGCAGAAAGAAAGGGGTATAAAATAAGTACTTTAGATATACTTCCCGATACAGAGGCTGGTATAAAATCTGTAACTCTTTCTATAGAGGGAAAGAATGCCTATGGATATCTTAAGAGTGAAAAAGGGGTTCATCGCTTAGTTAGAATATCTCCATTTGATTCTTCTGGAAGAAGACATACTTCATTCGCATCAGTGGATGTTATTCCCGAATTAGATGATGATGTGGAAATTGAAATAAGTAATAGTGATATTAGAATAGACACATATAGAGCTAGTGGAGCAGGAGGACAACATGTAAATACTACAGATTCTGCTATAAGGATAACTCATATACCCACTGGAGTGGTAGTACAGTGTCAGAATGAAAGATCTCAACATAGTAATAAGGCTACAGCGATGAAAATGTTGCAGGCTAAACTTATTGAGATTAAAGAAATGGAACAAAAGGAAAAAATAGAAGATATCCAAGGTAATTATAATCAGATAGCTTGGGGTTCACAGATAAGATCTTATATATTTCATCCGTATAATTTAGTAAAGGATCATAGAACTAATGTAGAAGAAGGAAATACGGATAAGGTAATGAATGGAGATATAGATAAATTTATAAATGAATATTTAAAATACAAAAAATGAGACTAGAGGACTAAGCCTTTAGTCTTATTTTTGTATTTATTCAAGTTATTTCGATAAAATAATTAGATTTAAAAAAAAGAAAGAAGGATTAACAGAAAATTTATAGAATTCTTAATAGAACGAAAATTATAGACATTATAGGTTAGGGGGTATGCAATTGAATGATGGGATGAAAAAGAAATTTTTTAAACTTAAAGGTGTGAAGAAAAATATTCAAAAGAGTAAAAAGAATTTTAAGTTTCTTAAAAAGTTAAAAGAGAAAAAGGACATATTCAAACAAGAAAATAAAGGACTCTTTAAAATTAAAAGGAATAAAGAGTCCAAGAAGGATAATAGGGATGGAGATGAAACATTTAGTACAAAACATAAGATAAGAAATCAGTTAATAGGAATTGTTCTTGTATTAGCATTAATACCAATGTTAATAGTCGGAATTATTAATTATCGATTTGAAAAAACAAACATGATGGATATGGTTAAAGAATCTAATTTAACAATTGCAAAATCTATATCAAATCAAGTGAATTATATGATAACTAATTCATTTTCTGCTGTGGAAGCATTATCATTATCTAATGATTTTACAGAAATGGAAAAGCAGGATATAGCAAATAAGATAAGAAGGGTAAGAGATGAAAATGAAGCCATAGAGGATATTTATGTCATAGATACAGAGGGAGATTTAATACAGGGAACTAAAGAAATGAGTCAAAATTTATCGAATGAATTATATTTTGTAAAGGCAAAGAGTGGTGAAAGATATGTGTCTGATTCATTCATAGATGAAGCGACTAGTAAGCCTGGGGTAATGATATCTCTTCCTATGGAGAATTTAATAGGAAAGACTAAAGGAGTTATTGCTGCTAAATTAGATGTGAATGAATTAAGTAATATATCTGAATCTCAAAAGATTGGAGATACCGGTTTAGCATATATAGTGGATAGAACAGGTATTGTTATTGGACATAAAGATTTTGAAAATAAGGTCTTAAATAGGCATAATGCTTCTGATAACGGTAATCATGGAGCAATAAAAGCTACTGATGGAAATACTGATGTAGCTACTTATGAAAATGAAAATAATGAGGAAGTTATAGGTGCTTATACAAATGTAGAATTTACTGATTGGGGAATAGTTGTAGAGCAAGATGTATCAGAAATAGAAGAAAATGCAGCGGCGGCGCTTAAAAGAACCAGTATAATAACCCTTATAGCAGGATTAATAATAGCTATATTAACATCAGTAATAGCAAGGGTGTTTGCAAAGCCAATTATAAGTTTAGCAAAAAGTGCCCATAGAATTAAAGAAGGAGATATGACCGAAAAAATAAAGACAACATCTAAGAATGAAATAGGTCTATTACAAGGATCTTTTGGAAATATGGTAGATTCTCTTACAAGAGTCATTAAAAAAGTAAATATTGCTTCAAATAATGTAAAAGATTCGATAAAAGAGTTAAAAGAACGTTCAGATCTTACAGTAAAGGCATCAGAAGAAATTTCATCAGTAGCACAACAGGTTTCAGCAGGAGCGGAAAATCAGATAGAAAGTGTTGAAAATTCTACTCAAATTATTGGAAATATGTCAGAGGAGATGAAAGATGTAGAAAATAGAGTTAAAGATATTAAAGAAGCGTCATTACAAGCTACAGATATGGCATATAAGGGAACTATACATATAAATGATGCTCAGACAGCTATATCTAATATAGTTGAGAAAGTAGAAAATGCTTCAGTTCAAATATCTGAATTAACAGGTGAAATGAAAGAAATAGGAAAAATAATAACATTTATAGATAATATATCAAATCAAACTAATCTCCTAGCCCTTAATGCAGCAATTGAAGCAGCAAGAGCAGGAGAAGCCGGTAGAGGATTTACAGTAGTAGCTGATGAAATAAGAAAATTAGCCGAGCAAACAGGAAATGCATCCAAGGATATAGTGAATATTCTTAATAATATACAAAAAGAAACAGAATATGTTACTACATCAATGGATGATAGCATTGTAGAAGTAAATAAGGGAACAGAAGTAATTAATAAGGCTACAGATTCTTTTGAAAATATTAAAGAAGAAACTAATAGAGTAAATGAGATAGTAGAAAAATTCTCTAGTATAGTAGAGGGATTAACTAAAGGTATGAAGGAAGTAGAAAAAAGTGTAAATATAGTAAGTGCAGTATCTCAGGAAACTGGAGCTGGAACTCAAACAGTTTTAGCCAGTGCAGAAGAACAACAATCAGCAATCGAGCATGTTGAAGAATTAGCAGATAAATTAGATGAAATGGCAGATGAATTAGTCGATATAGTTAAGGAATTTAAGATAGAATAGGAAAATCGAGGATTTAATCCTCGATTTTTTGTATATTTTCTTGACAAATTTATATAAAAAGTATAAAATGAAAATAAGAAACTGGTACGCACAACATCATGAGTGAAATGGGTGGTTAAATGACACTTTTAAGTAAGGATAATAAAATTCCTTTATATTATCAATTATATGATATCATTGTTAATCAAATAGAATCTAGGGTATATAATGAACATGATAAATTACCCTCTGAAAGAGAACTATGTGATGAATATGATATCAGTAGAGCTACAGTAAGAAAGGCAATGAATGAATTAGAAAAGAAGGGCTATATTTATAAAAAGCATGGAAAAGGAATATTTGTATCTGATCATGCTTTTAAACAAGATTTGTTAGAATTTTATAGTTTTACGGAAGAAATGAAGAAGATAGGTAAAGAACCTTCTTCAGAAGTTATAGATTTTGGAATTGTAGATACTACTGAAAAATTATCTAGAAAGCTTAATTGTCATATAGAGAGTAGACTATATAAATTTACAAGGATAAGATTGGCAGATAATGAGCCAATGATGTTAGAAACAACTTATTTGCCTCAAGAAAGATTTCCTAGTTTAACCAATGAAGAATTAGAAAACAAGGCTATGTATGATATCTTTAGAGATAAATATGGAGTAACATTTTCTAAGGCTGAAGAAAGGTTTAGACCAGTAATTACCAGAAAAAATGAGGCTGAATTATTAGATATAAATAAAAAAATTCCTAGTATGATGATTGAAAGATATACTTATGAGAAAGATAATATAATAGAATATACTGTAGGTATTGCTAGAGGAGATAAGTTTGAATTTAGAGTTATATTAAAAAAATAAATTTTTTTAATATAACTGGTAATGATGACATGTTATCGGTATAAGGAGGTAAAAAGATGAATAATAATATTAATAAATATGTTACTGGAAGGGAAATATATCATCAACCTGAAGTTTGGAAGAAAACATTTAAAATAATAGAGGATAAAAAGAAAGAATTAGAGATCTTTTTAGAAGACATTATAAATGTTGAAAATATAAGAATTATATTCACAGGAGCAGGTACTTCAGGATTTATAGGAGATACAGTAGTACCTTATATAAAGAACAAATTTTCTAATCTAGATGTAGAATCTGTTCATACTACAGATATAGTGAGTCATCCTGAAACTTATTTTAAAAGTAATATTCCTATATTATTAATATCCTTTGCAAGATCAGGAAATAGTCCTGAAAGTGTGGCTACAGTAAAATTAGCTGAAGATTTGATTGATAATCTTTATCAGATTGTATTTACTTGTAATTTAGAGGGAGAATTGGCTAAGAATATAGATAAAGCTAAAAATAAACTAATATTATTGCCAGAAGAGTCTAATGATAAAGGTTTTGCTATGACTAGTAGTTATACATCTATGGTGTTAGCTTCATTACTCTTTTTTAGTATTGATGAAATTGAATACTTGAAAAGAAATATTTATAAGGTATTTGATTTAGGGATTAAAGCTTTAGAAAATACTGAAACAATCGAAAAAATAGCAAGTATAAGCTTTAATAAAATAATTTATTTAGGGACAAATTCCTTTTATGGTTTAGCTAGAGAATCTTCTCTTAAATTATTAGAACTTACAGCAGGAAAAATCGTTACTAGATATGATAGTCCTTTAGGATTTAGACATGGTCCTAAATCTATAGTTGATGATGAAACTTTAATAGTAATATTTCTATCAAGAAATGATTATTCAAGAAAATATGAATATGATTTAATAAGGGAGTTATCTTTAGAGGAAGGAAGGCATAAAGTATTAGTTATATCAGAAACATTAGATAAATCTATAGAAGGATTAAGTGACTATTATATTTATTTAAGTGATGAGGAATTAAGTATTGATGAAAGGTTTAATTCTATAAACTATATTATTTATCCTCAAATTCTTGGACTATTAGAATCTATTAAGTTAGGTATAAATCCAGATAATCCAAGTCCTGAAGGTAGTGTGAATAGGGTAGTACAAGGGGTAAAAATTTATCCCTATGATAAATAAAAACTTAAAGTATGTAAGGAGGAATTTATATGCCAAATATTTTATTAACAAGAATCGATAATAGACTTATCCATGGCCAAGTGGGAGTTACATGGACTAATCACTTGGGAGCAAATTTAGTATTAGTAGCTAATGATGATGTAGCTAAAGATCAAGTAAGACAGGACTTAATGGATATGGTACTTCCAGATACAGTTGGAACAAGATTTTTTACATTGCAAAAAACTATAGATGTAATTCATAAGGCAGCAGATAGACAAAAGATATTTATAGTATGTAAAACTCCACAAGATGTTTTAACTTTAGTAGAAGGAGGAGCTCCTATTGATAAAGTTAATGTAGGTAATATGCACTATGAAGAGGGTAAGGAGCAAATTACTTCAACAGTATCTATTGACGATAAAGATAAAGAGACATTTAAAAAATTAAATGAACTAGGAGTAGAATTAGATATAAGAAGAGTACCCGATGAAAGAGGAAAGGACATGATGTCTTTCATTTAAAATTCATGAAAAGGTTTTTATAAATAAATTTAAAGGAGGAAAAATAATGTTTATTAAAGCTTTACTTATAGCACTATGGGCTGGAATAACTGGGATAGATAACTTTAATGGATTAACTCATATTCATAGACCATTAGTGACTGGTTTAATAGTAGGTTTAATATTAGGTGATATTCAAACAGGATTAATTACCGGTGGTATGCTGGAATTAGTTTGGATGGGAATGGCACCATTAGCAGGAGCACAACCACCTAATGTAGTAATAGGAGGTATTATCGGAGCTTCCTTTGCTATTTTAGCAAATCAAGAACCAAATGTAGCAGTAGGAATTGCAGTTCCTTTTGCCGTAGCAGCACAAGCAGGTATTACATTACTATTTACAGCATTTTCACCAGTTATGCATAAAGCTGATAAATATGCAGAAGAAGCTAATTTAAAAGGTATTGATAAAATCAATTATCTAGGACTTGCAATTTTATTTGTATCTTATTTTATAGTTGCATTTTTACCAATTTACTTTGGAGCAGATACTGCAGAAGCTATGGTAAGTAAGTTACCTCAAACATTTATTGATGGTTTATCAGTAGCCGGAGGTATGATGCCAGCAGTAGGATTTGCAATGTTACTAAAGATTATGTTAAAAAAAGAATACACTGGATTCCTTATTTTAGGATTTGTATTAGTGGCATACTTGGAATTACCTGTACTAGCTGTAGCTCTTTTAGGTACTACTATAGCCTTATATGATTTCTACAATAATAAAAATAAAGATAATACACCACCACCAGCAAATTCAAATGAGGGGGTTGTGAATGATGGCATCTAAAGATATAAATAATCCACAAATAAATAATACTCAATATAAAGATGAGAGTGGGGAAAAGGTTTTAACTAAGAAAGATTTAAATAAAATGGCATGGAGATCCTTATTTTTACAGGCTTCATTTAATTATGAAAGAATGCAAGCAGCTGGATGGCTATTTAGTATGGCTCCTGCTTTAAAGAAGATACACAAGAAGAAGGAAGATTTATCAAAATCAATGAAGGTGCATATGGAATTCTTTAATACCCATCCTTTCCTTGTAACATTTATTATGGGAATAATAGCTGCTATGGAGGAAAATAAGAGCGATACAGAAACTATAAGAGGTGTAAAGGTTGCAACAATGGGTCCCCTTGGTGGTATTGGAGATGCACTATTCTGGTTGACATTATTACCTATTAGTGCAGGAATAGGTGCATCTTTAGCAATAGATGGTAGTATAGCTGGACCTATAATTTTCTTAATTATGTTTAATATAGTTCATTTCGCATTGAGATTTGGATTAATGCATTATGGGTATAGGACTGGAGTTAATTCTGTAAGTATGATTAAGGAAAATACTAAGCTAGTTTCTAGAGCAGCAAGTATATTAGGCTTATCTGTTGTAGGTGGATTAATAGCTTCTTATATTGGTTTAGAAACAACAGCAGTAATAAATGCAGGGGAAGCTAGGGTTGCATTACAGGCAGATGTATTGGATCAAATAATGCCAAAGATGCTTCCATTAGGATATGCATTATTGATGTACTTCTTGCTTAAGAAAAATTGGTCACCTATAAAATTAATAGGAATAACAGTAGTTATAGGTGTTGCAGGAAAATATTTAGGAATACTTTAATCAAATATGGAAGACCTTAAGGTCTTCCATATTTTAAATCATGGATAACTGGAGGTATATGTATGACAGGAATAATTATAGCAGGACATGGAAATTTTGCATCAGGTATGTATTCTGTGATTAAGCTTGTAGCCGGAGAACAAGAAAATTTAGAAGTTGTAGATTTTTTAGAAGGAGATTCTACAGAAGATTTAAAGGAAAAAATGATTAAAGAATTGGATAAAATTAATGAAGAAGAATGTTTATTTTTTACAGACATCCCAGGAGGTTCTCCATTTAAGACGGCAGTAGAGATTTCCATGGAGAGAGAAGGCTGTGAAGTAATATCAGGAAGTAATGTGCCTATGATCATGGAAATATTGTTTGATAGAGATGGTTCAAATATAGAAGAATTAAAGGAAAGAGCAATGGAAACAGGTAAGAATCAAATTAAATCCTTCGAATTGAGAAAAAATAGAGATAAAAAAGAAAATATTGATGAAGGAATATAGGGTGATAATATGAAATATTATTTGAAATCTAAAGAGATATATGTAGAAGATGAAATATTAAATGATTATTATTTATTAATAAAGGATGGAAAGATTGAAAGAGTTGAAAAAAATAAAAGTGAAGACTTAGAAATTATAGAATTAGGAGATTTAAATATAATACCAGGACTAGTAGATCTGCATATTCATGGGGCGGATGGATATGATGTAATGGATGGAAATTATGAGGCATTAAATAATATGTCTTTATATCTTTCTAAGAATGGAGTTACTTCATTTTTAGCTACAACTCTAACTGCTCCTTTGGATAAGGTAAAAAAGGCATTAGTAAATGTGAAGGAGTCCATGGAAAAAGGACTTGAAGGAGCAGAAGTATTAGGCTCATATTTAGAGGGACCTTACCTTACTGAAGAATATAAAGGGGCTCATCCAGTAGAATTTATGAGAAAGGTAAGTTTAAATGAAATAAAAAAATTAATAGATTCTAGTGAAGATACGATAAAGGTAGTGACTATAGCTCCTGAGAAGGAGAATTCTTTAGAAATAGTAGAGTATTTAAAAAATAGAGGAATTAAAACCTCAATAGGTCATACCAATGCTACCTATGATGAAACTATGGATGCTATTGAAAAGGGGGCAAGTATTGGAGTTCATACTTTTAATGGGATGAGAGGGCTTCATCATAGAGAGCCGGGAGTAGTAGGTGCTATTATGGATTCAGATAAGATATATGGAGAATTAATATCAGACAATATCCATGTAAACCCTGCAGTTATGAGGATTTTATACAAATTAAAAGGAAAAGATAAATTATATCTTATAACCGATTGCATGATGGCAGGAGGCCTTGATGATGGTGAATACCAATTAGGAGAATTAAAAGTTAATGTAAAAGATTCCATAGCTAGGACAGAATCAGGATCTTTAGCTGGAAGTACTCTTAAACTTAAAAATGGAATAAAGAATATCATGAATGCTTGTGATATAGATTTATTTGAGGGATTAAAATTAGCTACAATAATACCAGCTAAAGCTTTAGGAATAGATAGAAATATAGGTAGCATAAGAGAAGGTAAAAGAGCCAATTTAACAGTGATAGATGATGATTTAAATATTTATATGACTATAGTCAATGGAAAAATTGTATATAGAAAAAATGAAGGAAGTAATAAGAAATAAAATATTTCTAATGATAATGTGTAAAATAGTAAAAATCGAGGATTCAATTCTCGATTTTTTATATGTGTATTTTTTATTGTATAAGAAAGTTTATTTAACAAAAGTTTTAGACTATTGATAAATACAAGAGTTAATAGTTACAGAAAATATTGGAAGACAATAAAAAATACTTGACTAAAATATTGATGTAAACTATAATAACATTATAGAACAATTAGAACATTTAAGAACATAAATAAACATGTGAGGAGTTAAATATGTTAAAAAAAGATAGGCAAAAACGTATTCTTCAATTAATTGATGAAACAAATTTTTTGAAAGTATCTGATGCATCTAATATATTAAAAGTGGCTGAAATGACTATTAGACGTGATTTTAAGGAATTGGAAGCAGAAGGAGAAATAGAAAGAATTCATGGTGGAGCTAAGAAAAAGAAAAATATAAAAAGCGAATATATAGAGTTGTCTCATAGACAAAAAAAATTATTAAACATATCTGAAAAGAAATATGTAGCTAAAAAGGCTGCTGAATTAATTAATGATAATGATGTTGTATTTATTGGTGCTGGAACTACAACAGAATATATGTATGATTATATCAATGTTGGTTCAGCTAAGATTATTACAAATTCAATTTCAATATTTAATCGTTTCAAAAGTGATTCAAAATTTGATCTTATTTTAACTGGAGGTAAGCTTAGAGAACGAACAGGAACTTTTGTTGGATATTTTACACAAAAATGGATAAAAGATATTAAAGTTCAAAAAGTTTTTATTGGAACAAATGGAATTAAAGATGAAAATATTACGACAGCTGAAGAGGAAGAAGGCGTAGTTCAACAAGTTATTTTAAATAATTCTCATGAAAACTATGTATTAGCGGATAGTACTAAATTTGGAATAGAAGCTTTTCAAGTATTATGTAATATTAGTGAAATTACAGCGATTATTACTGATGATAAACTTTCTAGTCAAGTTGAAGAATTTTATGATGGGAAAGTTAAGATTATTAAATAAATATTAAAGTAGGAGGATTAAAAATGAAAGTAGCTATTGGAAGTGATCTAAAAGGTTATGAGTTAAAAGAACATATTAAGGAATATCTTAATAGTCTTGGTTATGAAATACAAGATATGACATTAGAAAAAGAATTAGATTTTTTTGATGTAACTTGTAAGATAGCAAAGGCAATTCAAGAAAAAAAAGTTGATAGAGGTATTGTTATTGATGAATATGGTGTTGGATCATTTATTGTTGCCAATAAGCATAAAGGAATTATTTGTGCAAATGTATTTGATGAACATTCTGCTAAAATGACTAGAAGACATAATAATTCTACTATGATTACTATTGGTTCAGGAATAGTTGGAGTAAGATTAGCAGAAAAAATAGCAGAGATATTTTTAGCTTCAGAATATGATGGAGGAAGACATCAAATTCGAGTAGATATGTTGAATAAATTATGGTAAGGAGTGAACTAAAATGATAATTTCAATTGGTTGTGATCATATTGTCACTGAAATTAAAAATCATTTAATTGATTATTTAGAAAGTAAGGGACATAAAGTTATTGACAATGGAACATATGATAAGATACGGACACATTATCCTATTTATGGTAAAAAAACAGCGGACAAAGTTGCGTCTGGTGAAGCTGATTTAGGGATAACTATTTGTGGAACAGGTGTTGGTATTTCTACAAGTGCTAATAAAGTAGATGGTGTTCGTGCAGCACTAGTTGGTGACGTAGAAACTGCTAGATATGCAAAAGAAAATCTAAATGCAAATATAGTTGCTTTCGGTGGACGTATTTTAGGTATTGGTCTTATAGAAAATATTATAGATGTATTTCTTGGAACAGAATATAAATCAACAAAAGAAAATGAGAAAATAATACAAAAAATAAACTCTCTTAATGGGCATGTAGGTCAAGTCAATGATGATGATTATTTTGATGAGTTTCTTAAAAAATGGGATTGTGGAGAATACCATGATTAATAATTAAATTAAAGAATTAAAATAAATATTTTTTATATAGGAGGTGGAATATTTAAATATGTTGCAATCTTTATTTAAAAAAGATTTAGTTTATATAAGTGATAAAAATACACAAGAAGAAATTTTTGAAGAAATTTATAATATTTTATTAGAAAGGGGGCTTGTCACTGAAGAATTTAAGGAAGCTATTATTGAAAGAGAAAAGAATTTTCCCACTGGATTAGATCTTTCTCCAGTAGGAAATGGTTTGCCAAACGTAGCGATACCACATACAGAGACAGAATACTGTAAATCAAAGTTAGTTGTAGTTGTGAAATTGAACAATTCAATAGTTTTTAATAACATGATTGAACCAGATAAAGAGTTGAAAGTTAATTATTTGTTTTTTATTATTAATGATGAAAAAACAAAACAGAGTAATGTGTTATCTCGATTAATGAGTTTTATAACAGAAAAAGAAAAGATAGAACATTTAGATAAACTTAATTCAGAAAGTGATATTTATGAATTTTTAATAAAAAATATTTAAATGGGGAGTGGTTGATTATGATTAAAATTTTAGCTGCGTGTGGAGCTGGAATTAATTCGAGTCATCAAATAAAAACAGCTATTGAAAATGAAATGAAAAAGAGAAAATATGATGTAAGTGTAGATACTATAGTTGTTAAAGATATAACACAAGAAATAATGAATAAATATGATATATTTACTCCTATTTCAAAGATGAAATTTAGTTTTAAAATTGATATACCAGTAGTAGAAGCAGGACCAATTTTATATCGTATACCAGCAATGGCAGATCCTGTTTATGATGAATTGGAAAATATTATTAGAGATTTAAATAAATAAATAATTTTATTAAATTGAAAAAGGGGAGTGATAAAGGTGTTAAATTTAATTATTGATTTTGCTAATACAATTTTTCAACCTTTAATTGATTTAGGTGCAGCACCAATGATGTTTATTTTACTATCATTGTTAGCAATATTGATGAAAGTAAAAGTAAGTAAAGCATTAGAAGGTGGTTTAAAATTAGCAATAGCTCTAACAGGTATAGGAGCGGTTATTAATATACTTACAGGAAATTTTGCTCCTGCACTTCAAGATTTTGTTAAATCAACAGGTATTGAATTAACAATTACAGATGTTGGATGGGCTCCACTTGCTACAATTACATGGGGTTCGGCATATACCTTATTCTTTTTATTAATACTTGTTATAGTAAATCTTGTTTTACTTATAATGAATAAGACAGATACTTTAGATATTGATATATTTAATTTTTGGCATCTTTCTATAGTGGGATTACTTGTAATATATTATTCAGATAGTCTTTTAATAGCTACATTATTGGTTATTTTATTAGGGGTTATGAAATTCATAAATGCAGATATAATGAAACCTACTTTTAATGATTTACTTGATATGCCAGAACATAATCCAACGACGACAACACATATGAATTTTTTGTTAAATCCATTAATAATGTTATTTGATAAGATTATTGATAAACTCTTTCCTTCCCTAGACAAGTATGATTTTGATGCTGCTTGGTTAAATGAAAAAATAGGATTTTGGGGAAGTAAATTTGCAATAGGTATTTATTTAGGAGTTTTTGTTGGAATACTTGGACGACAACCAGTTTCTGGTATATTTACTCTTGGGTTTATTGGTGGTGTTTCACTTGAACTTTTTTCAACTGTGGGTACATGGTTTATTGCTTCTATGGAACCTATATCTCAAGGAATTACTGATTTCATGAGTAAGAAATTAAAGGGACGAACTTTTAACATTGGTATTGATTGGCCATTTGTTGCAGCACGTCCAGAAATGTGGGCAGCAGCTAATGTTTTAGCACCAATTATGCTTATTATAGCTTTATTCCTTCCGGGTAGTAAAATACTTCCTTTAGGTGGCATTATAGCGATTGGTTTAACTCCAGCATTACTTGTAGTTTGTAGAGGTAAAATACTACGAATGATATTAATTGGAATAATTATGTTACCTGTATTTTTATGGTCAGGCACTGCAATTGCACCTTTTGTAACAGAAACAGCACAGTCAGTTGGTGCTCTTCCTGAAGGGATCGCAGAGGGAACATTGATTACTCATTCAACGTTAGAAGGACCAGTTGAAAAATTTATTGCTATATTAGTTGGTAAAGCTGGAAAAAGTTTTAGTTTAGATTCAATTTTGAAAGCTTTAGGATCATTAGTAGTTTATATTGGGTTATTTGTTTGGTATATTAAAGAAATGAAAGAACGTAATAAAAAATATGAAATGAGTAAGCAAAAACAAACCATTTAAAAATTAAAAATATTCATTATGGAATGATTTCAGGGTAAAAGTAAAGAATATAAAAGAGTGTATATGCTTCTTGGTTCTTTACTTTTTCCTTTGATAAATTTCAAAGTAATATATAGGAATACAAATATGTAGAAATTATATATAAAAATAAAAAATAGAGGAGAGATAGTATGTTTATAATATCCAGTAAAAATGTATTATTAGACGCTCAAAAGAGGAATTATGCAGTACCTGCATTCAATATTCATAATTTAGAAACAACCCAAGTAGTAGTAGAAACAGCAAATGAAATGAAATCTCCTGTTATATTAGCTGCAACTCCAGGAACAATAAAATTTGCAGGAGAAAAGTATTTGATTAATATTATGAAGGTAGCAGCAGAAATAGCGGAGGTTCCTATTATATTTCATTTAGATCATCATGAAGATGTGGAAGCTATTAAAAGTGCTATATTATTAGGAGCTAAATCTGTTATGATAGATGCATCAGCATTACCCTATGAAGAAAATATAAAGAAGGTTAAAGAAGTAGTTAAATTTGCTAAGAGATATGATGTATCTGTAGAAGCAGAATTAGGTAAATTAGTAGGACAAGAAGATGATATTGTAGTTGGTGAAAAAGACTCTCAGATGACAGATCCAAACTTAGCTAATGATTTTGTAAAGAGAACAGGAATAGATTCTTTAGCTGTAGCTATTGGAACTGCTCACGGATTATATAAAAGTGAACCTAAGATAGATTATGATAGATTAGAAAAGATAAAAGAGAAAGTAGATGTACCATTAGTATTGCATGGAGCTTCAGGAGTTCCCGATGAAATTGTAAGAAGAACTATTGAATTAGGAATATGTAAGGTAAATGTAGCTACAGAACTCAAGATAGCTTTTTCTGAAGGCGTAAAGAACCACTTTAAAAATAATCCCGAGGCTAATGATCCAAGAAAGTATTTAACTCCTGGTAAAGAAAAGATGAAGGAAGTAGTAAGAGATAAAATACTTTTATGTAATAGCAATGATAAGGCTTAGGTGATATTATGATAGGAACTGTTACTCTAAATCCTGCAGTAGATAGAAGATATCTTATTGAAAAATTAGATTTAAATATAGTTGAGAGAACTTCTGATTATTCTGCTACAGCTGGTGGAAAGGGATTAAATGTAAGTAGAGTGTTGAGATTATTTGGAGAAGAAGTGTTGGCTTTTGGATTTTTAGGGGGTAGTGAAGGAATTTTTATATCTAATGAGATTCAAAAATTAGGCATAAATTCTCATTTTGTTGAAATTGAAGGTTCTACTAGAACTTGTCTTAATATAATGGATAAAGAAGGAAATAATATTGAAGTGTTGGAAAAAGGACCTCAAATAGATAATGAGTCTATTGATAAATTATTGATAGAATTTAAAAGAAATATTTCTAGTTTAGATGTTATAACCATATCTGGTAGTTTACCTTTAGGTGTGGAAAATAATATATATGGGAAATTGATAGAAGTAGGAAATAAAGAGGGAGTAAAAACTATCCTGGATACTAGCAATAAAGTTCTTTTGGACAATTTAAAATTTTCTCCTTATCTAGTGAAGCCTAATAAGAAAGAAATAGAAAATATAGCAGGATTTAAACTAAAGGATGAAGAAGATATTATAAGGGCAGGAAATAAAGTTTTAGAATTAGGTGCTAGAAATGTAGCTATATCTTTAGGAAGTATGGGTATGTATTTTATTGGTGAGGAAGGTAACTTCAAAGTAAATATTCCTGAAATAAAAGTGAAAAATCCAGTAGGCTCTGGTGATAGTTCAGTAGCAGGTTTTGCTTATGGTTTAGCTAAAGGCTTAGATATAAATGAAGTTTTTAAAATAGCTAATGGATGTGGTATGGCTAATGCAATGGAAAAAGAAACAGGATATATTGATTTTGAAGTGATGAAGAAATTAGTTGAAGATATACAAGTAATAAAGATATAAGGAGGGTTGATATGTTTAAGGGGATAATTTTTGATATGGATGGAGTAATAATAGACAGTGAACCAATGTATATGGAAATAGACAAAAAGTTTTTTAAAGATCACGATATATGTTTTAATGATGAAGAGATTGAATCATATGTCGGTGTTAATATGAGAGAAGTTTGGGGAGATATATTAAAAAGATTTAATCTAGAGCATAAGCATACTTCAAAAGATATGTATGAAAAGCAGATGGATTCATTCTATAAGAATATGAAGGATAATGAAGAATTAACTCTTATGGATGGATTAGAGGAATGGTTAAAGTATTTTAAAGAAAAGAAAGTCAAGATGATAATAGCTTCCTCCAACCATGATAAAGTCATTAAACTTATATACGATAAATTTAATTTGGATAATTATATGATAGGATATGTAGATGGTAATACCGTAGAAAATGGGAAGCCAGCCCCTGACATTTTTTTAAAGGCGGCAGAAAAATTAGAATTAAATCCTAAAGATTGCCTAGTGATAGAGGATTCACAGAATGGAGTAAAAGCTGCAAAAAGTGCTGGAATGAAATGTGTAGGATTTAATAATAGAGAAAGTGAATTTCAAAGTTTAGATAGAGCAGATATAGTAATAGATCATTTCAACCGAGAAAATTTAAATAAAGTTATAAATATGGACTAGTAATTACTAGTCCATATTTATTTGTTTAAAATTAAATAAAAATGTATAATAATAACATAAGTTTTTTAGGGGGTATGTATATGGATATAGTTTTGAAATTAGCTAAAGAGTTTGATATAAAAGAAAATCAGGTTCAAAATACATTGAATTTAATAGATGAGGGGAATACTATCCCTTTTATTGCTAGGTATAGGAAAGAAATGACTGGTGGACTTTCTGATGAATTATTGAGAGGTTTAGATGAAAGACTTACATATTTGAGAAATCTTGAAAATAGAAAAGAAGAAGTTATAAGATTAATAGATGAACAGGAAAAGTTAACAGAAGAATTAGAGAAAGAAATATTGGAAGCAGAAGTATTACAAAGAGTTGAGGATTTATATAGACCTTATAAAAAGAAGAGAAGAACTAGAGCTACAAAGGCAAAGGAAAAAGGATTGGAACCTTTAGCCAATATTATATTAGAACAAGAAATAGAAGAAGGAAATATAGATGATATAGCTAAAGATTATATTGATGAAGATAAAGAAATTCCTACAGTAGAGGATGCTATAGATGGATCGAAGGATATAATAGCTGAGATAGTTTCAGATAATGCAGATTTTAGAAAATACATTAGAAGTGTAGTATATAATAAAGGTTTAATAAGGTCTCAAGTTAATGATAAAGAAGAAAAATCAGTATATGAGATGTACTATGATTATAATGAAAACATAAAGAATATGCCAAATCATAGAATATTAGCAATAAATAGAGGGGAAAAGGAAGGAATATTAAAGATAAGTATAATAAGTGATGAAGATATTTTATTAGATTATATAAATAGAAATGTAATTACTAATAAAAATTCAATATTTAAAAATATTATAGAAGAAGCTATCGAAGATTCTTATAAGAGACTGATATACCCAGCTATTGAGAGGGAGATAAGAAGTTATTTAACTGAAAGGGCAGAGGAGGAAGCTATAAAGGTATTTGCAAAGAATACAAAACCATTACTTATGATACCTCCAGTTTCAGGAGTTAGGGTAATGGCTATTGATCCTAGTTTTAGAACGGGCTGTAAGATTGCAGTATTAGATGAAACAGGAAAATTATTAGACTATACTACTATATATCCTAACGAACCTCAAAATAAGGTAGAGGAGTCAAAAAAAGTAATGAAAGATATAATCAAAAAATATGATATAGATATTATTCCTATTGGAAATGGTACTGCTTCAAGGGAAACAGAACTTATAGTTTCTGATATGATAAAGGAAATAGACAGGGAAGTTCATTATACAATAGTAAGTGAAGCGGGAGCTTCAGTATATTCGGCATCAAAATTAGGTACAGAGGAGTATCCTGATGTTAATGTATCAATAAGGGGAGCTATAAGTATTGGACGAAGACTTCAAGACCCATTAGCTGAATTAGTAAAGATTGATCCTAAGCATATAGGTGTAGGACAGTACCAACATGATTTAAATCAAGGTAAATTAGGAGAATCTTTAAAAGATGTTGTGGAGAATTGTGTAAATACAGTAGGAGTAGATTTAAATACTGCTTCACCATCTTTATTAAATTATGTAGCGGGATTATCACCAGCGGTATCTAAAAATATTGTGAAATACAGGGAAGAAATAGGAAGATTTAAGAATAGGAAGGAAATAAAAAAGGTTAAGAGGTTAGGAGGAAAGACCTTTGAACAATGTGCAGGATTTTTAAGAATAGCAGGGGGGGATAACCCTTTAGATAATACTTCTGTTCATCCTGAATCCTATAAGATAACTATGAAATTAATAGATAAATTAAGTTATACCAAGGAAGATATAGAAAATGGGAAACTTAAGGATATAGATTCTAAAATAGCAGAATATGGTTTAATAGAGGATTTGGCAGAAAAGTTAGAAGTAGGAGTTCCTACATTGAAAGATATTATTTCAGAGATAAAGAAACCGGGAAGGGATCCTAGGGAGGATATGCCTAAACCAGTATTTAGGTCAGATGTTCTTAAGATGGAGGATTTAAAAGCTGATATGATACTGGGAGGTACTGTTAGAAATGTTGTAGATTTTGGTGCTTTTGTAGACATTGGAGTAAAACAGGATGGATTAGTTCATATATCTCAATTAAGTGATAAATATATTAAAAGTCCTATGGATGTAGTATCAGTAGGAGATCAAGTTAAAGTTAAGATAATGGATGTGGATATTGATAAAGGAAGAATATCTCTTACAATGAAGGGAATGTAAGGGGGAAGGGCTAAAATGCCCTTCTTTTTACGTCTAATTATAATTGATTTTGGTAAGAATTCAATAATAGTATATTCATGAGAGAAATGAGTGTATATTTTAATATTATAATTGAAAATATAGAGATACTGAAATATTGACATTGGTAATTTTTATGATAAAATATTATTATCAAATTTATTGCAAATGATTTGCAAGAGGAGGTTTTTTTATGAAAAAGAGTATTTTAATAATAATGTTAATAACTTTAATAGTATTATTTACTGCATGTAGTGATGGTGAAGAAGCTCAAAAGGATGAACAAAATAAATTAACAGTAGGTGTTACAATACCACCTGTAGAAAGTTTTGTAAAGGAAATTGCTGGAGATAAAATTGAAGTAGTAACTATGATACCTCCAGGAAACAGTCCTGCCAATTATCAGCCTACACCTAAACAGATGACTCAGTTAAGTGATGCTGATATTTATTTTTCTGTGGAGGTTCCTGCAGAATCAAATAATATATTACCTCAATTAGATGATTATAATAAGAATATGAAAGTTGTAAATGTATCAGATTTAGTATCAGAAGTTTATCCTGCTAGATATTTTGATGAAGAGGAAGAACACAGTCATGGTGAAGATGAGGAACACAGTCATGGCGAAAACGAAGACCATGACCATGAGGGGATGGATCCCCATATATGGATGTCTCCTAAAAGAGTAAAGGAAATTGTAGAAATTATAAAGGATGAGCTTATGGATTTAGATCCTGATAATGAGGAATTTTATCGCGATAATGCTGAGGAGTATTTAGCTGAATTAGACCAGCTAGATGAAGAGATAAAGGAAAGTCTTGAAGGATCAAATAAACAGTCCTTTATAATATACCACCCTTCTATGGGTTACTTTGCCGATGATTATGGATTGGAAATGGTAGCAATAGAGGAGTCTGGAAAGGAAGCATCTGCTAAGAAATTAAAGGAAGTAATAGATTTTGCCAAAAAAGAGGATATAAAATTTGTTTTTTATCAAGAGGAATTTGATAAGTCCCAAGCTGATACTATATCTAAGGAAATTGATGGGGCAGCTATAAGTATAGATGTATTATCAGAAGATTATATAAATAGTATGAAGGAAATAGCAGGAAAATTTGAGGAAGTACTTCAGTAGGAGGAAATCTATGGCTATTATAAAAGTGAAGGACTTATGTGTAGATTATGGGCATGTCCGAGTTTTAGAAAATATAAATTTAAATGTGAATAAGGGAGAGTTTCTAGGAATAATAGGTCCTAATGGTGGAGGAAAGACCACTTTACTAAAGGTTTTATTAGGGCTTATAAAGCCTACTAAAGGGGAATTAAAGGTTAATAATAAAAGACCAATAGGGTACGTTCCCCAATTTAGTAATTTTGATAGGGGATTTCCCATTAGTGTATTAGATGTTATACTTTTAGGTGCCTTAGATGGAAAGATTAAATTTCTTCATAAATTTAAAAAGGATCAGATAAGAAAAGCAGAGGATATAATGGATTCTTTAGAAATATTGGATTTTAAAGATAGACAGATATCACAGCTTTCAGGAGGGCAATTACAAAAGGTTTTAATAGCTAGAGCATTAATGGTAGAACCAGAAATAATGATATTAGATGAACCTACTGCTAGTCTTGATGCTAATGCTAAAACAGATATATATAATTTGTTGAAGAAACTAAATAAAGATAAGACTATTATTGTGGTAAGTCATGATATGGGAGTTATAAACTCTTATATTGATACTGTAGCTTGTTTGAATAAACATCTTCATTATCATGGGGATGATACTAAATTAAATAAAAATACTTTAGAAAAAGTATATGGTTGTCCTGTGGAATTAGTAGCCCATGGACCTACTCCCCATAGGGTATTGAGAGTTCATGAGGAGGATGAAGATGATAATAGAAGCCTTTAAGTATGATTTTTTTAAAAATGCATTTATAGCGGCAATACTTGCTAGTATTGTATGTGGAATAATAGGTACTATAATAGTAGAGAAAAAATTAGTTATGATGAGTGGAGGAATAGCTCATACCTCATTTGGTGGGATAGGACTAGGATATCTGTTAGGATTTGAACCTATATTAGGAGCATTTGGATTTTCAGTATTGGCTGCTTTATCTATATCAACTATAAATAGAATAGCTAGAACAAATTCTGATGCTATAGTGGGAATATTTTGGTCTGTAGGAATGTCACTAGGGATATTTTTTGTATCTTTAATGCCAGGATACCCACCGGATATGACTTCATATTTATTTGGGGATATATTAACTGTTTCTAATTTATCATTAAATATGATGATTATTGCTAATATAGTAGTATTATCATCAATAATAATATTATTTAATTATTGGAAGTTATATTTATTTGATGAAGAATTTTCTGAGGTATTAGGAATACCTACTAGATTTTTAGAAAAATTTCTTTTTATTATGATTGCATTGACTATAGTTGTATTACTTAGAGTAGTAGGTATTATTCTGGTCATAGCGTTACTTACTATTCCTCCATCTATTGCTAAATTATTTACTTATGATTTAAAGAATATGATGATAATATCTAGTATATTAGGTATTGTATTTACTATTTTAGGATTATTTTTATCCTATGCATTTAATATAGCATCAGGAGCAACAATAATTTTATTATCTGCAACGACTTATTTTATACTAGCATTTTTAAAGGGAAGAATATTTGATAATTGATGAAATAGTATTATAATTATACATAGATTATATTATTGATTGAGGAAATAAACGTAGATATATTTTAGGAGGGATTCAGAAACTAATTCAGAAAAGATACAAGAGAAATATGATGATATTTTAGCACCAAATGAGCGTGTGGAAAAAGCATATAAACTAATAAGGGACATGTTTCTATTTACTAATAAGAGATTGATATTGGTAGATAAGCAGGGAGTAACAGGAAAGAAGACCGAATATCTATACTAAAATTACTCATTTTAGCATTGAAACGGGAAGAATAGGAGTTGGTTGAAGATTTAATCCAAATAGTTACTGTTTTTAGTTGTAGACTTCAAGGGAAAGAGCTAATAAAGCTAAAAAAGTTTTAAAGGAGTTAAAGAAAAATGATTAAAA